>CAZZKO010000026.1:0-29124 GCA_964654925.1 uncultured Candidatus Bathyarchaeia archaeon
TGCGGGGAGAGAGGCTGGGAGAAAATGCGTCATAGTTGATCTTATAGACAAGAATTTCGTGCTGGTCACGGGACCAAAGTCTTTAACAGGGGTTAAGCGGCGAAGGTCTAACATCAATCACCTTGAACCCTTAAGTGAGAAGGTTGATATTAAACGCGGAGCATCCGACGAGGAGGTCATTGAGGCTCTAAAGCAGAAGGGCTTAATTGAAGAGATGTCCAAGCCTGTTAAGCCCATTCTAAAACCAGCGTAAAATGCCTAATTCTTAACAATTGTTATTAATTTCTAGAATTTCTCTTATCAAGGAGGTGTTTAAAAAATGCCTAGAAGTGTTGCCCCATGGCAGGTGGAACGTAAACTTCTGGTTAAGGCTGAGGGTACAACTGACCCGAATTATGGTTGCAGGCCTGAAGAACGCTCAGATCGAGATTACATAAGGTTTGGGGTTATAAATCTCGACAAGCCTGCCGGGCCTACAAGCCATGAGGTTGCTGCTTGGGTTAAGCAAATACTGCAAGTTCAGAATATTGGTCACGGCGGGACTCTAGGGGCTTAAAGCCGGAGAAATCCCAATGTGACCGGAGTTTTGCCCATAACTCTAGAGGAATCTAGGAAAATCGTTCAAGCCCTTTTGACAAGCGGTAAGGAATACGTCTGTGTCATGAAACTGCATGGTGATGTTTCAGAGGAAAGGGTTAAAGCAGTTTTAAGCGAGTTTGAGGATGTAATCTACCAGAGGCCGCCCCTAAGGGCCTCTGTTAAAAGGCAGCTTCGGACTAGGCGCATTTACTATATAGACTTTCTGGAGATGAAGAACCGAATCGTCTTATTTAGGGTGGGCTGCGAGGGCGGCACATATATACGGATGCTCTGCCATCATATCGGCGAAGCTTTGGGATGCGGTGCCCATATGCAGGAGCTTCGTAGGACTAGAGCTGGCCCATTCGTTGAGGATGAAGGCTGTGTCACCTTGCATGATGTAGCTTACTGGTTTATGGAATGGCAGAAAGAGAAGGATGGCGCTATTTTAAGGAAGTTTATCCAGCCCATGGAGAATGCTCTGGCCCTGGTCCCAAAAATATACATTCGAGACTCGGCTGTGGATGCCATTTGCCACGGTGCAAGCTTAGCGGCTCCCGGAGTCTTGCTCCTTGAAACTGGCATAAGTAAGGGCTCTCTTGTTGCGCTTTTAACGTTGAAGGGTGAGGCCGTTGCTTTGGCAAGGGCCGAGGCCTCAACAGAAGAAATTCTAAATGCCGATCATGGAATTGTCGCGAAGACTTCAAGGGTCCTTATGCCCAGAGGCACCTATCCCAAATGTTGGAAGAGCGGCGAAATCTAATGAGGGATAAGCTCAAAAAGTTTGAACATTATTTCACTTCTAGGCCCTGTTCAAGGCCTAAATATGGGCTTATACGCGCCTATTTACGTGGGAGACAGTTTGAATTTTTAACTGCTTCAGGCGTATTCTCTAGAAAGCGTGTAGATCTCGGCACAAGGCTTCTAGTAGAATCTATGATTCTGCCCGATGAGGGTTATGTTTTGGATCTGGGCTGCGGCTACGGCGTTGTTGGGATAGTTGCTGCCACGTTGAATCCAGCCCTAAGGGTTATTATGGTTGATGTTAATGAGCGAGCGGTTAGGCTTGCTTCAAGAAACATCATTTTAAATAGGGTGGCCAATGCCGAGGCCAGGTCTGGGCATCTGTATGAACCCGTTGAGGGAATTGGCTTCAACTGTATCCTTTCAAACCCACCCGTAAGTGCTGGGCTGTCTGTGGTGAAATCAATAATTTCAGAGGCTCCTAAGCATATGGTTAAGGGTGCAACACTCCAGATGGTCGTGAAATCAAAAATTGGGAAAGAACGTTTGCAGAGGATTTTTGAAGAAAACTTTGGGAACGTCTCTGTCCTCGCGCGGGGAAGCGGCTATCGCGTGCTAATGGCCGAGAAAACCCAATAATTATTTGGGTATCCAAACTTTATACCAGAAGTCGTCCCCTATCATGGCAAAGGCTTGCGCGGAATAATAAGCATTTAAATTATATAAGGGAGTAAAATTCATGTAGTGCCGGGGTCTCCTAGTCCGGTAGGGAGCAGGCCTGGAGACAAACCAGCATGCCTTAAAGCCTGTGGCCCATATGGGCCTCGTGGGTTCAAATCCCACCCCCGGCGTCACCCTTTTGAACTGCGCATCGTGGTTTTCAAGCGTGACGAAGTCGCCATTGATGCTGAGGTCCCTTTCTTACTTAATGCGTCTTTTCAACACTAGAAGGCTGGAAGCAGGGAGGGCTAAAATAATTATATTTAAAAAGCCTCGAATTGAAAGATCATCATATATGAATGTGAAGAAACGCAGCCACATTAAATAATTTTCAATTTACAATAGTAGTAGCCATAGCGGCAGGCTAACCATTTACGACATGAAGACGGGCATCGTCGTTCTATGAGAGGGCGAGGAATCTGAGCTGTTATATGTTTCTTTTGGAATGATAGATACGTGGGGAGGTTGCACGTTGTACCTACATGTGCAGAGCATGAGGAACATGTCGATAGTATCGCTGACGGCGGAGATGCCAGGTGAGCGGGTTCTAGTTTTCTCGATCGATACAGGCAGAGTATCGGCTACAGGCGAAAACGCCATTTCCGAGAGTAACCCGCTTCCGCCATACGGAAAGACGGGTCTTTGCCACCACTTATACAATAAAAGTGCCATGCAGGCCCCGACTTTTAGTCATTTTAGAACGTGAAAGTTTCCTTTGGTTGATATAACCGGGCACGTTATAGGCTTCGAACCATGCTGTGCTGTAGCCTGGTACTATTGCTGTCGCTGTTCTTGAGGCTTCAAAGTAGCCGTTACTGCCTGTCGTTACAGTTGTGTCCAGCATGAGGTTTGGCCTGAACCGGCATTGTATCCTCACGCTGGCGCCGATTATTGGCCATGTGCTTCTTGCTTCAGCCGGTGTTGCACTGAATAGAATTGCTTTATTTTGGACAGATGTTGTTTAAATTGAATTTAACTGGCTAAATTTATATTCTCGTTTTTATATGATGCCTTGTGGTTGATGTTATGTCTGGTTCTAACACTGCTGTTTTGCGGGTAGCTGAGGCGCATGGTCGTGATGTGGGTCGCGGCATAGCTAGAATCGACCCTAAGGTGATGCAGGAGCTGGGTTTAACGCCCGGCGATGTCGTGGAAATCTCGGGGAAACGTAAAACCGTGGCTATATGCTGGCCTGGTTACAGTGAGGATTATGGGAAGGGGATAATCCGCATTGATGGCTATTCGCGGAACAATGCAGGCGTGAGCATAGATGAGAAGGTGACCATAAGGAAGGTTGAAGCAAAAAGGGCTGAGAAGATAACTCTGGCGCCGACGGAGCCGCTGCGCATTGAGGGTGCAGAGGAATATCTTGCCAGGCTGTTGGATGGTAAGGCCGTCACAAGGGGAGATTACGTTTCAATAGGGATAATGGGTCGAAAAATCGATCTCATGATTACAAGCGTCCAGCCTCCAGCCCCTGCTGTAATAATCGGACCCAACACCGAGATAGTCATAGGTGAAAACCCCGCAGCTGCCGTGAGGGAAGTTCCAAGGGTAACCTATGAGGATATAGGGGGCCTCCATGACGCCATTAAAAAGATAAGGGAAATGGTTGAGCTTCCGCTGAAATATCCGGAACTTTTTGAACGCTTGGGAGTTGAGGCTCCAAAGGGTGTGCTCCTTTACGGCCCTCCTGGAACGGGTAAGACCTTATTAGCTAAGGCTGTTGCAAATGAGACAAACGCCGCCTTCTTCAGCATCGGCGGACCAGAGATTATGAGCAAATTTTACGGAGAAAGCGAAGAAAGGCTCCGGGAGATTTTCAGGCAGGCTGAGGAAAATGCCCCAAGCATAATATTCATAGATGAAATCGATGCCATTGCACCAAAAAGGGAGGAAGTTACCGGCGAAGTTGAAAAGAGGGTGGTTTCACAACTTCTAGCCCTAATGGATGGGCTGAAACCCCGCGGAAAAGTTGTCGTTATAGGCGCAACCAACAGGCCTAATGCCATAGACCCAGCCCTAAGGAGGCCGGGACGATTTGACAGGGAAATTGAGATAGGCGTCCCTGACAAGAAGGGTCGGCTGGAAATTTTGCAGATTCACACCCGAGGCATGCCCCTGGCCGACGATGTTAACCTGGAGAAAATAGCCAGCGTTACCCACGGCTTTGTAGGCGCAGACCTTGAGGCGCTCTGCAAGGAAGCTGCCATGCGGGCTCTACGCAGGGTTCTTCCCGAAATTGACTTCGAGAAAGAAAGCATTCCAGCCGAGGTTCTGAACAAAATAGTTGTAACAATGAACGATTTCATGGAAGCCCTAAAAGATGTTGAGCCCTCAGCAATGCGTGAAGTGCTTGTTGAGGTTCCGGACGTTAAATGGGAGGACATAGGCGGACTTAAGGACGTTAAACTTGAACTCCAAGAGGCTGTTGAGTGGCCTCTGAAATATCCAGAAGTCTTTGAACATATGGATGCCAGGCCGCCTAAGGGTATACTACTCTATGGTCCCCCAGGCACAGGTAAGACGCTATTAGCCAAGGCGGTTGCAAACGAAAGCGAAGCCAACTTCATAAGCATCAAGGGGCCGGAAGTTCTTTCAAAATGGGTTGGCGAATCAGAAAGGGCGGTTAGGGAGGTATTTAGAAAAGCAAAGCAGGCTGCTCCAAGCATAATATTCTTCGACGAAATAGACGCCATAGCCCCTGTTCGAGGAGGAGGCTACGGGGACTCCCATGTGACGGAGCGTGTCATAAGCCAGCTTTTAACGGAGATGGATGGTTTAGAGGAGCTTAGAGGCGTCGTCGTCATAGCGGCTACAAACCGCCCAGACATCATAGATCCAGCACTCCTAAGGCCTGGAAGATTCGATAAGCTCTTGTATGTGCCACCCCCAGACCTCGAGGCTAGGAAAGAAATCCTAAAAATTCACCTGAAGAAAAAGCCTTTGGCCGAGGACATAAGCATTGATGAACTAGCCCAGAAAACAGAAGGCTACACCGGCGCTGACCTTGCTGCCATATGCAACACGGCCGTCATGCTCGCAATAAGAGAGCATATTATGAACTCTAAATCCTCCGAGGATGCCAAAAATAGCCTAAAGAACTTGAAGGTTTACTGGCGCCATGTTGAAGAAGCCGTAAAGAGGGTTAAGCCAATATCCCGAAAGGAACTTGAATTATACAAGAGGATTTCTGAAGAATTTGCTAAAAAAGTAACATAAAAACCATAAATTATTTTCCTTTCATTTTTTGCAAGCAGGGAGGTAAGGTTTAAATCTTCGCCCTTGCTGAACAATAGGGCCGAAATAATAAAGGGTGGCATGGGAAAACGCCCATTAACTTAGAGGCGCTCTATATTCTTGAAACCTTGACTTCCGCTTTTATTTCGCTGTTGGCTGTATCCTTGATTATTCTCCTGATTGGACGGCTACTTTCTCCAAAATCCAGCAAAAATCCGGATAAAAAGAGCTCGTATGCTTGTGGGGAAAAACTGAGTTCCGAAACGTTAAGGTCATAATGTCGCTTCCCAGATTTCTTATCTACTTTGCAGTTCTAGATTCAGCAATATTACTCATAGCCTTTGCATCCCTTGTCCTTTCGTTTATAAGAATTCAATATCTGCTGTTATACTTTGCTGCAACGTTAATTGTCGCGTTTTTCCTTTTTGAAGGGGGCGAAAAGTAACGTCCCGCCTTAGCCTGATAAGATGGGCAAGATTAAAGTCGCCCTGGGCTTTGCACTTCAATTCAGGCGCATGTAACGCATGCGACATAGAGTTGGTAGCCCTCTTAACGCCAAGGTATGATGTGGAACGTTTCGGTATATTGCTTGAACCATCTCCTAGGCATTCCGATATCCTTTTAGTCACAGGCGCCGTCACAAGACAGTGTGCTGGAAGGCTTAAGAGGATCTATGATCAGATGCCTGAACCGAAGTTTGTGGTGGCAATAGGCGCTTGCGCCTGCTCAGGCGGGATTTTCGAGGGAAACTATAATGTTTTAGGCGGAGCTGACAAAGTTATACCCGTAGATGTTTACATACCAGGTTGTCCTCCAAAACCCGAAGCTATAATCGATGGCCTCATAAAGCTGCTCAAAAAATGGAGGCTGGAAAATCCAATGGCTGAGGCGGAAAAGAAAATCATCAACAGATTTAAAGAGAAACTTGTCGAGGGGATTCTTGGAATCAGGGTAACCATGAATGCGAATCCAATAATCACTGTTAAACCCAGTTTTCATAGATATGCCGTGAAAATCCTTCTTGAAGAGGATAAAGATGCGGGAATAAGCGCGATCACCGGCATAGACCTAAAAGACAGCATAGGCATAATGTATCATGTACGTGTCTTTGGAAAAATATTCACAATAGAAATTGATGTTCCTAAGGAAAAAGCGTCCGCCACCACTATAACAGACCTTATTCCAGGTGCAGACTTCCATGAAAGAGAAGTTGCAGATCTTTTCGGGGTGAACTTCGAGGGTCACCCTAACCTAAAAAGGTTCATCCTTCCGGAAATGTGGCCTAAAAACCTTTACCCCATCAGAAAGGATGTTGAAAACTCTGAGCTTGCAAGCCTCCTGGACAACGCAAAGGATCTCTATGATGAGGATGAGGCTTATGAAGGTAAAGGCATTGTAAAGGTTATTGTAGGCCCGCAGCATCCAGCCCTAATCGAACCTGAGAAGTTCTCCTTAGAGGTGGATGGGGAAACAGTTAAAAAAGTTACCCCACGTCTAGGCTATGTTCACAGGGGAATCGAAAAGGCTACGGAGGGGCGCACCTACCTTCAGGACATATATCTTGTTGAAAGAATATGCGGCATATGCAACGCCTGTCACGCTGCGTGTTTCTGTCAAACCGTTGAGGAAATTATGGGGCTAAACGTACCGCCGAGGGCTAAATATCTTCGTGTTATAATCCTTGAACTGAATAGAATACATAGCCACATGCTCCTCCTAGGACACGCTGGTCTTGAAATTGGATATGAAACGCTATTACACTACATGTGGCGAGACCGCGAACCAATAATGGATCTTATGGAATTGCTGACAGGAAACAGGGTTTTAGCCTCATTTATAACCATAGGCGGCGTCAGACGGGACATAAACGAGCAGGCAATTTCAAGAATCAGAGCTGAGCTTTCAAATCTCAGGGGTAAGCTTTCATTTTATAGGGAGCTTTTTGAGCATGATCCTACCATTAAGTCTAGAACCAGAAATGTTGGCGTGTTAAGTAGGAGTGATGCATTAAAACTCTGCGTTGTGGGACCCGTAGCTAGGGCTTCAGGAATTCGAATGGATGTTCGAAAGGATGAACCTTATGCAGCTTACAACGAGATTCCATTCAATATCGTAACATATGACGAGGGGGACTGCTGGGCTAGGTTTATGGTGCGCTTAGAGGAAATTAACGAAAGTATAAACATAATCGAGTATGCGCTGGATCATCTCCCAAGTGGCTCTTACAGAATAAGGGTGCCTAGGGTTGTCCCCGAGGGTGAGGCGTTGGATCGTGTTGAAGCTCCAAGGGGTGAACTGTTTTATTATGTTAAAAGCAACGGCACAGTTTATCCTGAACGTGTTAAGGTGCGTACACCAACCTTCGCAAACATACTATCATTTGTAAAGATAGCGGAGGGTGTAAACATCGCTGATGTGCCAGCCATCTTTGCAAGCCTTGACCCATGCTTCTCGTGCACAGATAGATAGGAGGCCCATATGCGGTGTACATGTTAAGTTTCCTGTTTAATGTGCTGGTTTTCCCCGGATTCGCATTCGTCTTATTCCTCACCCTGATCTGTGATTGGTTTGAGAGGAAAGTGGAAGCTAGAATGCAGTATAGAATGGACCCCACGTATACCGGGCCGGCTGGTTTGCTTCAACCTCTAGCGGATTTTATCAAACTGTTAACAAAAGAGGACATAGTCCCATTGGATTCCAGGCATTTCATTTTTATGCTTGCGCCAATTTTCGCATTCACAATCTTTGTTTTTGCCTTCCTATTTTTGCCGATCACGGGAACTTATGGTACTATCACCTCAGGTTTTGAGGGCGACCTAATCCTTGTATTAACGCTTGTAACCGTGGCTAACTTTTTCCTGTTCCTTTCAGGTTGGGCGTCCATAAATCCTTACTGTATAATAAGTGCAGCCAGAATATTAACCCAATTTCTGGGTTATGATCTGCCGCTTTTTCTCTTGGCGTTAGCTCCCGCCATTTTAGCTAGCCACATAAGCTTCCATGCAATAGTTTCCAGTCAAAGTTTTCCATTTTTGATTTCTGTTCCATGGGCTTTCGTTCTCTTCATCTTTGCACTGCAGGCGGAACTGGAGAAGGATCCCTTTGATGTTCCAAATGCGGAAAGCGAATTAGTTGGAGGCTATGAAACCGAATATAGTGGCAGGCGCCTAGCCTTTCTTAAACTCGCCAAAGATGTGCAGATTGTTCTAGGGGCAGCCATAACCGTTGAGCTATTTTTAGGCGGCCCCAATGGACCAGTTTTCTTTGGAATGCCTGCTTTGTGGCACACCATATGGTTTATTATAAAGCTTCTTTTTGTCATTTTCATATCTGAGTATTTAACATGCGTATTCGCCAGGCTGCGGATAGATCAAGTGCTTGCCGACACCTGGAGGGTGCTTCTGCCCTTGGCTTTATTGTCGCTTTTAGGGGCTGTTGCCGTTAAGCTATGGGTTTATCCTCTGATTGGAGTGGTGGTTTGATGGTTAAGAGAGCGTTATCTCCCATCCTAAAAGAAGTTTTAACTCATTTAGTGAAGAAGCCAGCTACACAAAGATACCCTGAGGTTAAGCCTGACGTTCCTGAAGGCTTCCGTGGAATGCAAATATTTGATATTAACCTCTGCATCAGCTGCGGCTTATGCTCTAGAGATTGTCCGTCAAAGGCTATTGAAATGGTTGAGGTGGATGGTAAGAAAAGACCCATGTTCCACTTGGATCGCTGTATCTTCTGTTATCAGTGCATCGAAGGTTGCCCGAGGAATGCCATAAAAGGCTCAAAAATTTTTGAGTTAGCCTCAACTGATAAATCTGCCTTGATAATTAAGCCTCAAGCAAGCGGTAAGAGGGAGGCTTTACATAAATGATCCTTGAATTAATAGCTATGGGCCTAATAATATCAGCATGTATGTCCATTTATCTTGATGAGGCAGTATATTCTACCGCCTCCTTGGCCTGTGTATTCTTTCTTACGGCGATTCTCTATGCCTTAAACAACGCCATTTTCGCATCCCTATTCCAGCTGGCCATAGGCACAGGAACCTTGGTTGTCCTTTTCCTGGCAGGCGAAATGTTAAGCGAAAAGTCTCATGGGAGTGAGTCCCTCAATAAGGTTCTAATACCAGTTTTTGCTGGGTTGTTAATTTCGCTTCCAGTGATCTTCCTATCTGTTCCATCTGCTTTCGAGAGCAAAATCTCTAATGTTCCGTTTGCTTATGCCCTTTGGAATTTAAGGGCCATAGATGTGGTTCTGCAAGCTTTAGTTATGGTGTCGGTAGCCATCGGCATTATGATAATCCTGTATGAAAAAGGAGAAGGTGAGCGCTAATGGATTACCTGATCTTATCAGCTGCTATATTGGCGATAGGCATTTATGGCCTCTTGTCAAAAAGCCATTTGCTCAAAGTTTTGATATCCCTCGAGCTTATTGCAACCGCGGCGACTATGAATTTCGTGATGTTATCCATGGCGAGCAATACTTTAGGCGAAGCCTTCCTGATGCTGGCATTTTCGACGGACACCTGTATAACTGCCATTGTTTTGGCGATAATGTTCATTAACTTCAAGAAATATGGAAGTTGCGATTTGAGGAAAATTGCGAAAATGGAGCAAGCTTCTGAAAACAAGGATTCAGGGTATAAAGAAGGATGAAGACAATAAAACTGTACAACGAGCATCTCCTTAAATTTAACTGAATGCTGGCTTTTGCCCTTTGCTTTTGGTATGATAATAGGTTTAGCCATCTTCCTTTTTGTTCATCTATATCAACTTTTCAACTTGGTCTCCACAACTGTCACCAAAAGTCTTCCTCAACTTATAGTCATATGCCCAGCTTTGGCTCTTGCTGGAGCCTATTTAACAGTGAAATTTCTTGCAGAAAGCAAGAGTTATGGCTGCGGATGCGATGTGGTGATTGAAAGTTACCATAGAAGGAATGGCTACATGAGTGCAAGAGACACCCTATGCAAGACTCAACTTCCGCGGTGACTATAGGATTAGGTGTAAGTGCAGGTTTAGAGGGTCCCAGCTCCTTTTAGGTGGAGGATTAGCCTCTGTTATTTCTAGGAAACTAGGACTTAGCAGAAGAGATGTTAAGACAATGTTTTTATGTGGAGCAGCCGCCGGATTTTCAGCCATATTTAAAGCTCCGTTAACTGAAATTCTTTTCGCCCTCGAAATGCCGTATAAAAAAGATATTGAAACAGGAATCTTCATTCCAGCCTCAATTGCCTCTGTTAGCGCTTATTTAATTTCCGCTTTAACTCTTGGGTCTGAATCTCTTTTTCCGGTTTCCTCCGCAGTAACGCCTTCCATATTCCATCTTTTATACGTCATTATTCTTGGGATATTAGCCGCGTTAGTCGCCCTGCTTTTCATGGAAATTCTTGAGGAAATTGACAGAATGAGCAGATGGGCCGCAGTGAGGTTTCCAATGGTTCTTCTAAGCGTATTTTTCGAGCTGATTTTGGGCATAATTGGATTGTTCTGTCCAGAGGTTTTAGGTTTAGGCTATGATGTTATTTATAAACTCACATCTTCAGAGCTTGGACGGTTGTCGTTATCCGCCCTGGCTATGATCTTGACTCTTAAGATTCTAGCGACGAGTTTTAACCCTTAGCTTCGGCGGGGGTGGGGGGTCTTTTCATTCCATCCCTCTATGTGGGTGGCGTTTTAGGTCTTTTGTATGCACGATGCCTAGGGCTTGCTTCAGTTCTTTTATATGTTATTGTGGGTATGGCGGCTATGTTAGCAGCTACGAGCAAAAGTCTCCTTACAAGCATAGCACTAGTCGCTGAGACGGTTGGGCCTAGCTTCATAATCTTCACGGTGATTCCCGCCGCTATAAGCTATTTCCTAACCGGGAACAGACCCTTCTACAAGAGTCAGCGTTCGCAGAGAGTGGAGCCGACTTCCTTTAATGACAGCTTGTATCGATATTCGAGCCGGGCGAATAAGAAAATTTAAATCTGTGCTCCATTCAAAAAGCCTAGTCAAAATGCTTGGGATGAGGATCGGATACGGAGATTCTAAAAACCTTGAATATTAGCCTCGCAAAGTGAGGCGATAACGATTGCTTCCCTATGCACCATGGCTAGTTTGGCTGCTTCCGATATTTTCCAGCTTACTCACCCCTCTTGTTTCGCGCTTTAGTCCTAAAGCAAGAAACTGTTTTGCTGTGGTTGTAAGTTTAACCGCGTTAATTTTTGCCATTTCAATGCTTCCAGAAGCATATTTTAACACTTTAGAAAGCCCAGATTTGACAGTATCCTGGATTCCCCTTGTACGAATTAATGTAGGCGTATACCTCGATTCCATGAGCATTTTGCTAGCCTGCCTAGTTACATTCTTCGGTTTTGTAATCACCCTCTATTCTTTGGGTTATATGGCTGGAGAAGAAGGCTTAACTAGATACTGCTTTTTCATTCTGCTTTTTATAGGCTCTATGGCTGGTTTGGTTTTGTCAGATAATTTCTTCCAGTTATTCATATTCTGGGAGATGGTTGGACTCTGCTCCTATTCGCTTATATCCTTCTGGTATAAGCGCCCTGAAAGTGTGCGTGCAGGTGTAAAAGTGTTCCTAATGACCCGTGTGGGCGACGTCTGCCTTCTTGCCGGAATCTGCCTGTTATATGTGAATTCGGGTTCCTTTTCATTCCGTTACATATCAAGCAATATTGGGCAAATTTCACCTACAGTTTTAGCCGCGTCTGCCTTTCTTATGCTTGGAGGGGCCATTGCAAAATCTGCGCAATTGCCGCTGCATACATGGCTATACAGTGCTATGGAGGCTCCAACATCCGTTAGCGCCCTCCTGCATTCAGCCACCATGGTGAAGGCCGGTGTTTACTTGATTGCTAGGCTAATAGTGCTTTTTGGACCATTAACAGCCTCTATCCCAATGTGGTTGCCATCAATACTTTGGATTGGCACAATAACAGCATTTGTAGGTGCTACCTTAGCCCTATCAACAACCGACATAAAGGGTGTGGCTGCCTATTCCACCATCAGCCAAATAGGCTTCATGTTCGCAGCCCTCGGTACAGCCTACTCCACGGCATCTCCAGGATGGTTCGCAGGTGTGCTTCACCTTATAGGCCACGCCTTTTTCCAAGGTCTCGATTTCCTTTTGATAGGCGGCATAGTTCACGCCGTGGGCACGCGGGACATGCGATTGATGGGGGGTCTCCGCAAGGAAATGCCGATAACCTTTGCGTTAAGTCTTGTTGTGATGGCGTCGCGGGCTGGCATACCGCCACTAATCAGTTTTTTCAGCAAAGAATTGGCAATACAAAGCGTTCTTTCCTCCGGGTACCTATTTAACTACATTCTACTTTATGTCTCCACAACCTTAACCTTCGCTTATACCCTAAGGGTTCTAACGCTTGTTTATCTCCGTGAAAAGTCAGATTATCTAAATCAGGTACACGTGCATGAGGCCCCAAAGATCATGTTGCTATCCGCCTGGATTCTTGCAGCCATATGCCTTACCGCTGGCTTATTTGTAAATAAATTTTCCCACATTATGGAAGCACGTTTGGAAATAGGCATGAGCGAAATATTTAGTTTCTCAACTCTAGCACTGTTTTTTGCCCTTTCTGTGGGCGGTATATCTGTTTATTTTGCATATTATAGAAGACCATCACTGCCAAGTCTATTAATGGGAAAAATCCAATATATTGGCGCTTTATTAAAAAATGGCTACTTTTTTGACTTATTCTATGAAAAAGGTATTGCGATGGGAATTTTAGCTTTTTCTAGGAACCTCAAGCATGTGGAAGCTGCATTCCTCAATAACGCGCCCCTGCTCGTGGCAAGGTTGGTGTTAAATTTTGCTTACAAAATTCAAAGATACTTGGAAAATACATTCTTCAATAGCCTACCCTTGCTTGTGGCGGAGGGTATGCTAAATTTAGCTTATAAAACTCAAAAGTATTTGGATATTCTTGCCGACGAACTCCTATACGTTATAGTCAAAAAAATCCTCCCCTCCGTCTCAAAAATCAGGAAAATGTCCTCAAACTCTATAAACCATTATATATCTGCAGCGCTAATAGGTTTTCTAATAATCCTAACCCTGGTAATAATCACTATGCTAATGTAGGTGGGATGCATACAAAACATGCTATTATCAATGCTGATTTTATCGGCGTCAACAATCCCCATTGTCTACTTTTTAGGCAAAAAATCTCCGAAGGCAGCCGCATATCTAGTAGCTTTAACCTGTATGTGCGACATTGCGCTGCTATTTACAACTTTGCCGTCCATTCTAAATGATGCAAACCACATTTACATGGAATCTTACTACTGGATTCCGGTTCTCCGCTCCAGCTTCACGCTTTTCGTCGACGGAGTCAGCCTTTCAATGGCAATAGTCACCTTAGTGCTGATTTTTGCGTCGTCTCTCTTTTCAATCAGCTATATGCACGAAAAGAAGAGCTTAGCTGAATATTATGCTCTTCTAGCCTTGCTTTCCATAGGTCTCGTAGGCGTCTTTATTACCTCAAATCTAATGCTCTTTTACTTTTGCTGGGAACTAATGCTTGTGCCCGCCTACTTTATAATTGGCGGGTGGGGTTATCGAGAACCGTATCGCGCCGCCTTTAAGTTCTTCATATTCACCCACGCAGGGGCAGTTTTTGTCCTTCTAGGTATAGGTGCAATTTTCATGGTATCAGGAGATCTTGACATATTCACCGCCAAACTTGCTCTAATGGCAAATCCCGATCTTGCCAGGTGGATTCTCCTCTCATTTACCGCAGGTTTTGCGGTTAAAATGGCTGTAGTTCCTGTTCACATGTGGCTTCCAGACGCCCACTCCGAAGCTCCGGCACCCATGTCCGCTCTTCTAAGCGGTGTTGTTATAAGCGCAGGTGCATATGCAATACTCCGCATATCACTGGGAACAGTTTTTCCGGCAGTTATAGCCACAAATTTTGGAACACAGTTTCTGCATGCACTGACATTTTTTGGAATGATCTCTGCGTTTTTTGGCGCCCTCATCGCCCTTGTAGAGAGTGACATAAAGCGGATAATTGCTTACTCAAGTATCGCTCATATGGGTTATGTCCTTTTTGGGCTTTCACTATTTCCATATAATGAAGCCATAACTGGAACAACATTTCATCTTGTCAGCCACGCTGTCAGTAAAGGGTTACTCTTCTTAACAGCCGGTGCAGTTATGAAGCAGCTTGAAATTAGGGACATAAGACAGATGGGTGGCCTTGCTGGGCAAATGCCTATTACAGCCACATCATCAATTATTGCCGCCCTAAGCATTGCAGGCATACCTCCATTTGCATGCTTCATAAGTGAATTCTTAATATTTGTTGGAGCTTTCCGGGCGATAGCTAACGATAGCTTTTACACGGTCATGACAGCGCTAATGCTTATAGCCACAGTTCTCTCGCTGGCTTATGCCCTGCGGTTTATAGGTCACGTTTTCTTTGGTCAATCAAAACATGAAAAAATTGTGGATGTCCCACTATCTATGAAGTTGGCTATGGGTATCCTTACGGTCCTTGTTGTAATTCTGGGTGTATGGCCCACTTTCTTTATACATCTTATCACCAGCGTAACATTCGTTTGATGAGGCGAGCTGATTGATAAGCATCTTAGATGCTTCCCTGCCCATCATAGTGTTTGTCGCATCCTCAATTCTAACAGTACCAATAATCAAGACAATACGTAAGAGTGCACAGGGAATTGTAATCGCCGCCTGCTGGTTTATAGCAGTCTTCCTAGCGGCGGCCGTGGCTGTGGCCAATTTGGCGCTAAAATACTACTCACAACAGGCACCATTACCAATAATTAACCTTACAACTGCATCTGAGGCTTACACAGCATTTTCAACTGCATTCCTAATTGACGGCGTGTCAGTATATATGGCAGTAATCTTTACAGCCCTCTGCGCCGTCATTTTCATGTACACCTTTCTCTCTGTAGATTTCAAAGAGAAACTTTCAGAACGCTATTACGCCGTGATGCTTATAAATGTTGGATGCTTGATAGGAACAGCCTTTGCAGGCGATCTCTTAACGCTTTTTATTTTTTGGGAAGCAACAACAGCCAGCTCAAGCTTTCTAATGGTTTACAATAAGACAATCAAGTCTATTCATGCCACTTTAAAATATCTGACCATGACAATAATGGCTTCAGCTTTCATAGTATATGGACTGTCAATTATTTACGCCCTAACAGGCACACTTAACTTCTGGGCGGCAAAGCATGCGCTTATGTCCCTAAAGAATAAGTATCTCCTCGAAGTGGCCTTTGCCTTTATGGCTGCAGGGTATTCAATTGAGGCTGCTGTTGTTCCATTCCACATGTGGCTTCCAGACGCCTATTCAGCGGCTCCAGCAGCCTCCTCAGCATTTCTTTCAGCCCTTGTTGATCAAGGAAGTTATTATGTACTGCTAAGGGTTCTCGTCTACATTTTGTCTCCGCCCACGGTTTTGCCATGGACGCTTATCTTTGCGGTTTTATCAGCGTTAACAATGGTTGTAGGCAATTTGCTTGCGTTAACGGAAAAGGATGTCAAACGTTTGGTGGCATATCTCTGTATCGCCGATGTGGGCTATAATCTCGTGGCAATAACAACTGTAACACCTTTAGGGATAATGGGCAACCTTTTCTTCTTCTTTGTTGGAGGAATAACAACAGCCCTTTCATTCATGGCTGTTGGAATATTTAACAGAATGGGCTTGGAAACGTTAGAAGATTTTTCAGGTATAGGCCGAAAAATGCCCCTCACAAGTTTGGCTATGCTGTTGGCGCTCTTTTCCTTTATTGGGGTTCCATCGCTTGCAGGTTTCATAGCTAAGTACTTGGTTTTCACATCTGCCATAGAGGCAAACCTAAGCTGGCTGGCAGTCATAGGTGTTCTAACAAGCGTTATTCAAGCTTCATATTTGCTTAGACTTATCAATTATATGTATGGGCGAAAAACTGCTGTGGAGGCGAAATTTAAGGAGCCATACAAGCTTCTTGTTCCTATATTCCTCCTGGCCGCGTCAATAATACTTTTAGGGCTTTATCCAACAATTATTCTGAACCTGCTGAATGTTATAGTGCAGCAGCTATCCCTTGTACCATAAAAGTTCGGAGGTTAAAGAGACAGACATTTTAAGATGGGCAATAACGTTATACCTGAATGTGGGGGTTGTGACGCAAGGGATGAATAGTAAAATTATTGCATTTGACGACTTAAAGAGCCTAATAATAGACAAGGGTTTCTGTACGATTTGCGGTGCATGCGAAGCTGCTTGCCCCCTTCATGCAATAAAAATTAATCACAATATCCCCGAGAGGCTTTATGACTGTTCCAAATATTTGGATTTATGCCCGATATGCTTTGACATTTGCCCTCACTCAGATGCGCTGTTATTTGAAAGCTTGGGCTTTGTCGCAGATGCAACCCACAGAAGAGAAAGTCTTGGTTATTATAGGAAAATTCTTCTAGCGCAAGCTGCAGATCCCTCAATAAGAAATTCTACGAAAAGCGGAGGAGTTCTAAACGCCCTTCTAAACTTTGCCCTGGATCAGAAAATTATTGATGGGGCTGTCTTTTCAAGGACCTCTCCTAGCTTAGCCGTAAAGGTTAAACCTTCAGTGGGCCTTGTTCCTGACGATACCCTGTCGGCGGTTGACTCAAAGGTTGTGCCCTCCGCTGTTGCCAAGGCTTTCGGCAAGGCTGTTTTTGAGCATGGTCGCACCCATATAGCCTTTGTTGGAATACCTTGCCATGTCCTCGCCCTCAGAAAACTTGAGGCTTGGCAGCACAAAATCATTGATAGCCTAGAAGTTATAATTGGACTTTTTTGCTTATGGAGTTTTTCACTTGAATTACTTTTAGAATATCTCCTACAGGAGCATGGAGTTGCTGCAATTGAGATTAAAAACGTTGACCTAGTGGGCGACGAGTACATTGTGGCAACGAAGGATAAAACTCTACGATTAACTCTGGCTGACGTTAAGGCTCACATAATGAACCGTTGCAAGACATGCACAGACTTTACAGCAGAGTTTTCAGACATAAGTATAGGCAGAGCTAGTCCCTTAAAGAATTGGTCAATAGTTATTGTAAGGACTAAACGCGGCGAGGTTCTAATTAATAAGGCATGTGAAAAGGGAATCATCGTAACTAAGGCGATAGAATCCGAACCTGATGTTTTCTTTCATTTGACGCAATTGTCCATGCAAAAGAGAAAAAGCGCATTAGAAGAGATAGGAAAAATTGTGGAAAAGGGCATGCCGATCCCTGGAGCTGCTAAAGCACTAACAAGGCTGGAGATTAGGGAAGTCAAACTACTGGAAGAAGTTAAGGTCGAAGAGATTATGACAAGAAATGTTATCAGTTTAACATCAGATGTAACTGTGGCGGAATTTCTAGAAAATATAGCGAAGTATCATCATGTAGGCTTTCCAGTAAAAGATGCTGCTGGCAGACTTATAGGCATAGCTACACTGCAGGACGCTATGAAGGTTCCCAAAGAGAATCGTAATAGCACGACGGTTGGTGAAATATGTTCAAAAAAGCTGGTTACGATATACCCAGACAATTCGGTCGCTGAGGCCTTTGATAAAATGGTTTCGCATGATATTGGAAGGCTTCTTGTTGTGAATAGAAGAGATAAGCATATGCTCCTGGGAATAATCACCAGAAGCGATATAATGCACGCATTAAGGAAATAGGCGGCAACATGTATTCCCGTTTAATGGCACGCTAAATTTATTAATAAGCTGTACTGCTTGAAAGTTAGCAAATCATTTACGGAGAGATCTTCATGGAATGGTTCTTCATAACTCCAATAGCGGGTTTGGCTTCAATTGCATTGGCTGGTTATCTATACTGTTACGTGACAAGTCAAGACCCTGGCACGGAGAAGATGCAGGAGATAGCCAACGCAATAAAGGAGGGCGCTGTGGCCTACTTAAAGCGGCAAAATATGACTTTAGCCATCTTCGTCGCCGTTATGACGGTGATTCTGGGGATAATATACGGTTTTCTCAAAAGTCCACAGCATGGAGTTAGTATTGCTATTGCCTATGTTCTTGGTTCTGTATGCACAACCGTCGCCGCCTATCTGGGAATGATCACCGCGGTTAAGGCCAATGTTAGAACTGCAAATGCTGCAAGACAAGGGCTGAAGAAGGCTTTTCCAGTGGCCTTCTATGGCGGAGCGGTTATGGGTCTATCCATAGTAGGCCTAGCCCTTCTGGGGATAAGCTTGCTTTTCTACCTATACAATGTTGTACTTGGCTGGAGCGACGTGGATGCCGCAAACGTTGTTTTGGGCTTCAGCTTTGGAGCCAGTGCCTTAGCGCTCTTTGCAAAGGCAGGGGGCGGTATATACACAAAAACCGCTGACATAAGCGCGGACCTCGTCGGAAAGGTTGAGTTGGGTATTCCTGAGGATGACCCTAGAAATCCTGCCGTGATAGCTGACAATGTTGGCGATAACGTCGGCGACGTCGCTGGCATGGGCGCAGATCTTACAGATTCATACATCGCAAGTATAATAGCCTCCGTAATAATCGGCGCGGAGATAGGGAATACCACGCTAACAACTTTACCCCTTACAATAGCAGCAATGGGCATTTTCGCGTCAATTTTAGGAACTCTATTTGTGAGACAGAGCATAAAAAATAATCCGGGGGCAGCCTTAAACAGGGGGACATTCTCCACCTGTATAATCTTCGCCATACTGCTGTTGATAACCACCTATTACTCGGACTTGCCTGGGGACATGTGGCTTGGAGTATTCCTTCCAACAGTTTCAGGGCTTATTGCCGGAGTTATAATTGGCGTAACCACTGACTACTTCACATCCATAGATAGGGGTCCAGCTCAAAAGGTTGCTAAGGCCTCAACAACAGGTGCAGCAATAAACATTCTGACAGGCTTCTCTTATGGAATAGTAAGCATAGTCCCGCCGATAATTGGCATTTGCGCTGCAACGCTTGCCGCATGGTATCTTGCAGACGCTTTCGGCGTATACCCATTCTATGGCGTGGCCATATCCGCAGTGGGCATGCTCTCAATTGTGGGTATGGTAATATCCTCTGACGCCTATGGACCTATATCCGATAACGCGAAGGGCGTGGCCGAGCAGTCCGGTCTAGGTGAAGATGTAATCGAAGTTGCGGATAGACTTGACGCTGCCGGAAACACTTCAAAGGCTATAACAAAAGGTTTCGCAATAGGCGCAGCGGCATTAACTGTTCTTGCGCTCTTCGCAGCTTACGCCGAACTCGTTGACATAGAGATCTTAGACTTAATGAAAACTGAGGTTGTGGTTGGGCTATTTATTGGTGGAATGATGCCTCCATTGCTTTCAGCTCTGTTAATTTTGGCCGTTGGAAGGAACGCTGAAAGAATGGTGGAGGAAGTAAGGCGCCAGTTCCGGGAAATTCCAGGCCTAATAGAAGGAAAGGCAAAGCCGGACTATGCGAAGTGTGTGGACATCGCAACAAAGGGGGCCCTCAAGGAGCTTATTTTGCCATGCTCTCTGGCAATAGTAGTTCCAATATTAACCATGATGCTTCTAGGTAAAGAGGCCCTTGCAAGCTTTCTAGCCGGAAGCATCGTCACGGGCATAATCTTCGCCCTCTTCATGGCCAACTCCGGCGGTCTATGGGACAACGCCAAAAAATTCATTGAATCCGGAGCCCATGGCGGTAAGGGCTCAGAGGCTCACAAGGCTGCGGTTACAGGCGATACTGTTGGAGATCCATTCAAGGATACAGCCGGTCCGTCGCTTAATACCATGATAACCGTGATGTCCTTGGTTGCTGAAGTTTTTGCTCCAGTTATACTCCTTCTAATCGCATAACCCTTCGCTTCTTTTTATTGTTCTGCGATATTATATCGTGAAATTTTATAAACAAGTTGTAACCATGTGCTTATCTAAACGTAAATAAAGGGATGTTAAATGCCGAAGACATGGCATGCAATGGAAACCGAAGAGGTTTTAAAAGAGCTAGGCGTCGGCCCTGAGGGCTTATCCTCCCAAGAGGCTGCTGAAAGGCTTAGAAGATATGGGTACAACGAGATTACAAAGGTTAAGCGTAGAACAGCCCTTCACATGTTTCTAGACGAATTCAAGGACATCTTTATTCTACTGCTAATCGCTGCAACTATTTTCTCAGCAATTATTGGCTATTGGGAGATGCTCCGTGGCGAAGCTGAGGGTTTCATGGAGGCTTATGCAGACACAATAACCATAGGCGCCATTGTCCTCCTATGTGCCATCACAGGTTTCATTCAAGAATACAGAGCTGAAAAGGCTGTGGAGGCGCTAAAGAAACTTGCGGCGCCTAAAGCCCGCGTCATACGGGACGGCAAAGAAACAATAATACCGGCTAGGGAGGTTGTGCCGGGAGATATAATAATTTTGGAAGAGGGGGACCATGTACCCGCAGATGCGCGTCTGATCGAAGTTGTTGAATTGAAAACCAATGAAGCTGTTTTAACAGGAGAATCCATTCCAGTTAATAAGGAATTAACGGTGCTGAGGGAGGATACTCCGATTACTGAAATGAAGAACATGGTTTTCTCCGCCACCCACGTTGTCTATGGACGGGGCAAGGCAGTTGTAACTGCGACGGGCATGCACACCGAATTTGGTAAAATAGCTGAAATGGTTCAAACAGCTGAAGAGGAGGAGACACCTCTCCAGAGAAAGTTAAACAAGTTTGCAAGCAAAATAGCCAAAGTGGTTATCGCTGTCTGTGTTTTAATTTTTGTGCTTGAAGCCTTTGAGGTTGTAATGCAAGGTCACTTTGAACCTGAAGGGTTTATACAGGCCTTCATGTCATCAATAGCCCTTGCCATTTCAGCAGTTCCCGAAGGACTTCCAGCAATAGTTACAATCGCATTAGCCTTAGGCGCAAGGGAATTTGCAAAGCGTAACGCAATTGTGCGAAGGTTATCCTCAGCGGAAAGCCTTGGAGCGGTTACGGTGATATGTTCAGACAAAACTGGAACGATAACAAAGGGAGAGATGACGGTGCGCCAACTCTACGTGGACAGAAAACTTTTCGAGGTTACCGGAGTGGGATACGAGCCTAAAGGCGAAATTCGTCAAGGCGAGAACGCAGTTAAACCTGAGGGCGACGTTAAACTTCTCCTTCGGATAGGTGCTCTATGCAACAATGCTACTCTAAGATTTAATGATCAAAAGAACAGCTGGGAAATCTTCGGGGATCCAACTGAAGGCGCGCTTATCGTCGCCGCGTATAAGGCTGGACTTGAAAAGGAAAAGCTGGAGAAGGACTTCCCACGAATAGGCGAGATTCCATTCACTTCAGAAAGAAAACGGATGACAACAATTCATAAAACCCCTGAGGGCGCGGTTTATGCCTACATGAAAGGAGCGCCTGAAGTTATCTTGGAAAAAAGTAGCCGAATAATCGAAAATGGCAGGGAAAGGAAACTCACCGACGAAAAGAGAAGGGAAATACTGGAAATCAACGAAAAAATGGCGGGTAACGCCCTAAGAGTGCTCGCCATGGCCTATAAAAAATTGCCGGCAGACATGCAAAAGTTTGATGTAGATGCTGTTGAAAAGGACATGGTTTTTGTCGGATTGGAGGGCATGATAGACCCGCCCCGGGAAGAGGCGATAGAGGCTAACAAGCTATGCCAAAAAGCTGGAATAAAAGCCATAATGATAACAGGAGATCACAAGTTAACCGCGATAGCCGTTGCCAAGGAGGTGGGCATCTATAGGGAAGGCGACATGGTTCTGACAGGCGCCGAGCTGGATCAAATAAGCAATGAGAAATTTGAAGAAATTGTCGAAAAAGTGACGGTGTACGCAAGGGTTTCTCCTGAACATAAACTACGAATAGTTAATGCTCTGAAAAAGAGGGGACACATAGTCGCCATGACAGGAGACGGTGTGAACGACGCCCCAGCTATAAAGGCTGCTGATGTTGGTGTTGCCATGGGAATAAGCGGAACAGACGTCACAAGGGAGGCGGCGGACCTCGTTTTAACAGACGATAATTTCGCCACAATAGTTAAGGCTGTTGAGCAGGGTCGTGTAATCTACGATAACATAAGAAAGTATGCGCGTTTCCTGCTGGCCTGCAACTTCGACGAGTTGCTTGTCATAGGCACCTTCGCAATTCTAGGCGGGATATTCGGCGCAGAAATGTTCCCGCTTCCATTATTGCCAGCAATGATTCTATGGATAAACCTTGTAACCGATGGTGCTCCAGCTGTTGCTCTAGCAACAGATCCGCCCGATGTTGACGTTATGGATAGACCCCCGCGGAAGCCTGAAGAGGGGATACTGCATGGCATGGGCGCATTCATAATAGCATCATTCATACTTCAGGCTGCCGGGACATTCCTAGTATTTTGCCTAGAATACTATGTTTGGCCATCCCATCCATGGATGCTTCCAGGCGGAGGCATTGATGAAGCGGCAAGATTGCTGACGTACAGAGAGGCTACAACTACGGCCTTTGTTCAGGCAGCTATGTTTGAACTCTTCGTTGTCTGGAACTGCCGTTCTGAAAAGAGGAGCGTCTGGAGAATGGGTAGAAAAGCCTTTGAAAACAAGTTCTTCGTGATAGCCGACTTAGCTTCGATAGCTTTAACCCTTGGGATAACATACATACCTGTAACACAACAGCTGTTCCACCTAACAGCCTTAAGCATAACCGACTTGGCATATGTGATAGGCGTAGCCAGCTGGGGTCTATTTATCTTCCCAGAACTTCTAATGGGCAGAAACGTCTGGAAATGGCGCTAAAATTCCCTGATCTTCAATAGCGAGCCTATCCCCATCATTTTTGTCAAGTTTAACGGACTTTTAACATAAAACTATATATTCAACCGATGAAGATTCCCTACTCTTCAAACGGTGACAATCATGTCCCAAAGTGTGGAGTCATATAAGGAGTTCTTCGAAAAAGACATAGTTCCACAAAGCTGGAAAGATAGGGTTTGGGACAAAGCCGATTTTAAAAAGTTCCATGAAAGCACGGTGATAAACAAGGAAGCCATAGAGAAGTGGTGGGAGAAATGGGCCAACGAGCTTTTCTGGTTCAAGAAATGGGATAAGGTGCTAGATGATAGTAACCCGCCATTCTATAAATGGTTTGTAGGCGCCGAAACAAATTTGGCCTATCTTGCAACGGACTGGCAAATAAGTAAAGGCAGGAAAAACAAAGTTGCCCTCATATGGGAAGGAGAACCATGGGACGAGACACTTAAACAGCCAAGGGAAGTTAAAAAGTTCACATACTATGACTTGTATCGGGAATGCAACATCATCGCCTACGCATTGAAGGAGAAAATAAAAGTCCGAAAAGGCGAAATCATAACCTTTTACCTGCCCATGATCCCTGAACTCCCATTCTACATGCTGACAGTTCAAAGACTAGGCGTGGGACATAGTATAGTATTCAGCGGCTTCAGCGCAGAAGCCTTAGCCACAAGGATTTTGGACAGTGGTTCAAGGATCATAGTGACAGCCGACGGCTTCTACAGAAGGGGGAAGATAGTAAATCTGAAGGCTTTGGTTGACGACGCAATAAAAATATGCGAAGAGCAAGGCCTAAAAATGGAAAAGGTGATTGTTGTCAAAAGAGCCGGAATCGATGTGCTATGGGACAATAGTAGGGACATATGGCGCCATGAGCTTATCGCCGATGTCCCCTGGAACATTCATGTTCCAGCTGAAAAATGCGGATATGATATCATCTCCCATATACTTTACACATCTGGAACTACGGGAACTCCGAAGGCTGTTCAGCGATCCCCTGGCGGTTATGCTGTGGGACTCTATGCGACCATGAAACTTATCTTCGATGTTCAAGAAGACGACATTTTCTGGTGCACTGCGGATATTGGATGGATAACCGGCCACTCCTATGTTGTTTATGGTCCTCTACTCGCTGGCTTGACGACTATAATGTATGAGGGCTCCCCGGACTACCCTGAACCAGACAGATGGTGGAGCATAATTGAGAGATATGGCGTAACAATTTTCTACACAGCCCCCACCGCCATCAGGATGCTGATGAAGTATCCTGAGGAGCTCGTCAAAAGGCATGATTTAACTACCTTACGAATAATTCACACTGTTGGTGAGCCAATAAACCCCGAGGCATTCAACTGGTACTTCAAAAATCTCGGCAGGGAAGATGTAGTGGCTTCAAGCACATGGTGGATGACCGAAACCGGCCACATCATCACTGGACATTTTCCAGGCTTTGGGAAAATCTTCCCATTAAAGCCTGGAACAAACGGTTATCCTTTACCCGGAATTATGGTAGACGTTGTTGATGACGATGGTAATCCGTGCCCACCGGGGGTCAGAGGCTACTTCGTGATCAAAACACCATTTCCTGGCATACTTGAGACACTTTATAAGAGCTCCCAAAGATACATTGATGCTTACTGGTCAAGGTTTAAGGGTAAAAATTACTTCTACACCGGCGACTTCGCTGCTAAGGATCAAGACGGATATATCTGGGTGCTGGAAGAGCCGACGACGTCCTAAAAGTTGCTGGACACAGAATCGGCACAGCTGAGATAGAATCAGCCATGGTTAGGCATCCAGCAGTTGCAGAAGCAGCCTGCGTTGGAAAAAGCGATCCAGTAAAAGGCCAGGTTCCCGTAATCTTTACAGTGCTAAAGAAGGGCTTCTCCCCAAGCGCGGAACTAGAGGCTGAAGTTAAGAAGTATTTAAGAGCAACAATAGGACCCATAGTGGCCTCAGATGCAACGATAATTTTCGTAGAATCAGTTCCAAAAACCAGAAGCGGCAAAATTATGAGGCGACTTTTAAGGGCTGTGGTTGAAGGAGCAAACTTGGGAGACATTACAACGCTTGAGGACGGCGTAGCCGTCGAGGAAGCTAAAAAGGCCTACGAAACAGTTAAAGTTGCAATCGAAACGAAGAAACTCCTAACCCTCTTTTCCTAATTTATAGTTAACTCTTTAGGGGTATATTCTTGTTATTGTTCTTGGGAAGGGTATAGCCTCTCTTATATGTTTGAGTTTGCAGATCCACATCACTGTCCTTTCGATTCCTAGACCGAAACCCGAATGGGGCACCGCTCCATACCTTCTCAGATCTAAGTACCACTCGTAGGCTTCCTTAGGTAAACCAAACTCTTCTATTCGCCGTTCCAGAAGCTTCAGGTCATGGATTCTTTGGCTTCCGCCTATTATCTCACCATAGCCCTCAGGAGCCATAAGGTCAGCGCATAAAACAACCTCCGGATTGTTTGGGTCAGGCTGCATGTAAAAGGCTTTGGCCTTCGCGGGATATCTATGGACAAAAACAGGTTTTTCAAATTGTAGTGAAATAAACCTTTCATGGGGAGCTCCTAGATCCTCGCCCCACTCTATCTGGAATCCAGCCTTCTGCAGCATCTCTATAGCTTCAGTGTAAGAGATCCTTTCGAAGGGGGGTTCAACCTTCTCTAAAGGCTTTGTGTCTCTCTTTAGAACTTCAAGTTCCCTGCGTCTTCTCTCGAGAACCCTTTTTACAATAAAGGTTACCATTTCCTCTTGAATCTTCAAGTTCTCCTCAAACTCGCAGAAGGCCATTTCAGGCTCAACCATCCAGAATTCGGTGAGATGCCTTGGAGTTTTAGACTTCTCAGCCCTAAATGTGGGGCCGAAGCAGTAAACCTTGCCAAATGTGGCTATTGTAGCCTCTACATAAAGTTGTCCACTCTGCGTTAAGTATGCTTTTTCCCCGAAATATGGCACTTCAAAGAGGGTTGTTGTCCCCTCGACGGCTGCAGGGGTGAATATGGGAGCGTCTGTCAAAACAAAGCCTCTATCATCCAAGAAGTCCCTGCAAGCCTTCACCACCTCAGCCCTTACTCTAAGGATTGCCATCTGTCGGGGGCTTCTTATCCAAAGCTGTCTATACTTCATCAGGAAATCTACGCCATGACCCTTTTTTGCAAGAGGGTAGTTTCCCTCTGCTAAGTGAACTATCTGAAGGTTCTTAATCCTTATCTCGTGGCCTCCTGGGGCCCTCTTGTCTTCCATAACTATGCCCTTAACAATAATGGATGATTCCTGCGCCAACTTATCCGCAGCTTCAAAGACTTCTGGTGGCACTTCATTTTTATGAATAGTGGCTTGAATAAGCCCTGTTCCATCCCTTACGATCAAGAATTGGACTCCACCGCTTGAGCGCTTGTTAACAAGCCAGCCTTTTATTTCAACCTCTTTTCCAGTCAGTTTTCCATCCAAGATTTCACTTATGCTCACGCTATGCAACCTCCCTCATACAATTTTAGGTACAGGTCCACGAAAGTTGAAGGACCCACTTGCATTTTAGTTAAGATTAAGGAGCTCACCTTACTTTAATACCCACATAACATAAACCTCAGAAATTTTAAATTTTTTGTTTGCGTCCATGAGGATTATCTTAGAATCTTTCACAATTCTTAAATCTCCGGTTTAAAACTGAGTTTGCTTGATAAACTTGCTTAGCGATAAAGGGAAAATTAGAGCTTTAAAAATTTCTTTAGCTGCCATAATCAGCGTCGTTATTGTAGAATTTTTACTAGGATTTGTTGTGGGAAGTTTGGCAATTTTAGGTGATGGTCTTCACGCGGCGTTTGACGCTTTAACGACGTTCATTCTAATAATTACTACAGCAGCTTCGCTTAAGCCTCCTGATGAAGAACATATGTATGGGCATGAAAAGTTTGAACCCATCGGCGGGCTTATTGGTGGAATAGCCCTTGTGATAACCAGTATGATAATATTTTATGAGGCATTTCTTAGGCTTTTTCAAAATGTCCCGATAAATTTGGAGTTAAGTTATGCGGGCTTTATTGCAATTGGCTACACGCTCTGCATGGATTTCCTAAGGGTTGGAGCGCTCCGAGGGGCATTTAAAAGTGAAAGTGCAACCATGAAATCTGGACTTTATCACGCCACCGCAGATTTGGGATCAACGCTTATAGCCCTTTCTGGATTTGGCATGGCGTCGGTAGGATTTAATATTGGGGATGCTTTGGCATCCATCATCTTAAGTATTCCACTGGCGTATCTAAGCGTTAAGCTGGTTTGGAATAGCGGATTAGAATTAAGTGACGTTGCGCCCATGGATGTTGTGAAAAAAATTAGGAGCGAAATAGTTTCCACAAAGGGTGTTTTAGGTATTAGGAGTTTAAAGGTTAGAAGGGTTGGAGCCAAAACATTTGCAGAAATCACGCTCCAAGTTCCAGAGTACCTAGGCCTTGAGGGGTCCCATGAATTGGCTTCGAGGGTTGAGGAGAATCTAAAAAAATCTTTAGAAAACGCTGAAGTCGTAATTCACGTTGAACCTCCAGAGAAGGAGATGTTAACCGAGAAGCTTGTGGAGAAATTAGCGGAGCAGGTTGAGGGCGTAAAAGATGTCCACGAAGTAAACGTTGTTTATGCAGTTGGCAGACTTCATGTAACCTTGCATGCGCGCGTTAACGCAGGTATGTCCGTTCAAGAAGCCCATGAAATAGCTGAAAAGATTGAGGAAAGGATAAGGGCTGAGATGGGCACCGTTGACCATGTATTAGTTCATATAGAACCTTTTGAGGATAAGATGAGGGGTGCTGTCGTTGATGAAAGAAAATTCCGGCAAGTGATTCATGATATAATGAAATCCTTCCATGGGGTTTTGAGCCTGAAGAGGATGGTTACATATGTTGTATCTGGTAAACGTTATGTCGATTTAGATTGCTGTTTTACAGGGGGAATCCCAATAGAAGAGGCTCATAGGGTGGCTTCTGAAATTGAGCAAAGCATAAAAGAAAAGTTTACAGAAGTTGTTGTCACCGTTCACATTGAACCAGAAGTGAAAGCTAAGGCCTAGGGCAATTTAAGTTCTTTTATGACTGAAAGGTCCGCTAGGCTGTGCATGCTTAATTTACTGTTAGACAAGGCGTAAAGGACATCATTGATATATAATGCCCTGTTTATCCAGAAACTCGAGTTCCACACGTCCTCTGGATCTATATGCGAAATGCCCCCTCTAAAGGTTAACTTGTAGTCTGATGTAATTCTGAAGGCGTAGATCCCATGCCACGCCACGCCCTTGTAGGGGTCTGATATTGAAACTGGGATGACTAGAAGCTCTTTTTTCTTGTCAAAGAGGAAGGCCTTGTGGTCGGTTAAAACCGTGGTGTAGGACCACGCTCCTGAGACGGTATATTGATCTATTTCAACCGGTTGACTTACATCATTCACATCGAATATTGATATTTTCACGTTTTCCTTCTCGTTTATGCCTATGCCAATTATGTGGTCTTCGTCATAGGGATGCAGGTACCTTGTAAATCCAGGTATTTTTAAATAACCCAGAACCTTTGGATTGCGGGGATTCTCAACATCTATCACGAAGAATGGATCCCTGCGCACCACAGAGGTTGCTAGGTAACAGCGGTTCCCCATAAATCTTGCTGAGTCTATTGTCTCGTTAATGGCTAACCCTTCCAGCTTTCCAACAATTTTTAGATTCGTGTCAAGTATGTAAAGGTTGTTTTGTGTTACTCCGCTTTCATCGCGGGTTGTTGTGGCTATTCTAAAGTATCCTTTATACTCGTCCATCGAGAACTGGTTTAATTCCCAACCGGAAACGCTGCCCTCTGCCTCAATAAGCATTTCTCCTCCATTTATTCGTATCCTATAAATTGCAGTCTGACCTTCAACCTCATGGAAGGTTACATAAATATTGTCAAGCGAAACGTAAATGTTGCTTGTAGCCCCAGTCAATATCGTTAGCAAATTAGGCTCCTCTGCATCCCTTTTCAGGTTTATGGCGGCAATATTTGTGAAAGCGTAATAATCCTCAGAAACATTTGAGTAATAGATTTT
>CAZZKO010000027.1:0-35353 GCA_964654925.1 uncultured Candidatus Bathyarchaeia archaeon
TTGTTGGACTCAAAATATTAAAACGGTCGAGTTGTTATGCAAAGCTGCAAAGGATTATGGTGTGAATGTTGCCATCGAGAACCTTCCTGAACCATATCCTTTCTTAATGAAGAATGTTGAGCATTTCCAAAAATTCTATGAGGATTTCAAAGCGGATTATAATTTAGGCCTGGTTTTAGATGTTGGGCACGCTAACTTAAATGGGCAAATTGAGCTATTCATGGAGAAATTTTCGGACAAGTTAGTGCATATTCACGCCCATGATAACGATGGCAAAGAGGACCTGCATCTTGGGATAGGTCGTGGAACAGTCAACTGGAAAAGTTTTGCTGAAACCTTGGAAAAAATATCATATAGTGGCGCAGTTGTTGTAGAGTCGACAGAACATGTTACGGAGAGCCTGCATGAGCTAGAAAAACTACTCCTCTGAAAAGGGAATATCTATTTTCATAAAATCTTCTGCCACTAGAGTGTTCTTGAAATTTTTCTTTGCTTGCTCCAAAAGCGCAGAGGTTTCATTATATCTTGCACTTATATGTGTCAAAACAAGCCTTTTAACCTTAGCCTTCTTAGCGATTCTAGCTGCTTGAACTGGTGTGGAGTGGCCATCCTCTTCCGCCCTTTCGGACAGTTCATCTCCGAAAGTTGCTTCGCAAATAAGCAGGTCAGCTTTTTTCGCAATTTTCGCCAGATCCTTGAAAGGCCTAGTATCTCCAGTGTACACTATTTTTCTTCCTGGTCTCGGCGGACCAGTGACATCCATGGGCTTTATAATCCTTCCATCTGGCAGTTTAATCTCCTCTCCATACTGCAGCTTGTGCCATAGGGGGCCTTCTGGAACACCTAAAGCTCTGGCTTTTTCCGGGTAGAATTTACCTGGCCGGGTTTTTTCCACAAGAGCATAGGCAAGGGATGGTACTACGTGGTCCGCCCAAATCGCCTCAACGATGTATTCATCTTCTGAGCAGACTACTCCAGCATCCCTAATTTCATGCGTCTCTATTGGAAAGGATAGACTGAAAGGAACGGTTCCTCTTATGCATTCTAGGAAAGCTTCTATTCCAGGAGGTCCATAAATTTCGAGTTTATTTTTTCTGTCATGGAGGGACATGGTCTGTATTAGTCCAGGAACCCCTAACACGTGGTCTCCATGCATATGGGTTATGAAAATTTTCATTTTTCTATGAAAGCTGGCTCCGGCAAGGATTAATTGTCTCTGAGTACCCTCACCACAGTCAAACATGATCTGCTCATCCTTACGCTTAATAAGAATGGCGGGTAGACTTCGTTTTGGTGTTGGAATGCTTCCCGCAGTACCTAGAAATATAACTTGTAGGCTCATGCTCACACGCATTCCAATACAGCAATTTCCCTTGTTAGGCTCCTATGAACGTAAACATAATGTGACTCTATATGCTTATAGCCCTTAGCAACGCCTATTCTACTTACTTCTATAGTCTTTGGTGCTGCTATGCAAACCCTTTTACCTGAAACCAGAATGTCCTTTGCAGCCATTAAAAAATCCTCAATTATATTTCTCGTTGAGCGCCTTAAGGTTGTTGCACTTCTTCCATAAGGGGGATCAGCGATCACACAATCCACCTTTGTCACCGGCGGTTTACATGCATCGGCAACCATCAGCCCCTCCGGGCTAACCCCACAATAAGCGAAATTTAGTTTGCATCCCCTTACCATGCGCCGCTGGGCATCCATGCCTAAAACACGGCATCCCATGAGAGCAGCTTCTATTAAAATTCCACCAGTTCCACAGAAGGGATCAAAGACAAGCTCCCCAGCCTTAGCCCTTGCTAGGTTCACCATCACCCTTGCCAGTTTAGGGGGCATCGCTGAGGGGTGGAAAAAAGGTTTTTTTCTTGGACGCCTTTCCACGAAAGGTTTAGATGGAATTTCAGCTGTTTTTAACCCGAAGACAAGCCTATTCTCGGTTAGTACACCTAGGAAGGTTTTATCGGGGTTTTTTAAGTTAACCTTGGCGTTTTTTCTCATTTGGAGTACACATTCGCCAATTTTTCTCTCAAGAACCATGCTATCAAGCTCGGGCGCATAATTCTTAACATGTTTTATGCGTACTGCGAAGCTTTCCCCCTCATCTAGTATCCCATTGATATTTATGGATTTGAGGGCTTTCAAAGCTTGACTTAAATCAGCTTCACATGCAAAGAGCTCTAACCCGCAAAGCTTGGTAAATGCAGCGCGCCTTTTGACAGCTTCTATGCATTTTGGGTCAGCTTCGATTCTTAAAACTTGGTCAAGCTCCTCTGAGATTTTGTAGGGGTAACCCTCAGCCTCTAAGATGGCTTTAATCTCGGAGACGGGAAGGGTTTCATGCTCTCCAGATAACAGAAAGAACAGTTTAGCCAATCTATAACTCCTTAAGGGCGTCGCAGAGGAGCGGGGCAAGGGAAACCTTGCTTACGGAGCTTGGCACGCTGTCAGTTCCAATGACTTCCCTTATTCCTGCTTCGAGAATTCGTTTTTCAGCATCCCCAACCAGGAGTGGATGTACACAAGCAGCGTAAACCTCACTTGCTCCAATTTCCTTTAGAATTTTTGCAGCTGCGACAATAGTTCCACCTGTGCTTATTATGTCATCAAAGATTATAACAACTTTACCTGCGACATCAAGGCCTCCCCTTTCGATACTAACCTGGCCGGTGTAGCGGTTCCTATGCTTCTCTAGGTAGCCGTATCCCCCTCCAAGGATTCTGTTGGCCTCTTCAGCTATGTGTATTGCACCTTTATCCGGGGCCAGGGCAAAGGCTCCTTCAAGTCCTCTGTCCCTAAAATGTTTGGCCAAAAGCGGGATGGCTGAAAGATTTTTGGCTGGAAAGGGAAATCTTTCCAGAACTTTTTCTTGGTGTATGTTAACAGTCAATAGTGCATCAATTCCGGCGGCTTTAAGCATTCTTGCAACGGTCTCTATGCTTACGGCTTCCCCCTGAAGGAAAACTTTATCTTGGCGTGCATAAGCTAAGTATGGAACGACCGCTATAACTTTCTTGGCGTTATTTCTTTTGGCCGCATCTGCAATGAGCGCCAGTTGGATGAGCCTTGTGTCTTGGGGCGGGCTTGTGGTCTGAATTATAACAACATCTTCATTTTCAATGTTACCATCAATCCTTACATAGGATTCTCCATCCGGAAACGTTTTTGCTGAAACCCTTAAAGGCTCAAGATTCAACGTTTGAGCTACGCGCAAACCTAAATCTGCGGAGGCTGGGCCTAAAATAATTTTCATTCCAAATCTCCACACTAGAAAATCGTCCGGTTCCCTTTTAGATTTTACCAGTGGACCTATATTGTTCAATAAGTTCTTTAGCTCTGTCCATACGGATTTTGCGTTCCTCAACCATTTTCTCCGCAACAAGGTCTATGAGTTCGCCTGTGGCTCCAGCGGTTATGGCGATGTTTCTTGCATGGAGGGACATGTGGCCCCTCTGTATGCCTTCGTGGGCTAAAGCTCGCAGGGCCCCGAGATTTTGCGCCAAGCCCACAGCAGCTAAAACCTCAGCGAACTCGTTAGCAGTTTTCACGCCAAGTATTTTTAGACATAACTTTGCTATGGGATGAGTTCGGACAGCCCCGCCTATTATGCCGACAGCCATGGGCAGTTCAATTGTGCCCACCAAATCACCGTTCTCATTTTTCTCCCATGTAGAAAGAGTTGTATATTGTCCGCTTCTCGCGGCATAAGCGTGGGCTCCAGCTTCAACAGCGCGGTGGTCGTTACATGTGGCGACAACCACCGCTATTATGCCATTAAGAATGCCTTTGTTGTGGGTCGCGGCACGGTATGGGTCAGCTGCCGCAAAAGCTGAGGCGGCTACAATGCCATCGACAACCTCTTCACCGCCCACAGCATCCTTTGGAACGGTGCACCATGCCCTTGCCAGGCGCTTATCAGCAAGGTTTGAAATTATGCGGAGATATACCCGTCCACCTGATATCTTTTCTATCATTGGTGCCACAGCTTCGCACATGGTGTTGACGGCGTTAGCCCCCATTGCATCACGGCAGTCCACATATAATTCCGTGATGACCATAGGTCCAAGTTTTGTATCTATGACCTTCACGTTTAAGTCTTTGGCTCCTCCCCCAACAGAAACCAACACCGGATCTTGTTCATTAGCCTTATTCAGAATTTCGTCTTTTGCCTGCAATATTCGCATTTTAGCTGCGTAAGGATCTCGAATTCCAGTTGCCTGAATTTGCCCAATCATTATCGGTGGGGTGCTGCTGGTGAAGAAACCTCCACCTTCTCTCACCATTTTCGCTGCATAGCTAGCCGCCGCTACAACTGAAGGCTCTTCTATGGCCATGGGAATTAGATAATCCTTCTTATTAATGAGGAAATTTACTGCGATGCCTAGTGGTATTGGTATGGCGCCTATAACGTTCTCTATCATGCGATCCGCTAAATCAAGTGGCAGAGAACCAGTATTTTGAAATAGCGCCGCTTCCTCATCGGTTAAACCTGCAAATTCTTTCACAAAATTCAATCTCTCCTTTGGGCTCAACTTATAAAAGCCCGAAAATAGGGAAGTCTTGTCCACTCATTTCACCCTTAAGTCTGGAATATCATAGCATCTCCAAACTTTTAAAGTTTACATGGATATCGCTGGTGGTATTTCGGGTGCATAAAGGTAATATAGTACGAGCGCAACTATAACCTAAGTTGAGAGGCTATTCTCTCAAGTTAATCATTAAGTAATGGATTAGGAGGTGACGCTTACGGGTTCATCACAAACCCTTACCGTAAAGTATGTTATACGCGCTAGATTCGAAATAGAAGGAGTAGTGGAAAAACCGGATGTTATAGGCGCTATTTTCGGACAAACGGAAGGACTTTTTGGGCCTGAACTTGACCTTAGGGAACTACAAAAGTCGGGCCGTGTGGGGAGAATTGAGATAGAACTTCAGTCAAAGCAGGATAGAACAACGGGTACAATAATAATCCCCACAAGCCTAGATAGGGTTTCAACAGCCCTTATCGCTGCTAGTATCGAAAGTATAAACCGTGTTGGACCGTGCTCTGCAAAGGTAGTTCTTGAAAAAATCGAGGACGTAAGGGAAGCTCGTAGGAAGGCTATAATTGACAGGGCCAAGGAGATCCTTCATCAGTGGACTATTGAAACCATGCCTTCAATTGACGAGGTATTCAAGGAGATAGCTGAAACTCTGAAGGCTGCGAAGATTGAAAAATATGGTCCAGAAGAGCTTTCCGCAGGGCCGGAAGTTGATAGTTCTAAGGAATTAATAATTGTTGAGGGGAGAGCTGACGTAATCAATCTGATGCGCTGCGGGATATACAACGTAATAGCACTCGAGGGCGCCAAGGTTCCAGAAACTATAAAGAAGCTCTCCAGAGAAAAGGAGGCTACAGCCTTCCTTGATGGAGATAGGGGCGGGGACCTTATACTTAAGGAGCTTTTGCAAGTGACGAACATAAAATATGTAGCAAGGGCTCCCAGGGGTAAGGAGGTTGAGGAGCTAAACTGCAAAGAGATCTTTGACGCTTTAGAGGCCAAGGTGCCAGTTGAGGAGATCCTCAAGGCTAGGAGAGAAAAGCCTGGGGTCGAGGTTCCAAAAGAAATTGTTCAAGTGGCAAAGGAGCTCAACGGAACACTAGAGGCGGTCCTCCTCAACGAGAACCTACAGCAAATTGAAAGGCTGCCCGTAAGCCAGCTTGCAGAAAGACTTCAACAAGTAAGCGGTGTCGACAGTGTAGTTTTTGACGGTATCATAACCCAGAGAATAGTTGACATAGCTTGTGAGAAAAACATAAGACGTGTTGTCGCCGCACGTATTTCAGAATCCGTGAAGCCACTTCACAATTTACAATTGGTCACATTTCCAGAAATTATTGAAAACTAGCCTTTGCCAAAAAAGTCGGTTAATCTCCGAGTTTCTCTCACAACGTCCTCAGGTCTACCCTTAAGCAATTGCTCCTCGGTTATACCGAAAGATTCGAGAACCCTTGCAACAGCTGGAACTATCTGATTTGACACATAATACTCTATGTCCACCTCGTTGTAAGAGGCGAACATATAGGGCTTAACCCTCTCATATAATCGACCAGTACCTAAAACCACGACATACCCAATCTTGTCTCCTATGGCAAGCTTCCATCCCCTTTTCGCTAGCATTTTAGCTGCCTCCACATGGGGGGCTTTGACGGCATACTCCTCAATGGGCTTTGTTAAGGTCTTCCATATTATTAGGTCTCTAAAGGGAACCCTTCTCTGCCTAAGCTCATAGATGAATTGTTGGGTGAATTTTACAGCTGTCTGAGGCGACTGCTCCTTAAGAATTATTTCCAAGACTCTCTCTTGGCTCTTCTTGGCTATTTCCGCCCAGTCTCCCCTAATAACTTCCAGTCCAACAATGTCCAGCTTTCCGTCTGGCATAAGTCCTGCATATCGCTTTTTCGCTTCGGTGAAGAAGATTCTCTTATAAATCTTTTCAGGCTTAATCTCTAAGCCCAGCTTTTCATGAATTTTCTGTATAAGTTTATCCACTTTTTCAGGATTATTATATTCTATAAATATGCTGTCAGTATCTCCGTAAATAACTTTCACTCCATCCTCCTCCGCCATTTTAATCGCAGTCAAGATCGTATGTCTTCCCCATGCGGTGGCTGCTTCAGCTACTGGTTTAATATACCATCTTGCTCCGATCCATCCGGCATAACCATAAGAGGCGTTTGTTATGATTTTAACAGCTTTTTGTCTCGCGTCAAGAATACGGTGCTCCACACTTTCAGGGGGATAAGTTTTCATTCTTGAGCGAATTTCCTCCCTCACCTTTATGAGATGCGACAAGACCTCCTTATAGAATCCCGGAGGTTCCTTTCTGAATCTGTGTCCCACCTCCGGGGCTTCGTAGAAGCTGTCTGGAGGCACCTTTTCCTCTGGGGGTATATAGGTGTCAGGGGAGATGTTATAGGCTATCATGAGGTTAGGATACATTGACGCAAAGTCTAGAACTGCTATGTTTTCATGTATCCCAGGTTTCGGGCTGAGCACAACAGCTCCTGCATAGGGCCTGTAGGGCTGCTCAACCCGCTTAGGTACCAATTCACCGCGATTTTTTGCATGCTTTATCAGGAACCATTCAACTCTGAACCCCACAGCGGCTGTGCCCACGTGATCCAGCGGCAGACCTACCAAGCTTGAAAGCTGCATGGCGAAGTCTAGAATTATTCTGCCTATTCCCATGATGCAGCGGGTATTGTCCATAGAAAACCTTTTCAAAATTTCACGTCGTGCTTTGTCATCCCAGTAGTCCGCATATTCCACATCCATAATTAATGTACGCTCGTCGATTTTCATGATTCCGAGGTAGTCCGCAAGATTCTCCAAGGTTTTAACCTTAACCTCTGGAAATTCATCTGCAAAGTCAAAAAGGTCAACATTAGCCCTACCAGTTATAGAAACATGGCCATAAACGCTTGTGTGGGGTTCAGTGTTAGTCCTATCTATGGATAGTTTAAGTCCAACCTTTTTGCATCTCTCGTTAAGATAATTCCAGTCATGTCGATTAACGCCGTAGCCGAAAATGATGTCAGGGTCAAAACTTCGAACAAAATTTATGAAAGCTTCTAAAACAGGCTTATCATTCCTGTCCTCTCCTGCGAGAAACTGTTTCTCTTCGCCCGTGTTTGTTGCAACTGAAATCATGATCAACGGATTTCTATCTGGTTTAGGTTCCCCCTCCTTGCTATAGCATATAATTGAGAATCCTAAAATTCTGAGGTTTGGAAGCTCAGCTTTTTCGATAAACCTTGGGGTATGCGTAGCTATGTAAACATTATCTACCTGAACATTTGCAATTCCATCTCCCTCAACAGCTTCAACCTCATGCCAGCCGCAGGGGATAACATTGTTGTCTATTAGATATCGCATGGAAAAGCGGATATCTTCCTCAAGGCATCCTTTTATTCCCTCAATTTTTCCAAGAACCCTAGCATATTTTTCCATGATATCTGGGTTTTGGCAATAAATTTTGATGGCTTTAACTGGTTTGCCAAAAAACTTCCTGTTCACAATTTCAACGTTTACTATTAGTGGATACTGGCTTTTCATAGATTCAATCTCTTCTGCAACCTTGGCTTGGTCATAGTTTTCTTTAACCAGGGCATAGAAGTATGGAATAAAATTTTTGTCAATGACAAGAACTCTCTTTCCAGAGGAGTCAATGCCCCAAAGCCAAACTTCTGGTTCATTGTTCTTGACTTCGTAGTTTATGTCTAGAAGCCAAAAAGTGACCTTCATGGCTCTTCTCCTTCAACAATTAGAGCTGCAACAGATTTTAATACCTTTTTAATGTAGATATTAAATGCCCTTCAAAGAGGTGTTATATATGGCTGGAATTGTTCTTGTGAGAGATGTTATGACAAAGGATGTTAAAGTTGTTCGACCTGACACAAGTATGAAGGAGGTTGTGGCGACTATGAACAAATTCAATATCGGCTCGATAGTTGTTGTGCAGGGCGAAAGACCAGTTGGAATAATAACTGAAAGGGACATCCTAAGGAGAATTGTTGAGCCTTGCATAGCCCCTGAAACCCTAACAGCAAGACAGGTTATGACAAGCCCCGTAGTCTCGATTGATGAGAATACAAGCATAGACGAGGCAGCTAGGCTTATGGCAAGAAAGGGTATTAAACGGCTGCTCGTAATGAGAAATAATGATCAGCTTGTGGGGATCCTAACTTTTACTGATATCGTAACTAAAGTTCCGGAAATGTTAACCATACTGGAGGAGCTTGTTAGACCCCATAAGCGCATGTACTAGTCTCCCCCTAGGCTGCAAGAAGGTATATTTTCATTAAAAGTGAGCTCCAGCTTTGAAGTGTAAATAAGCATAAAAGAGGCATATAATTGCGAATCCTAGAAATGAACATCAAGAAAGGTTTTGTTAAAGTTATCCCGGAATCCCTTGATGACTTGTGGCATCTGTACAACATAATATATAAAGGCGATGAGGTTTACGGCTACAGCACAAGAGAAATTAAGCCGGATGAAAGATATGCCCGGGATAGGCGAGGAGAAAGGGTTTCAGTTTTCCTAGGCGTGAAGGTCGAGAAGGCTTACTGGGACAGGTTTCTTGGAAGACTCCGAATCCATGGAACCATCTGCCAGGCTCCAGAAATAGTGCCAATGGGCGCCCACCACACTTTAGATGTAAGGGTGAATTCGCCGATAACCATAGTAAAGGACAGCTGGTCCAACCATCAGATTGAACGATTAGAAACTGCAAGTAGATCCCGTGAAAAGCCAATAATTGTGATCGCCATAGACGATGAGGAGTATGCAATAGCCACCACGGCCCAATATGGGGTTGACATAAAAGTAGAAGAGCACATTAGGCTCCCGGGCAAGCTTGAGGCTGATAAAAGAGAGGCAGCTACAAGGGAATATTTTAGTAAAGCCCTACGTAATTTACGTCAATTATGGAATGAGATGCAAAGCTCCATTGTCATAATTGGTGTAGGCTTTTTGAAGAATGATTTTGCAAAGTTTGTCGAGAAAGAGGATCGGGAAATCGCTAAATTCGTTGTAGATGTGAAGGGCGTTAACAATAGTGGTGTCGCCGGAATATATGAGGCCTTTCGTTCAGGGGTGCTAACAAAAACAATGCGGCACGTAAGAGTACTAGAGGAGACGGAGGTTGTCGAGGAGATTTTCAAAAGGTTGGGGGCAAATAGTCAGAGCGTTGCTTATGGTTTTGAAAATGTTAAAAAAGCCGCTGATTTAGGAGCTGTTGAGCTTCTAGTGTTGACGGATGTTTCTCTCCGTGAATCCGGAGCTTCTGAGCGTCTTATGCTTGAGGATGTTATTAGAACTGTGGAGCAGAAGGGCGGAAGATTCATAATAATTAGCACTGAACATGAGGCTGGCGCGAAGCTTGCATCCCTTGGAGGCTTAGCTGCCCTGCTCCGTTTTCCGATTGCGGATAAACTTTAAAATGCCTTTAATCTTCTTCTAACAGCGGGATTTTCTCTTGCAAGTTTTTCCAAGACCTGCTCGAAGGTTTCGCCTTCACCCACCTCTCTTTCTATAAACACGCCTGTTCTTCCGATATCATCTCTTCTTAAAAGGGCGTGAACTCTATCTAAAACTGTTTCTAAGGATATTCCAAGCAGTTTGGCAACATAATTTTCATAACCTAAAATGGAACTTTCCCTATGTCCCTTCCCGATGGGCTCGATGAGCATTAGGCGCTTATCCACCCCTGGAAACCGTAAGCCTCTCTTTAAATCCTCCAGGCTTGCCTCCCCGCCAAACTTATAGAATTCCCTTTCCATCCTCCTCATATTCATAAGCGGAAAGGAAACGCTTGTTCTTTCGTCTATTTCGATGTAACCCTTCATGGCATAGGCTGGTGTAGCCTGGATAACAAGCCTTCGGCTTATGGATAAGCTGGCTTTTTGAAGCGCCGTTTCAATGAGGAATGATGAGGGGGGTTCGGGTATGAATACATCCACGTCACTTTTTTCGGTGACGTCTCCCCTCACAATGCTACCATGGGTTATGGCTTTGATATTAAAGTTTTCAAGGGCCTCCATTATGTGCATGGCTTTGGTCCTAAACCTGTCTAAGAGTATCCAATGTTCATGGCTATAGACTACCTCCCTAAATTCAAGCCTTCTTATGGGTTTTGAGACCATTCAATTCACGGCTTGTCTGTAGTTGCTAGGATTGATTTTGCGGCTTAAAAGTCTTGAGCAATTGCGATCTAAAAAGGTAAGCCCTATTTGTTTATATGCTTCTAATAGATTTTGAAGGTTATTCAGTGATGGATATATCTGCAGATCAGCTATGTTCCCTTTGCAGACGTAAAGAGGCTTTTTTTTTCAGAGAGTATTCCGGCGAGAAGTTGTGTAGGAGCTGTTTTGTAAGGTCCATTGAGAGAAAAGTTAGGGCCACCATCTCAAAGTATAATATGCTTAAGTTCGATGATAGAATAGCCGTAGCTGTTTCGGGCGGAAAGGATAGCGTTAGCCTACTCCACGTTTTAGCTAAAATTGAAGAAGACTATCCCAAAGCATCCATGATCGTCGTTTCCATTGATGAGGGTATTAGGGGCTACAGGGACGAGGCGCTGAAAATAGCTGTTGAGAACTGCAAAAGGCTGGATGTTGAACATCATATAGTCTCTTTTAAAGAAATTTACGGTTTAACCCTAGATGAAATAGTGGAAAAACTAAGAAGCGCTGATGGGCAGAAACTCACGCCATGCGCATATTGTGGTGTTCTACGTAGAAAAGCCCTAAATATTGCGGCTAGGGATGTAGGTGCGGATAAGCTTGCAACGGCCCATACGTTGGATGATGAAGTGCAAACAGCCCTTTTAAATATGCTTCATGGGGACGTGCTTCGTTTGGCGAGGGAGAAGCCTATAACAGATGAGGTTCACCCAAAACTGGTACCGCGGATAAAACCCTTCTGTGAAGTTCCTGAGAGGGAAACAGCCCTATTCGCATTTGTTAAAAAGATAAGGTTTCAAAGCATCCCATGTCCCTATGCCTCAGAAGCCATGAGAAATGAAATCCGCCTTTTCTTAAATAGAATGGAAGCTGGTCATGCTGGTATAAAGTTCACGTTGTTCAATTCCATAGAGCGTATAAGGCCTGCCTTGGAAGGGCTTGTTAAAAAAGAGAATTTGAGGGAGTGCCGCAAATGCGGGGAACCAACAGCTCAGGATATATGTAAGGCATGTGAACTTCTCGATAGCATTGAGGGCTTTGATTTTTAACGATATGCTAATATTTCAAAACCATTAATCAGTATTGTATGTATGATTTAATGGCCATTCTTGCATCTGTTATCCTTGTAAGTTTGATATCTCTAATAGGCATAGTTTTTATAGGCTTAAATGAACGGCTACTTAGCCGTATTACAACGATTTTGGTTGGCTTTGCATCTGGCACCCTCCTAGGCGGCGCCTTTCTACATCTGCTTCCAGAAGCTTTATCCTCAAACATTGATGCATTAACGGTTTTTCTTTACGCGATTGCGGGTATAATTGTCTTCTTTGCTTTGGAGAAGTTCTTTTATTGGCGTCACTGCCACGAGAAGGGCTGCCCAACCCACACTTTTGTGTATCTTAACATAATTGGGGATGGCATCCACAATTTCATAGATGGGATAGTTATAGCCGCCGCTTTCCTTACATCTTTTGATCTTGGGCTTTTAGTAACGTTGGCTGTGATATCCCATGAAATTCCCCAGGAGATCGGAGATTTTGGGATCCTTGTTTATGGAGGGTTCAATCGGAAGAAAGCGTTGACCTTCAACTTTATCTCAGCTACAACAGCAGTTTTGGGCGCTTTGATTACATATCTTTTAGTCTATCTACAAACTTTAGAAGTTTTCCTTATTCCCTTTGCCGCTGGAGGTTTCATTTACATTGCTGCAACGGACCTTATACCTGAACTCCATAAAAAAACCAGCGCCGGAGAGTCCCTAGTACAACTTGTCCTCATCCTTTTAGGGGTGGGTTTAATGTCCTTTCTTAAGTTTGTCTTCGAGGCTTAGCGCACGTCCCTTTGCATTACTTTTTGCGGCTTTCTCCTTCAGTCTGCGTAATAGTTCGGACGCCCTAGTCGCATCTTCTATGACAGCAACTTTTTTTGCCGCTGGGATGGCGACTTTTAACCCGCAGTATGGGCATGTCCTCGTTTTATGGCCGCTTTTAGTCAGCAAGTAGCCCCCACATCTACTGCAAACGATTATCAGATAGCCAGCCAAGCATGTGCCCCGAAAAACTTTTTCCGTTTCCTCTAGATAACGATTAATGCTGGGGTGAGGGTGAACACTCAAAAGTCGAAGTTGCCCAAATCATCTGACCTTAAACGCTCCGCAATTGAGTACTTTATCAGGAAGGGTTATAAGGTTGAGGAAAATGTTAGCTTTGAGGGTTACACTGGAGTTCAGAGGAGTTTCGACCTTATAGTCCGTAAAGGTCAGTTGGTTCAAGGAGTTTGGATTAAGGACTGGAATAGAACTATAGGCATAAATATGGTGATAAACTTGGATAAGGCCGCTGAGGAAGTAGGATTATCCAATCCCATAATAATTGGCGAAAAATTCAGCGACCATGCAAAGGCTTATGCCAACAGAAGGCGAATAATGCTTTTAACCAAGAGGGATATCCTACAGAGCCTAGGATAGGCGTCAGATTTTCAAATATTCTTCCATGATCCCCTTCCTCTCCAGCTCGCTTAGCCAGTCCACGACACCGACGTGACATTCCTCCGGTTTCTTTAGAAGCCTTAGTATCTCAGCTACAGTTTCTTCGATACTCTTCCCTGTAACATCTACTTCGCAGACTTTCTCTGCGCCGTGTATATTAATAGCCTCAACTAGACATGTGTCTAGAATCTCTGAAGCAAGGTTTTCCCACAGCTTGTTCCCTGAAAAACCCCTTTCCTCCATGAGCCTTCGCAGTTCAGTGGGGTTTCGTCTTAAAACGAAAACCCTTGTAACAAGTCCTTCCGGAACCATGCTTGCAGCATAATGTCCATCCACTATAATATTCTCCGTCCTGCTTTTTTCCACGATTTCGCGGATCCTCCTCCGCATCTTTTTATCATCAATAATAAAGGATGCCCTTTTCTCATCTCTACCTAAAATAAGGTTTTCTTTTATGGCCAAATCCGTCAAGTTTATGTATTCGCCTCCAAGCCTGGCGGCAAGCACTCTAGCCACAGAAGTTTTCCCTACACAAGGTGTGCCAGTAATTAGGATTACCTGCTTAATCATTGCGTATCAAGAAACATAAACGGTCTGCCAGCAAATAAATATTCCAAAACTTTTATCCTAAACTCCACCATACATATCATGGGCTGGCGAGTTGGCGTGCGGCTTTCGGGCCGAAATTATGAGGCCTGAGGAAACTCTGCCCACGTGTAGAACTGCAACACCCGCAAGGGTGTAGGGCGAGAGCCCTGGCTCCGGAGCAGAAACGAAACGTCCGCCCCGCACATGCCAATGAGGCATGCTAAGTTGTCGAGAATGCAGGGCGGAAACGGTGAAACGGCCGTCCTGCAGGTGTAAAGGGCAAATAAGCGCCAATGAGGATTCTACCCAAGGCGCGGGTAGCCCGATTAGCCGAATGCCGCATAAAACAGAAGGCAGGTTACAGCCAACACGCCAGCCCTTTTTTTGAACAGTAAGATTTTTCCAAATTTCTGAAGGTTTTGCGCTTTCCACGTCTGTTGAATGCTTAAAGTATGCTTCCACAATAGCTTCTAACATGGGGGGTGAAAATATGCTGTTCAAGGTCGAAGTTGCACTCTGAGTAAAATTTATCTTTAAATCCTGACCATTTTAGGACGTTAATTAAGTTGGAGAAGGTAGCAATGCCCATTGAAAGTGTGAAAACTGGCATTGAGGGCTTTGATCAACTTACAGGTGGAGGTTTTCCAAGGAATAGCTTAATACTTCTTTGCGGTAATGCTGGCACAGGCAAGACAATTTTCTCAGCACATTTCCTTTATTATGGCGCTGCGAATATGCTTGAAAATGGTGTCTACGTTAGTTTCGGAGAGAGCAGAGATGCTTTCTATGTGCAACCGAAGTTAGAAGAATGGGTGCTGTTGCCATATACATAACTAAAGCAGGCTATAGAGACCTGGCTATAAGGCTCAGCGCGTTGGCCGACACTTATATACGTCTAACGAGGAGACATGGTTGCTTGTTGCTATATGGCGTCAAGCCAAGAACACCTATATACGCTGTTGAAGTGGACGCTTCCAAGGGTTATCCGCTTCCAAAATTAACAGCAATACTCTAAAATTGCAGACTTAAATTGCTACATCCGCCGATAATATTCGGTGACAACCTGCCAATGCCCTAATAGCGGCTTGTAGTATCATAAACTCTTGTAGAAATTATTTGCAAGTTAATTTAGGGAAAATGGAATATATCGGTTTCCGAAATAATGATTTTATAAAGATATGCCTAAAAGCCCTGTTAGTGATCCAATGTTGGATAAACGTCAGCTTCGGAAAATGCTTAAGGATCACGGATATTCTGAAGGTGCTGTTAAGGCAATAATAGAATGGTATTCGTAATCTTCCATCATTTTTGGATACTCTTCCTTTTATGACCGTCTAGAAAGGTTTTTGACGGTATTACAGTCCGTTTATTTAGGGTTTCCGATGCCGCCCAAATGTAATAGATGTCGCTTAACAGTCGCAGAAGTTTTTATACCCTATGCTAGGCTACGTTTATGTCCAGACTGTTTTAGCCAGTTCTACGTTGCAAGGGTTAAGAGGACTGTCGAAGAGTACAAAATGTTCGGCGAGAAGGATTCGATAGGTGTTGCCCTTTCAGGTGGCAAAGATAGTGCTGCGCTATTACATGCTCTAAAGCAGGCATACCCAAATTTTGATTTTAAGTCTTTGCATGTAAATTTGGGCATTCCAGAGTATTCCCCACACTGTCAGATGAAGGTTGAGAAGTTAACCGCTAATTTAGGTGTAGAACTCCACATTTTTGACCTTCGGAAAGAGCTTGGTATAAGCCTAGACGACTTCAAGAAAACCCAGTTTAGACATAAAATCTGCTCTGTCTGCGGAACCATAAAGAGACATGTCTTCGAAGAATTGGCTCAAAAACTCCACATCAACGTTTTGGCAACAGGCCACAACCTTAATGACATGGTCGCTGTAATGTTCAAGAATTTCATTTATGGACGTTGGGAACAGCTTGTAAGGCTAAAGCCGGTTCTGCACCCGCAAGCTGAAGGAATGACTCGCAAAGTAAAGCCCCTCATAAAGTCTCCAGAAAACGAGAACCTGGTATATTGCCTTTACAATGAAATACCTTTCCGTGAAATTGACTGCGTGTATTCGCTTGAGGTTAATGCAAGAAAAGACATTAAACTCTTAGAGGTCTTGGCAAAGGACAACCCGCACTTTTGGCATCAGATGCTGAACAGATTTCTAGAAATAATGCCCATGCTTGAGAGTAAAGTTCCAAAAACACCGATTAAAAGGTGCCAAAATTGCGGTTTTCCAGCGGCACGTGAGATCTGTGCCTACTGTAAAAGGATTTCTATTGTAAGACCTATGAGAAATTTAGTAAGCGAAGATGTCATCAAGCCTTAGCGCCAACTTGTCTCCTGATAATCTCCTCGGCCTTTTTAATGGCTTCTTGAAGCTTGTCTATTGCCGGTCCTCCTCCTTGGGCAAAGTTTGGTCTTCCACCGCCTCCACCGTCTATGATGGCTGAGGCTTCTCGCGCTACTTCCACTGCGTTCACACCCCTCTCTAGGGCTTTCTTTCCAGCCATGATCACCATCCGTGCCGTTTTTCCGTCAGCTCCATAAAGCACTGCCACCAAGGATTCATCATTTTTCACAGCCTCGCTAGCCGTTTGAATCATTAGATCGACATTCACATCGCTTCCGAAATCCCTGAACAAAACCTTCACGCCGTTCACTTCCTTCAACTCTTGGGCTGCTTTAACCCCTGCTAATGTGCCTTCCCTCTCTGCAAGCTCTTTTATAAGCCTCCTCCTTTCAGCGTCAACTTCCTTTAGTTCTCTTAAAAGTTTCTCGACCGTTTTATCAAGCTTTTCCAGCGGAGAATTTAGGATCTCTGAAACTCGCCATAGAAGTTCCTCATTCTTTTGGACAGCTTTTAATGCGTAAGTGCCGATGGAATAGATCAGCCTTTCCACACCATCCTGTATTCTTTCCGTGCGGATTATCTTAATGAAGCCTATCTCTCCAGTGTTTCTAAGGTGTGTTCCGCCGCAGGCTTCAACCTCCCAATCTCCAATTTTCACAACGCGAATTTCCTTTCCAGGAACTGCTCCGCCTTGATAAAGTCTAAAGCCATAGAGGCTTTCTGCTTCAGACCTTGGCATCCAAGAAATTTCCACTGGGATATGCCTAAAAACAGCCTCGTTTGCCAGTTGCTCTATTTTATAGACTTCCTCTCTTGTAAGCCTCTTATAATGGGAAATGTCTAACCTCGAACTTTCAACGCCCTTTTGGGTGCCAAACTGCCATACATGCTGCCCTAAAACCCGCCTTGCTGCGCTGTTTATGATGTGGGTCGCAGTATGACTTTTCATGAGGGCGTATCGCTTATCCCAGTCAATTACACCCTTAACAATGGCGCCCTCTGTAGGAATGACATTGCCTTTAATTTTATGAATTACAACCCTGCCGACTTTTTGAACATCCACAACTTCAATTTTTTCATCATCTATTATGAGGTATCCGCTATCCGATGGCTGTCCCCCTCCCTCTGGATAAAAGCATGTTTTATCCAGTACAACATACTCTTTCCCAATAACTTTGAGAACCTTCGCCTCAAACTCCCTCATATACTGATCCTTGTAGTATAAAGGCTCTGTTTCAGGGAGGTCAGTTACATATGTTTCAAGCCATTCCTCCATTTTTGTAGTTTCCTTCGCCTGCTTTGTGGTTTGTGCCATGTGCCTTTCGGCGATCAAGGCGTAGAAATTGTCAGGAACAGAAGCCGACAGACCTTCCTTTTCGGCAATTTCCTTAACAATTTCTGGCGGTATGCCATGTGAATCATAGAACTCCACAAAAGTTTCCACCGGGACATTTTGAACTCCTCTTGTTTTAAGCTCTCCTGTAATTCTTCTTACCAGAGCTTCGCCCCTTGTTATGGTTTCCTTGAATTTTTCCTTCTCTACTGATAGCATTTCCATTATTTCGTTCCGCATCTCTTTAAGGTGTGGATAATCGACAGCCCAATATTTAATCTGCATATCAATGATATCATATAGCCTGTCGGGAATGCCAAGCATTCTTAAAAGGCGATAAATCCGTCTGAAAAGAAGCCTTGCTAAATAACCCTCTTGTATATTTGAGGGTACAACTCCCTCGGCAAGTATAAATGTCAAACATTTTGTGTGATCAGCCACTGCAAATGCATTTTCTACTGGGGTTAAAATTTCATTTAACTGTAAAGCATCCATGCCCAATTTTTCCGCAATTTTCTTTCTAGATTCAAGAATGCCTGCCGTTTTATCTAAGTTGATTAATGCTGAATACTTGGCGACCTCTGCAAGGAACTTACTGTCCACTTTGCTTATGTTGGCCATCTCAAAAATTTCCTCAAGCAGGTTGCCGTATACGGCCTGAAAGGCGCTTGGGACGCCCTGTGATAGCCACGTATAGCGTTCTATGCCATATCCCGTGTCCACGGTTCTTATTGGCAGTTTTATAAGTTCATCATTAACAACTTTGTACTGCATGAACACTAGAGTGGCAACCTCTAAACCTCTCACTATGCATTCAAGACATGGGCCAGCGTTTCCACCTCCGGACCACACCTCTTCTTTGTATGTTACCTCTTCCGGTTTTATGCCCAACTCTCTTATGAATTCGTCATGGTATCTTACAGTCTGGTCTTTCCAGTAAACCTCCTTATCTGGGTAGTTGAAGGCATGATGGCCCCCCATCTCAAATATCGTTATATACTTCCCGAAAGTCGGTCCTGTATTAGTAATGTCCACTAACCTAATGCACGGCTGGACTATAACCAGGGGATTCGCTGGTGGCGGTGCGATTCCCTCTGTCACATAGGGCTGGAAGTCGATGATGCTTGCATGGGTTAGGTATATGTCATCCCTCCAACGGGCTACAACCGGGTATGGTTTTATCCGTGCATGCCCACGCTTCTCAAAAAAAGACAAGAAAGTTTCACGCATTTCCCGTACACTGTAACTTCGCGAAGTCGGCGGGTTACCGACAAAAGTGTAGTAGGCACATTCCTCTACCCTTGCTTCTCCGCAAGTTTCTTGGTCTGGGTTAAGGGTCCAGAAATATGTCTTGCATTTTGGACAAAGTTTTCTAACGTATCCTTTTTCCTTAAAGAATGGAAGTGCATATTCTTCCGCTGGGAACTGCTTCAATTCCAAGAGCTCCTTTTATATTCCTTTAGATTTCAGAGGATAAACTATTTGCGGCATTAAAAGTTTTATTATCCAAGTTTTAGTCCTATTAGAAATCCTACGATAAAACTTCCGGCAAAGGGAACAAGTGCTAGAATTTGAACAAGCCATGAAGATGCTGCATAGGCTATTCCAAAAAGTCCACTAATACTATTGAGAAGTGCATCATAGTTTATGCTTATCACTCCTTTCACGCCTAAGTAGACAAGTGATATTATGAAGAGACCGATAAGAACTAGTATTATTTTTGCTTATTTTTTTGAGGGCATAGCCTATTATGAATCCGCCTACACCGCCTAAGCCAAGCTGAAAAATTATGGATGGTAGAACATCATTCATTAGGGTTCCCCTCGATTAACTCATCAACAATTTCATGGAATCCAATCTTATAAAACTTCCCACGATAGCTTTTAGGGAAAACTCCATTGTGGAATCATTATAATCGAAGAGGCTTTTTTCTCCATGCCGTAGCGTATAAGCGGTTTTGTAAGGTGCCTCTGGGACCTTGGCGAAGCTATATAAAAGCCCTTGGATAGTTTTCGCTCCAATTTTAATGCAACCTTTTTAAGGTTTGGGAAGCGGAAACCGCATTTCTCACATCTGAACCCCTTATCTTTACCCATAGATTTTAATCTCTTCCGACATTTTGGGCATAGTGGATTCTGGTAAACTATGAGCGGTGCAAGCCTGAGCACCCTGAGCTTTTCAAGGTTTATTGTCATAGGCCTGTCTAATGATGGTGGTTTAACTCCCCCGTAAACTTCAACATAATCTCCCTTAATAAGCTGGGCTGCCGCATCCCTTAAAGTGCCTGTAGGTTCATAGGCCGCGCAGTCAACAACTCCGCTTTTATCCTTAATTTTGAAGATTACATGACTTCCCGGGATTATCTTTGGATTCTCAGCCACCTCCCCTTTGACTATGACTGGATGATAAGGTTCTATCTCGCTAAGCCGTTGAACATGTTTTAAATGCGCGTCTGTACCATGATTTGTTCGGAAGATAACCCATCTTTCCACAGGCTCAAAAACCCTAACCATTTCGGAGGCCTTTTTAACAATCTCTGGGCTCTCACCCCTAATCCCAAAAAGTATCGGGTCTGGCCCCCGTGGCGTAATTAGAATTCTGTTAGTTTCTTCGTCGAGGTTGTTGAATGTGTAAGGCGCTGTTGCTCTATCCATTTCTATAACCGATTTTGGGTCTACCTGCCTTTTCTTACTGTAATTTTCTGATTTGCGGTAGGCTATAAACTCGAAGGTATGGTCACCCCTCAAAGTTTCACCTATGGCTGCTAGACTGCCTATTATTCCCCTTGCCGTCTTATATCCAACAGCTTCGGCTTTGAACTTCTTAAGCAATTTTAAAGCGTCTCCCATTTTTACGATTCCAGTTATTGCCTCCTTTGCAAAATTTCTGATCTCCTTCGGGATTCGAGATCCTTGAAAGAAGACTATCCCAGGATCGGTGCCCTCATGCTCCAGATCGGATTTTTCCTCAACAGTTTCTATGACGGTTTCCTTTATTTCCTCTATGAAGCTTTCTTCATATCTTATCCTTAAACATAGGGCGCCGTTGCCACGCGTTTTCCATGGAACGTTAGGATTTAACCTGATAAGGTTAGGGTAATCAATAAACTGGACGCCGAGTTTCTGCAGTTTTTCCACTAAGAGAGCTGCAATATATGTTGTGCATCCTGCTCTAGGCGAGTCCGTGTCATCTAGTCCAATATGCAGTGTTTTTATAGCCATTTAATGCAACCTAGAAGCATATTAAATGGATGATTAATTATTATTGTGAATTTTGGAATTAAATAGGTTAAAATAAAAATGTGGAAATTACTTTGACTGTTCCTCGATGATTATCATAGTTAATGTTGACCTGACTTTATCAAGCTTTCTTATCCGCCACGTCACAATCTCCTTAAGCTTATCCATGGAATCTGCAGTTATTTTTGCGACAATATCATAGACTCCATAGACAGCGTATGCCTCTTCAACTCCTTCAACACTTCTTAGCTGCTTTACAACATCGGATTCAGAGCCTATCTCAGTGTTGATCAGCACAAAGGCTTTTGGCATTTAAACCTCCTCAAATACTATATGAGGTTGTGCATTCATTAAAATTTTTTGCAGTCTGAGCTGTTTACACCCTGGAAATGTTCTTATCTATTTTATGCATCATTATGGTATTGGTCTTTATATGTCTGAAAAGAATGACAATTTGAAAAGAGCGATTACAAGTCGTGAAATGCGAGCCTTAGAGGTTAACGCAGAGTATTATGGAATTTCTCTCCTTCAGCTTATGGAAAATGCCGGCCAAAGTGTAGCCTCAGAAATAGCTTTAAGATTTTCTAAGGGCAAGTCAGTTGTGGTTTTCTGTGGTTTGGGGGGAAATGGCGGAGATGGCTTTGTAGCAGCTAGACACCTTACGGCCCTAGGCTTTAGGGTTACGGTGATCCTTGCTGGAAGGGGTAAGGATATAACACACAAAGCAGCGCTGGAAAATTGGAATGCGCTACGATCCCTAAGGAATATACCCATATATGAAGTGGCTGACAGTTCGCTAATTTCGGATGTTCAAGCAGACGTTGTTGTTGATGCGCTCCTCGGAACCGGAACAAGGGGCATGCTTAAACCGCCAATTCTACAGTTTGTCAAGAAAATCAACTCGATGGACGCCTTTAAAGTGGCTGTAGACATTCCAACGGGTATAGACTCCGACACCGGAGAGGTTCTCGGGGAGGCTGTTAGGGCTGATCTAACGGTCACATTCCACAAGCCCAAGAAGGGACTTGAAAAAGCAAAGGAATATGTTGGTGAACTAATCGTCAAAAGCATAGGCTTGCCTGAAGAACTTGAAAACTACGCAGGCCCAGGGGACGTTCAAATGGTTTTGAAAGCACGTCGTCCAGAATCCCATAAGGGCGATTTTGGAAAATTATTGATTATAGGGGGAAGTGAGACCTTCACAGGAGCCCCGGCATTAGTGGCGCTTGCCGCCTTAAGAACAGGGGTTGACCTCGTCTATATAGCCGCGCCGGAGAAAACTGCGCATGTAATCTCTTCTCAGTCTCCAGATCTAATTACTATAAAGCTTGAGGGAAGACGCTTGAATTCCGATAATGTGCCAGCCTTAAAGGCTTACATAGAGAAGGCTGACGCCATAGCCATGGGACCAGGCCTCGGGCTGCATAAAGAAACGGTGGATGCTGTTAAAAACTTGATTGAGGTCATTGAGGCTGCTGGCAAGCCTTTATTGTTAGATGCTGATGGAATTAAGGCTTTCTCCGGCTTCAAAAGAAAATTAAAGATCCCATTAGTTTTGACGCCCCATGCCGGAGAATATGCAATACTGACGGACAGGAGACTTCCAGAGGGGCTTACCGAAAAAATCGGGGAGGTTCAGAAGACAGCAGCAGAGCTTGGCGCTACTATTCTACTTAAGGGCGCCATCGACATAATCTCTGATGGTGCACGCCTAAAACTCAATTTCACCGGAAACCCTGGTATGACGGTTGGCGGCACAGGGGATGTTCTTTCCGGTATAGTTGGTGCGTTTTTGGCTCAGGGCGTGGATCCGTTTGAAGCCGCAGTCGCAGGGGCTTTCGTTAATGGCGCCGCAGGAGACTTTGTATTTGAGGAGAAGGGCTATCACATGGTGGCGTCGGATCTGCTGGGTTGGATTCCAAGGGTCCTTAATGATCCTATGAGCCATTTAAGGGTGCGCGTCAAGATTGCAAAAGCAAGTTAGGATAGTGGTTTATCATGCAGGTCAGTGTGATCCTAAAAAGTGTACAGCATTGAAGCTTAAACGTCATGGATTGGTGTATCTTGTACACCAGATGAAGCTTCTGCCAAAAAGGGCTGTAGTCTTGAATCCTCTCTCAAAAATAGCTTTCTCCCCAGCTGACAAAAAACGTATAGAGAATTTTGGTCTCGCAGCCTTAGATTTCAGCTGGGAACATGCTGAAAAAACCCTGCTTAAGCACGTCAGAGGTACATCTCGATGTCTTCCCTTCCTGATTGCAGGGAACCCAGTTAACTTCGGAGTTCCAACAAAACTTAGCACCGCCGAAGCCCTGGCAGCAGCCCTGTATATTGCTAGTCATAAGGATGAGGCATACAAGCTACTTTCGATTTTCAAATGGGGCCACACCTTCATCGAGCTAAATAAAGATAGACTTGAAGGCTATGCTAAAGCGAAGGATAGCTCAGATATTATTGAAATACAGAAGCGCTTCATAAAGCCAGTGGAGTGACCAGGATGGGGTACATAACAGATCTACCCCTCTTTTTAGCCTCAACCGCCCTGATTTCAGTACCCTTGGTTGTGTCACCAGGTCCTGTTTTCGCGGTTACTGTTGCAAAAGGAGCCCAAAACAAGATGGCTGGCGCACTTATAGCCCTTGGACATGGCGCCGTGGAATTTCCTTTAATCCTCCTGCTATATCTTGGCCTTTCAGAACTCATCAAAAACAGTATAGTTCACAAGGTTATAGGCATCATAGGCGGATTAATTATGATTTACTTAGGCTTTCAAATTTTGAAGTCGAGAAAAGAAGCGGCCTATGCGCATAGCCGATCTGAACGATCATCATTCGTGGCGGGTTTGGTTGCTACCGGTGCGAATCCATACTTTTTTATATCATGGGCAACTATTGGAGCTGTACTCGTGGAGAACGCCGCCATATTTGGCCTTTTTGGAATTTTGCTGTTTTCCGTTGTACACTGGTTGATTGATCTCGTCTGGGATAGCTTGGTATCCTTGACAGTTTTCAAATCTCGACGCTTTTGGACTCCAAAAGTGTTCAGCACAATATTTGTATTCTGCTTCATCATTTTAGTCTCCTTTGGTCTATGGTTTATTATAATCTCCTTTTTTTAGACGGCTTAACTCTTTTAGGCTAAAGCTTTAAAATTCGCTGCCCTACTAAATCTGGGAGACGTCATGTCTCAAGATGTAACCTTTAAGGTTGGATCTGCAAAACTCCGCTTACTTCAAGGCGACATAACTGAGATGGATACCGATGCGATAGTAAATGCTGCTAATCCATCGCTTATGGGAGGCGGCGGGGTGGATGGTGCAATTCATAGGAAAGGCGGACCCAAAATCCTTGAGGAGTGCAAGCGCATAAGGGAGACAAAATACCCAAATGGTCTTCCAACAGGCAAGGCTGTTATAACCACCGGGGGAAATTTAAAGGCAAAATACGTTATTCATACTGTAGGACCGGTTTGGCGGGGAGGAAATAAAGGCGAAGCGGAACTGCTGTCTGAGGCTTATAGGAACTCCCTTAAGCTTGCTGTATCTATGGGACTAAAAACAATTGCGTTCCCATCAATAAGCACGGGTGCCTACGGCTATCCCATCGAAAAAGCTAGCGTAGTTGCTCTTTCCACAGTTAAAGAATTCCTGGAAAGGGAGGATGGGCTTGATGAGGTGGTTTTTGTCCTATACACGGGACGTGATTTTGAAATTTACAGAAGAACTGCCGAAGAAATTATATCAAGCCAAAATCAGTAGTTAAGAGGGCACTTGGGATGGGTATCAACTAATGTTTGAATTGTCCACGGAGCAGATTAAGATCAAGAATGAGGCGAGGGAATTCTGCGAGAGGGAGTTTCGTCCAGAAATAGCCCTAGAACTGGAAAGAAGGGAGGAATATCCCCTTGAAATCTACAGGAAAGCCGCCAAGAATGGTTTAACGTGCATTTCATTTCCAAGAGAATATGGTGGTCGCGGATACGGCTTCCTTGAAACATGTCTTGTCGTTGAGGAGATGTGCAGGGCGGACTCAACCCTGGGCGTAGCTATTTCCACGGGTAATTATGGAAGCGACTTAATTCTGACCTACGGAACAGAGGAGCAGAAGGAAAAATACCTGCCGCCCATATGCAGGGGAGACTACATCTCAGCGGCGGCGTTTACTGAGCCCGATGCCGGTGGAAGCGATTTAGCCCACTTGAAAACCAGAGCCGAAAGGCAGGCGGACACTTGGCTGATAAATGGAGATAAAACCTTTATTCTGAACGCTCCGCTGGCAGATTTCATAATAATATTGGCGCAAACGGATCCAAAAGCAAACCCTCCATATAGGGGTGAAACTCTCTTCGTGGTAGAGAAGGGAACACCGGGATTAGAAGCAAGGAAACAGTCAGGGAAAATGGGCATTCGATGCTGTGTCACAGGCGATGTCACTCTAAGAAATGTTAGGGTCACGAATTGGAATATTGTTGGAGAATTAAATAGGGGCTTTTATCATTCATTGTCATTCTTCAGCAAGTATCGAGTATTTGTGGCTGCCCAGGCTGTAGGAATGGCTCAAGGCGCTTGGGAGATAGCCTTCACTCACGCCAGTAAAAAGGAGGTTTCAGGTCAACCTCTTCTCGAGCACCAGTCTATAGGATTTCCCCTTGCGGAGATGGCTGCAAAAATAGAGGCTGCTAGAGCTTTAACCTACAAAGCTGCAGGACTTATAGATGCAGGTAAAATGGATAACATGCTGACGGCCATGGCTAAGCTTTACGCCAGCCGCGTAGCTGTTGAAGTTACCGATTTCGCTATTCAAGTGCTCGGCGGCAAAGGATACTTCAGCGAGTACCGTGTAGAGCGATATCATAGAGATGCAAAGGTAACGGAGATTTACGAAGGTACAAGCGAGATTCAAAGGCTTATAATCCTGAAGCATCTTTTAAAGAAACTGTAACTTTTCACTAATTTTAGACCTAAACCTTTATTCTTCGTCATTCCCTACATCGTAGGAGGATTTTCCATGAGGAAAGTTGCAATAATAGGTGTGGGATCTTCAAAGTTCGGCGTGAGGAACGATGTTAACATGGCTGAGCTTGTTTTTGAGGCTTTTAAGCCATCCGTGGAAGACGCTGGCATAAGTCCTAAAGATATAGAATTCCTAGCCTTCGGATCCGCTGGGGCTGGTGTTTGGTGCGAGGAATTCCTCCCGGCAGTTGTTGCTGCTGAGTACTGTGGATTAACCGGAGCAGGCATTGTCAGATGCGAAGCAGCGTGTGCAAGTGGCAGCGCATCGTTCTTGGCGGCGTATTGGGCTGTGGCTTCTGGGCAGGTGGATGTGGCTGCGGCTATAGGTTTTGAGAAAATGAGGCAGGTATCAACTTCTGCGGCTATGGAATGGATTGGCAGGGCTGGCTATTACCTTTGGGAGTTCCATAACTTTGGCGCGACTTTCCCTGCATATTATGCGCTTTATGCGAGGACATACATGGACGTGTATGGAGCAACTGAAGAGGACCTGGCACTGGTAGCCGTTAAGAATCATAAGTATGGCTCCATGAATCCTCTGGCTCATCTGCGGCGAAGGATAACCGTGGAAGAAGTTTTAGCCTCCCCCGTTGTGGCTGCTCCACTGAAACTTCTCGATTGCTGTCCAATATCCGATGGCGCTGTTTCCATAATAATCGCCTCTGAGGACAAACTCAAAGAGCTTAAAGTGGACACGCCTGTCTGGGTTGCAGGCGTTGGATATGCCTCCGAAACTGCAAGTGTAGGTAGGAGGTCAGAATATTTAAGCTTCAAATCCAGCGTTATCGCTGCTCAAAAAGCCTATAAGATGGCGAAAATAACCCCTAAGCAGCTTGATTTAGCCGAGGTGCATGATTGCTTCACTATCGCTGAGATAATAGCCTATGAGGATCTGGGTTTCTGCAAAAAAGGCGAGGGCTATAAACTTCTCAGAGAGGGGCAAACGGAGATAGGTGGGAAAATACCTGTAAACATTGATGGCGGGTTAAAGGCTAAGGGGCATCCAATAGGTGCTACGGGCTGCTCCATGATTTACGAGTTGACAAAACAGCTAAGAGAGGAGGCCTCTAAAGAGGGGAGGCAAGCTCCTATGAGGAACTATTTGGCTTTAGCCCATAATATTGGTGGGACTGGCCACTATTGCTATGTTACAGTTCTGAGGAGATAGGTATGGCTGAGAAGCCTCCATTCATAAAGTCTAGGGAGATAAAGGTTGTTCACGAAATTCCATTAGGTAGAATTCAAAGGTTCTGGGAAGAGCTGAAAAAAGGAAAGGTTCTGGCCACGAAATGCCAGAGGTGCGGCGCCCTCTATTTTCCACCAGCTTCGGATTGCTCAAAATGTTTGGCTTCAAACATGGATTGGGTAGAACTGAGCGGCGAGGCAATTATAAAAACCTTCACGTATGTAAGCGTTAGACCTGAAACTTTCCAGCAAACAATGCCTTACATGTTGGCTATTGGAGAACTCAAAGAGGGCGTCAAGGTACTGGCATGGCTTGAAGGCGTAAATCCTTCCAGCGTCAAGGTTGGAATGAAGGTTAAACTTGTTGCAAAAATAACTCCTGAGGGAAATCCCATTTATGAGTTTGTTCCGCTAGAGTAAAATTAGCTAGACTGGTTCGTTTATTTTCTTCCCAAACTTCGCTATCCACTCGTTTATAGGGATCGCAAATTGTTTCTCAACTTGGCTTCTGTATATGCTATTGTAGGTGCAGAAGGATCGTACTTTGCCATCTGGAGTAGCATAATGAATTACGCATCTTTGGGCGCGGTCTAAGTCGAAGTTCCATGGATCCATAAAGTGCATTATTCCAATCATCACTATTCGCCGCATAAACTTCCCAAGGGCCTCATAGCTTCCCTTAGTTATAACGTCCTTTAACAGCCCTCGCACTAGTGGGGATTTAATCATGGGTAGAAACTCAAGCAGCTTCATTCTGGCGGCTGTTTTTTTGCCCTTTACACCCGAATAATATATTTCCCAAAAGATTTCAGCGAATCGATCCACGTCCAAATATTGTGTTATGGGTTTATATGCCCCAGAATCTTCTAAAACAAGAAAGGTTGCGGCACCGCACATGGGGTTCATTGTGAACTCTGGGTAAACCCTGTTTTTGACGATTTCCATGCCCTTGGAAACCGGAAGCGGCCAGTCCACAGGCCTCCAGTCATTTCTGGTGATAACCCCGTTAGTCTGTTCCTCAATTAGTTTTATGGCATCCGGCACTGTTATGCGCATTTTACGCATCTCTTCCCTGCGGGCTCTCCCAGCCATCGAGATAGGCTGTATATTAACACATCTCACGACATCGTGGTTCTTTACAGCATAGTCAATTATGCTGCCCAAGTCTCTGTCGTTAACGCCGCGGGCTAAGGTGACCACGAGGACAATAGAGTCCAAGCCAAGTTTCCGGGCGTTTTCTATGACTCTGTGCTTTATGGGCACGAGGTCTGTTCTCCCGCGGGTTTGCCTGTAAATTTCCTCCCTTAAACCATCAAACTGAAGGTAAAGGGTGCTTACACCGGCATCTAGCAACCTCTTAAAGTATTCTATATCATCAGCTAGGCGCAAGCCGTTCGTGTTAACTTCAACATGGGTTATCCCAGCCTTTTTGGCCTCAGCCACAAGGTTCGGCAAGTCCTCCCTAAGGGTTGGTTCACCGCCGCTGAATTGAAGGGAATTGCATGCCCAGGGCTTGTTGCTTCTAAGAAGACATATCATTTCAACAACTTGATTGTACGTCGGCTCGTAAACATAATTTACTGCGCCCGCATGGGCAAAACAAACTGGACAGGCCATGTTGCATCTATTTGTAACATCTATTATGCCCAATATGGTGTGGGAAATATGCTGGGGGCACAATCCACAGTCGAAGGGGCAGCCATTGCTGAACTTTGTATGTGGGTTCTGTAGTCCTGTCCCTGTATATTTTGCGGCGTACCAGTTTTTGTAAAACCACTTGAAGAGTTCCGCGTCGCCCCAGTAGACATCCTCGAATTTTCCATGCTTTGGGCAGGTTTTCTCAAGATAAATTACACCATCATCCTCAAAGATCCTCATGGGAATTCTTTTCATGCATTCTGGACATAGGCTGGTGGAATATTTTTCAAACATGCTGGAAGCTTCGGTTTCCCCCATTATAATCGTGCCTCTGGACTTGTACGTGAAAATATGGGGTATTGGATAACATATTTTAAACTTTTCATAATTTTAATACGGTGAAAAGGGTGAAAAAATGAGCTTAAAGACACATAAAGTATTAAGAAGGATGGGCCTCACCAAATATGAGGCTGAAGCGTACCTTCTACTCCTTAACAAGGGTCCATTGACTGCCAGACAAATCAGCCTTGGCGCCCAAATACCCTACTCAAAAGTCTATGAGGTACTTTCGAGTTTAGAGAAAAAGGGCTGGATAGACGTCCAGGGAAAAAGGCCGAGTAGATACTTGCCGAAATCCCCGGAAATCGCCTTGAAAAATGTGAGGAGTTCCTTTGAAAGCGAATGGTCACAGTGGGAGCGGATTATAATAGACGAGCTTGCTCCGCTCTATGAAAAATTGAAAATCCGAGAGAAATATGACATATGGATAATAAAGGGAGCGATGCAGATATTTTCCAAGTTCAAGGAAATGATTAAAGGATGCAGTCAGGAGATGCTGATAGCTTTCCCCTATATCTCTGAGGAGCTACTAATGGACTTTTACCAGCTAGTCCAACTCTTAGCAGGTAAAATACGCCTATGCTTCATGGTCTGTAAGGGTATTAATGAAAATGTCTATAAGATCCTTTCAAACATAGGCGAGGTTAAGCTTCGTGACAAAATGTTCGGCGGAGGCGCCATCTCGGATAGTAGGGAAGTGCTCCTCCTATTCAGCGATGAAAAAGGCGATGTGACAGCTATATGGTCAGATCACCCAGGACTTGCAGGACTAGCCAAAGATTACTTTAACTACTTATGGCGGGAGTCGGTAGCATAAAACTTAAGGGAGTCAGCCTATTTGTTAAGCCAATCTAAATAGAGATGGCAGTATGTGAGGATAAGGGTTAGGGTAAGTGGGATAGTCCAAGGAGTTGGCTTCCGCCCCTTTATCTATCGGATAGCAGTAAAGAACAGTTTGAAGGGCTATGTAAAAAACACGGGTGATGCAGGGGTAGAAATACTTCTTGAGGGAGACAGCGAAGCCATAAAAAACTTTTTAAGGAATCTAAGGGATAAAAAGCCGCCCCTAGCAAAAATTCATGAAATTATAGTGACAGAGCTTGGCGGCGAAAACCAGTACACAGATTTCATAATACATAAAAGCTCAGAGGAGGCGGAACTTTCAGGATCCGTTATTCCCCCAGACATAGCCATCTGTGACGAGTGCCTAAAAGAGCTTAAAGACAAGGATAACCCCAGACATGACTATTTCTTCATAACATGCACCGACTGCGGTCCACGATTCACAATAATATATGGGCTACCCTATGACCGTGAAAACACGACCATGCGGGACTTCCCCATGTGCAGCTTCTGCCAAAGCGAGTATAAGGATCCATTGAATAGGCGCTTCCATGCCCAGACGGTAGCATGCCCAAAATGCGGCCCTAAAGCCTATTTAACCACAAATAGAGGCGAACTGATTCCACAGGAAGACCCTATAAGGGAAGCGGGAAAGCTACTCTCAGAGGGCTTCATTGTGGCCATCAAGGGCTATGGTGGCTTCCACGTTGCAGCTTCCACGATCAAGGATGAGCCGCTCATAAGGCTCAGAAAGGCCAAGCATAGGAGACAAAAGCCCTTCGCCATCATGGCGAGAAGTCTAGAAGCCATAAAAACCTTTGCGGAAGTAACCCCTGAGGAAGCCGCGGTTCTAGAATCCCACGCCCGCCCAATAGTTCTGCTCAACAAAAGCAGAGACTATTATTTATCTGACCTTGTGGCTCCTGGACTACATAACGTTGGAGTTATGCTGCCATATACTGGAATGCACTACCTGCTTTTCGACAAGGTGAATGATCCAGCCTTCGTCATGACAAGCGCAAACCCTCCCAATCAGCCCATAGTTAAAGATGATCAAGAAGCTATACAGGTCATGGGCGATCTTGTTGATTACTTTCTCTTTCACAATAGACAGATTGCCTATAGATGCGACGATTCCGTTGTGCGGCTTCATGGAGGTAAAACCGTATTTATCAGGCGATCAAGAGGATACGCTCCGGCGCCCGTTACTCTAAAAAATAAGGCTAAAAGATGTGTTTTAGCTGTTGGCGGGGAATTAAACAACACCGCATGCATATTGCTTGGAGAAAAGGCTTTCCTTTCCCAGCATATCGGAGATGTTGAAAACATTGAAACTAGAAACTTCCTTAGAGAGGCGGCGTACCATTTAATTCACCTGACAAACAGCAAAATAGATGCAATTGTATGTGACTTACACCCTAAATTCACAACAACAAAACTTGCTCAAGAAATGGCTGAAGAAAAACGCTGGCAACTCATCCAGGTACAGCATCACTACGCTCATGTCGCGGCTTTGATGGCTGAACATGGCCTAGAAGAGATTGTTGGTATCTGCTGCGACGGCTATGGTTATGGCATTGACGGCGAAGCATGGGGCGGTGAAATAATCCTAGGATCCATGAACCCCATAATTTTTAAACGTCTTTCACATCTTGAGAAACAACCTCTTTTAGGCGGGGATCTAGCCACACGCTATCCATTACGAATGGCCGCGGGTATTCTGTATAAAAAATTAAGCATAAAAGATATAAAAGATTGGCTTATGCAAAACTGGAAACATTTTCCCCATGGGGAAAAAGAGGTTGAGCTTATACTTCAGCAACTTGAAAGGGGATATAACATTCCAAAAACCACGAGTTGTGGAAGAGTGCTGGATGCCGTTGCGGCAATTCTAAATATATGCCATGAGCGCACCTATGAAGGCGAACCTGCAATGAAACTTGAATCCGCAGCTCTTAAAGGTAAAGACGTCTTAAAAATGGAGCCTATAGTGGAAGGCAACGTGCTGAATACAAGCGAAATGGTTTTAGAAATATTCGAAAATCGCCTAAAGCATAGTGTGGAAAATTTGGCCTTTTCCGCTCATGCCTATCTAGCCAAGGGCTTGGCAACACTAGCTGTGGAAAAGGCATTGGAAAATGGGGTGAGAACGATAGGCTTCTCGGGTGGTGTAGCCTATAACCAGATTTTCACGGATGTTATAAGGAGGGTTGTTGAGGCTGCTGGATTACGCTTTGTGGTACATGAAGCCGTTCCGCCAGGCGACGGGGGTCTATCCTTCGGTCAGGCCGTTTTCGGAGGATTTTTTGACAGTTAAACCATAACAATTTTATCGGGGCTTCACGTTGCTTATTATGATAACTCATGTGTTTAGCGGTCCCCGCTAAAGTCTTAAGCGTAAATGGTGACAAGGCAAAAGTGGACTTCGGCGAGGGCGTACTAAGGGAAGTGGACGTGACCATTGTAGATGCAAAGGTAGGCGATTATGTTTTGGTGCACGCTGGCTACGCCATACAAAAATTAAGCCCTGAAGAAGCCATGGAAACCCTTCGCCTCTGGAGCGAGATTCTGGAGGCTGAAAACAAGCCGTAATAGTGAACCTCTAAGTCGTTGAGCTGAAATGGTTGAATTTTTAAGATTTAGAAATCCTGAACTTGCGAAGCGCATTGTGGAAAAAATTCAAGAGATAGCCCCGAAAAAGGATATTGTTAAAATATGCCACGTATGCGGCACCCATGAGTGGACTATAACCCATTATGGAATACGAAGCCTACTACCGCCAACTGTGGAGGTTATAGCCGGGCCTGGATGCCCAGTATGCGTCACTCCAGCTTCGGAGGTTGATGAAGCAATAAAACTCGCCGAGGAAGGTGTGACGGTTACATGCTTCGGCGATGTCCTAAGGGTTCCAGGCTCCGAGAAGTCCCTTCTAGAGGTTAAGGCTGGAGGAGCCGATGTCAGAGTAGTCTATAGTGTCGCAGATGCCGTCAAAATGGCTGAAAGGGAAAAGTCAAGGGAGTTCGCCTTCTTCGCCATAGGCTTCGAGACAACGGCTCCATCAACAGCCATAGAGATCCTAAAGGAACCTCCAAAAAACATTAGCTTCCTAGTTTCCCATCGCTTAATTCCCCCGGCAATGGAGCTTCTTCTAGGAATAGGCGACCTCAACATAGACGGCTTCATAGCCCCGGGTCACGTGAGCACAATAATTGGTTTAAAGCCATACGAGATTTTTCCAAAAGCCTACAGAATGCCAACAGTTATAGCGGGATTCGAACCCTTAGACGTCCTTTTCGCCATATACATGATCCTAAAACAGGTAAGGGCTGGAGTAGCCCGTCTAGAAAACGAATATACACGGGCCGTAAGAACTGAAGGGAACAAAAGGGCTCAACAAATTATGATGCAAGTCTTTGACATCGTGGATGGGGGGTGGCGGGGTCTTGGAAGACTCCCCTCATCAGCCCTAAGATTGAAAAAGGAGTATTTAGGCTATGATGCAAGGGAGAAATTTGGAGTTAAAATTGCATATGGCAGGGACATACTCCCAGGATGTCAATGCCATCTTGTGATGATTGGGAAAATAAAACCCGCGGAATGCCCCCTATTCATGAAAACCTGCACACCACAAAAACCAGTAGGCGCATGCATGGTAAGCATAGAAGGCACATGCAGAATATGGGCGAGAGCAACTAAAATGTCATATTAAAATTTAAAAAATTAAAATAACTATGGTAAAGCTTCAATTTTGAGCTATAGAGAAAATAATGCCGGAGGCATTTCATTTACTCTTGAATCAAATAAAACTTTGGGCGGCGTGGGGCGATTTTGGCTGCCATTCCAGGCGTAAGCGTCGTTTGTATAATCCTCATGCTTATAGCTCTCAAGGGCTTATCAGAAGATTATAATGAGCAAGATATATTCAAAAACGCCTTGTATGGTGTTATTTTCTGCAGAGTTGCAGGTATCGCTGCAGTGGCGGTAATGGACGGCTCCTTCCTTCTCGGAGGAATAACAGCTCCAGCATTTGGTCCAGGCTCTGCGCTGTTCTTTGCAAGTGGCATTATAATTGGAGTTGTAGTTTTGTTTATCTTTTACCTATTTGGCGCAATCTTCTTCAAAAAATCATTCGATATTCTATCAGTAAAATCTGGGGAGAAAATGTTCAGCACCGCCGGATTACTTTTACTTATCGGTGCCCTTCTAACAATTATACTCGTGGGCTTTGTGGTCATGTTTGTTGCCTGGATACTTGCTGCGGTGGCCTTCTTCTCAATAAAAACTCCGGCGCGGCTTCCATCTGAGCCGCCCACAACATAGCCTTCTCTTTTCCATGAAAACCTTTTAAACTCAAGGCTGGATTACTTAATAGAAAACTGAAAGGAGAAATTGAAATGGATTTTGAAACAAGCAAATCCCTGGGAGGGATAGGCGCAATACTGGTGATCGTTGGTGCTCTTGGCGGAATAGGCATACCTTATGCTGGACTGGCAAGCTTGATAGGCCTTATTCTAGTTTTAGTGGCCTTAAAAGGGATGGCTGATTATTATCAGGAAAGTGGAATTTTCAATAACGCCCTATACGGATTGATTGCGACAATCGTAGGTGTAGTCGTGTTCGCGGGAGTAATGGTTACCGTTGTGTTTTCGATGCTTTCCTCAGCCGGGATAGACTTGACCAATCCCTTGTCAATTCAGGAATATTTAATGAATTTGACTTTAGAGAACCTCGCGACTTTGCTTGTAGGAACCTTTGCAGCCATAGTTGTGCTTTTCATATTCCTTGTGATATCCGCCGTGTTCTTTAGAAAATCTCTAAACAGTCTATCTGCAAAATCAGGCGAGAAGATGTTTGGATGGGCCGGTCTTCTTTGGCTTATAGGCGCTGTGTTGTCGATAGTTGCAATAGGCTTAATATTAATCTTTATCTCTTGGATACTCATCGCTGTGAGCTTCTTTTCCATTAAAAAGGCAGCTGTTCCAGCAACGCCAACATCAAGTAATCTAGCTTCAACATAACCTCCTTTTTTTATCGTGGACGTTTTGGTTTTAATCTTCTAAGTTAAACAAGTGGAGATTTAGCATATTCTCGGTATGGGGTCTCCCACGGGCCTTGCAATTATTCTCTTTCCACCAACAACCGTTTGCATGGCTACTCCGCTGAATTCTTTTGTGGTTTCTCCTATTATTTCCGCGTCTTTGCCCTCCTCCGTTTTTTTAAGTTGTTCAAGGAGTTCTTCCGCTTTCTCCCTCAAAACACCTATGACCAATTTACCTTCATTTCCTATCTCGAGGGGATCTAAGCCAAGCATTTCACATGCAGCCCTTACATTATCATGAATTGGAATTTTATCTTCATATATGAGTATGCCAACCCCAGATTTTTCAGCCAACTCATTTAGGGCGTCGGCCAAGCCGCCCCTTGTCGGGTCCTTCATAGCCACTATTCCCCCTACATTGCCAAGCAAAGTTTGGATGATACGGTTTAATGGTTTGACGTCAGATTTTATTTCGCTTCCGAAGTTTAGGCCTTCTTGCGCTGATAATACCGCCAAGCCATGATCGCCTATTGTTCCGGACAGTATTATCTTATCTCCAGGT
>CAZZKO010000028.1:0-6543 GCA_964654925.1 uncultured Candidatus Bathyarchaeia archaeon
AAGGACACATGCTTAAAAATGCCTTCGGAGGAATAGCCGCAATTCTGAGGTTTAAAATGTAGGAATAGCGATCAGTGTAAAATTTAGGGTTTAAATGATTGAAGATTCTCTATAATTTCTTCAGAGTTTGCATTTCGTTCGAGGAAGAGGCTTATTTTGTTTCCATTTAGGATTAGCGATACTATTTTGACTTTTTTCCCTATAACTGTCTATGTGTTTAATTTCTCCAATATTAAACAGGGTTGATAACTCCGCCCCAGCGTCGATAGATGCTGATGATAGAATGGCGAACTCTAGAAGCTTTGACCTTCTTGGGATTCTGGGATCTGCGGTTCAATTATTTGAACATTGTAAACTTCCTCAGTTTTAGCGTTTTGAGTCTCCTGTTGCTGTTCCTGAGGCTGCTGTGGTTCCGGCGACTGCCCTAGGATTGCCTGTTGGGGAATTTCCGGATTGTCTTCCTGACTGGGGGCTTCTACTTGGGGCTGCCCCACCTCAGTCGGTTCCTCAGTTTGGAGTGGTTTTTTCGATCATTTAGGAAGCCCTCCTATGGCTGGTTTAACCTTGACAAGGTCTCCACTTTTGATCTTTAGGGCTTGTTGAATTCTTCTTGGAATTTGAATTACGCCTTTTTTGTCGAGTTTTGAGTCCCTTATCGGTTTAACTTTGAATCTCGCTGTTTTTCCTTCGAGGGTTTCTATTTCCACAGTTTCAATGGATTTTACATTTAAGGCGTTTCCCCATCCTATGAGAATTTCGCTGGATACGCGGACAACGTCCTGTGGGGCGAATAGGCCCTCAAGGCTTTCGACAACGAGTTGAACAGCATTCTTCACGTCTTCCTGGAAGGTTTCTGGTGTGGGTTTTTCCTCCTCCGTTTTTCCTTTGGCGCCTCTGCTTCTCCTTTTCTTTCTTCAAGGGTTTCTTCGGTTTCCTTTAGCAGTATCTCCGCTGTTTTTAGCAATATTTCATTTTCGCCGGCTGCTTGGGGGATCTCTTTTTCTCGACTTCTTCTATGACGGCTTGTTGTGGTTCCGTTTGAACTTCTGCCTGGGTCTCCGTCTGGGCTAGAACTTGAGTTTCAGCGAGACTTGATGCTTCAGGCTGGGTGGCTGTTGGAGCCGAACTGAATCTTTCTATAAGCCTTAAAATTGTTGGGATTATAACCCTAGTTAGTAGGTTGACATATTTTACATCGGCATTTTCGGAGGTTACCGTTACCAGGTAATGTTGGCCGAAACAGTTTAGGGTTATCTTGCCCTCTGAACCTTCAACAATAACAGTTTCAACTTCGCCCGCTGACTCTGAGCTTTCAATAATATAGCGTAGGGCTGTTACTGCGCGGATCATGGCTACAGGCGAGGTTTCAGTGTTTCCGGCTTCAACCCCCTTTTTTGTTGAATAGGAAAACGTTTCTGATGTCTGGGCAGGCGTTTATGATCTCGTCTAAGGCATCCTTAAGAACTATGGAGTAGAATTCCCCGTCAATCCCGCTGTTCATCGCAGCACCTCCAAAATAGAAAGGGGGTTGGAGGGGCTAATGTAGCTTGAAGAGGATGCGCTCAGGAATTCCGTCATTCTCAACCACAACAAACTTTAAGCCTTCAGTGTCGCCGAGTTGGTCAAGCCACTTCAGGGCTTCTCTGGCCTTCTGCAATGTCAGCAGCCTATCCTGATAGCTTCTGACAACCTGCTCGATGGCTGAAAGTTCATGGAAGGGCGTAGTTTCAAGGACGATGTTCAACGAGCCTATGGTAAGCTCGCCCATGCTCTCCTGGGTAAACTTCTTGCCCGCAAGCTTCATGACCACTTCCCTGAGCTTCTTGGACTTCTCGGCCAGCGCCCTTATATCATCCAAGCGTCTAAGATAGTCGCCCAGCACGCTCTTGGTTTCTGAAATGGCCTTATCCAGGTTTTCAGCTATCTCCTGATTTGTACTCCCTAATCTCCACCACCATATGGTAACCGCACCTCTAATTGTCTAAGAAGCGAACAAAAGGGAAACTCTAGAGAGTTTTGATGCACAGCAGCCATTTAAAGCGCCAGGCCCCTTAACCAGTCGGCGCAGTCTCAGTTCGCATGAACGGATTACCCTTCGAACTCAAAAGCTTAACCTCATAGTTATTTCCGTAGTCCCAATCGTAACTAAGGGTTATTACTACTTTAGTGTTAGCCTTCAACGTAACTGTTTCAGCAGTATCATCATAAACATCGTTTCCTCCTGAATCAACAGCTGGCGTTATCCTCGCAGGCGCGTTATTTACTCTTACTTCTGTTATGGTTACTGGGGATGTTCCAGTATTGAGGACTGTAACATTCATCACATCACTGTCGTCGCCGCCGAAGTCTATTCTGGTTATTTGTAGTTGTTCTGTTGCTGTGAAGGTGAAGGTTAGGGCTCCCATCCATGCTGCTACGGCTATGCTTACCGCCACTGTTACGGCGATGAGGATTATGCTGGCAACGACGGGGCTTAGGGCTTTCTTACTCTTTAAGATTCGCATTTTTCCCTATTCCCTTCTTTTTCGGGGTTTTTCGTGTATGTACGATTCAGAATCTAACATTTAAGTCTTATGACTTAATATGCAATATTCACTCTACTTACCAAAACAACTAAAGAAAAAAGACGAAATCCCCTTCAAGGCCTAAACTTCAAGCCGGTCAAAGAACTCCAGGAGAAGCCTAGCCACCTTATCCCCCAAATCAGTCTTCATATACTTCTTCTTCAAGGGGTCTATACGTTCGCTCTTAGCCAATCCAAGATCCTCAATTTCCATCATCCTAGCCCTAAAAGTGCCATCGCTTAACGTTAAACCATTAGCCCTCATAAAATCCTTGGCGTCCTTCCACTTACCCTTCCCCAAATAAAGCAACAATAAACAGTCAATGGCGTGGTCCTTCTCCAGCATTGCCTTAATCGCCGAAAGCTTTGGATCCGTAAGTATCCGCTTTACCTTCTCCTCCTCTCCCCTCATCCATCCACCTCCGACAATACAGCCCACCATTCCTTTACGCTTTGCTCTTCAGATTTAATACAGCTAATATAAAAGATTTAAGTCTATATTACGAATCATGACTTATTATTCAAAGCCACAACATAACATTGCCCCTAAGCTATTACATATAATGAGCGAACCGAAACCCAAAAAATTTACCGCATTGCATTCTAAAAACAGCGTCCAATCAAGGCAGGCTTAAACTCTTTTTGATGCAAAGCTTAGCGTTTTTGGTTATACCCGCTTCAGCTCAGCAGACAATCACCGAGATTCCCACATGGCTTTACATAACTGTTTCACCCAACCCTGTGGGGGTGGGTCAAACAGTATATGTTAACGCCTTCTTCAGCAAGCCCTTGCCAACATCTGGAATGGCAAACACTGGCGACATGTACGAAAACGTCACAGCGAGGGTGACGAAGCCTGATGGAAGCGTGGAAATTTTTGGACCCTTCGTGTCCGACGCTGTGGGAGGAATATGGTTCTCTTTCGTACCCGATCAAGTGGGCGAATACAAGCTTCAAGCCTTCTACCCGGGGGAGGTGCTTGACCTCAAGAACTCCAAGAATCCTGGCGCTCCGCCCCTCATCTTTGGAGGTTGGACTCCCCTTCCAGTAGGTGCCCACGTTAAGCCTGCCCAAAGCGAAGTGATCACACTTGTAGTGCAGAAGGAGCCAGTAGGCTATAATTATAAGACGCCGCCTCTTCCAAGGGAGTATTGGTTCAGGCCAATATACTCCACGAACTGGGAGTGGGCTAAAAACTTCGGGTGCGGATGCTGGTTCGGCCTCCGTGCTCCATCATTCGCGACTACGGGAATGTATGATGGAATGGGCAACTTTAACCCCTACGATAAGGCTCCCAATACAGCACACATCATGTGGACTAAGCCAACCCACTTCGGAGGTCAGCCTGGTCAACCCATACCCGGCGACCAAATGAGCCAGTACATGTCCACAACCATAGCCACGTCGTATTTTGAGCCCATAATTCTCAATGGCATCCTTTACTACACAGTATACGGCGGTCCAACAGCGCAGGTTACCGGATGGGTTGCCATAGACCTCCGCACAGGAGAAACCGTATGGGAAAAGCCTGCGGGCAAAACAGGCAATGAAGTTTTAAGGATGGGTACGCTGGTGCGGTACCACTCCGTACAGGAGTTCGGCTGCTGGGCATTACCATGGAGCGTTGACCAGCCGACATCCTTCTTTGGACAGCCTACAACATACAGAATTTACGATCCATTCACGGAGCATACCTTGCTGAAATTAAAAACATAAGGAATCTGCAGAACTTCATCCTCGACTGGAAAAACGAGGAGGCAATGGGCGACCTCATCGGATGGTACATTGACCGTGGCAACCTAACTAAGTGGAGTGCAACAAACTGCTTCGTGAGCAACAATTGGGCCCGAGAAACCTATAGGCCAAGCGGATCATATGACTGGAGTGCTGGCGTTGTTTGGAGTAAACCAATACCCAAAACGTATAACGGAGTGCCGATATCGCTTAGCATCGCTGCAGCAACCCCTGAAGTGATCCTCCTCAGATATGCCCCCGGACCTGGCATGTTCGTGTCGACAAGCTTCGGATAGCAAATAACCTGTGGAGTTGATGCTGCCACAGGTGAACTCCTCTGGGGTCAAATAAACCAGACAATTCCATATCTGCAAGACATTTCCGTGCTTGCTGCCCGGGACGGCGTCTATGTTCTTGGCAATAAAGATGCCCATGAAGTTTACGGCTACAGCCTAAACAATGGTCAGCTAATTTGGGGTCCAGTAAGCTTCCGGGCAATGCTTGGAGCGTAATCTCCTGGGCTGCGGAAATCGCCTACGGCGAGGTCATCGTTTGGGACTACGGAGGCTATGTGAACGCCCTAAACAAGGATACTGGCGAACTCCTATGGAGCTTCAACACTGGCAACTCCGCCTATGACACGCCCTACGGCACCTATGTGCTGTGGCAATTCGGAACCCAAAGCATAGCCGATGGCAAAATATTCCTCTCGGAGGGCAGCATGTACAACCCGCCATTGCATCCTGCCTGGAGATTAGCCATAGACGTTGAAACCGGCCAGCTCGTATGGAAGCTTTCAGGGTGGTTCATTGGAAATTCTCTGGCTGTAGCCGACGGCTATCTAGTTGGCTACAATGGGTATAACAATCGCATATACTGCATTGGCAAAGGCTTAACCAAAACCACTTTGGATGTTAAGAATGACGTTGTGCCACTGGGCTCAAGCATCCTATAAAGGGAACAGTTTTAGATGAATCCCCAGCAGTTAAGGGTAAACCCTGTGTCGCCGACGAAGACATGGCTGCATGGATGGATTACCTAGTAATGCAGAAGCCTATGCCCCCGAACGCTAAGGGTGTGACTGTTGAACTTTATGCCATAGCTGAAGATGAACTACAATATCCATAGGGCACGGCAACAACAGACCCACTTAACGGCGGAATATTCAGCCTGCTCTGGACCCCGCCAAGAGAAGGCAAATACATAATCACAGCAGTCTTCCCAGGAAGCAAAAGCTAGTGGGACAGCTACGCCTCAACAGCAATAGCCGTAACAGCGGCTCCACCAGCAGCACCTACACCAGCCACTCCTGAGCAGGTTTCTGAGGAGGTTAAGCCTCTTCAATCAAGGCTCGATGCACTACAGACCATCCAGACGTCACTTATCGTTGTCGTTGTTATAATGTTGCTGCTTGTAGCCTATGACATTTACATTAACAGAAAGATGCTTAGGCAGGCGGCAAAGTAAGTCTAAACCTTTCCCTCCTTTTTATTTTGGATGGTGATTTGGAAGTTTAAGTTCTAAGGGAAAAACGTCTTGAGTCTTAATAATGAACTTATAGGCGCTTATTACCAAATATGCTGATGTCGCAGCGCATATACAGGATTGAATTGTAGAGTCTTTCTATCTGTCGGTTATGTAGTATAGATTTTAGAGCCATGTTAAGTGCTTGGTCCATGCATACTCCATTCAGGAACACGAGCCTCTGGGAATGCGTCTGCCCTGGGAATATAGGGTTTAATGTCAATTATCGGGGAGCCTTCAAGGGCGTCAAGTCCCCTCACAATCAAAGTGCACTCTTCAATTCTAACCAATTCGACAACGCATAAGCCAATGGGATTGGGGCGGGATGGGCTTCTACAGGCAAAGACGCCGGTTTCCACATGCACGGCATGTCTCCTAGGATAGACAAGGAGGGTTCGCCTATCCTCCTCATTGTCCCTTAGATGAAGCCAATAAAGAATAATAAGGTGCGAGAAGCCTTCAATGCCTTTCAGCCCCCTACAATAGTCTTTAAAAATCCTCACCGTTGCGGTTTCTCCATCAACTTTTTCAACAGCCCCTATAAAGCGCACTTCCCCCGTCATCCTCATAGCATCCATAGGCAGCCCCTGGCTCTAGGAGGAGATATGCCCAATGAAAGCTTCAGGGGTAAACTGCAAAACCCCTTTCGCCTGATAGGCGAATCCCTTGGCAACGAGAACCCTCAAAATCTTCTCGGGGCATAAACGTTGCTTTATCAGAAG
>CAZZKO010000029.1:0-4708 GCA_964654925.1 uncultured Candidatus Bathyarchaeia archaeon
AGCAAATGATCTACAAAAGCCAATAGTAGACTAGAATGCTTCATCTGGGCAAGCCTACGTCTAGCACTCTCAAGCCTGTTAAAATACCCGTGAACGTCGATCATTTCAGAAGTCTCTAAACCCGAAGACTTAAAAATCCCCTCTATGGTTAGCGCACCAGAACTAGAGGTAATGGTGCGGCCGCCGGGATTTGAACCCGGGTCGTCAGCGTGGCAGGCTGATGTCCTAGTCCAGGCTAGACTACGGCCGCCTTTATTCTGGTATCCTTTTGTTCTAATTTTCCTAAAAAATGTTATGTCTCAGCGCCGCCTTTGAAAGTATGCGATTTTGTTGGTTTTATCGTTGTTGGTTGGGTTGGCTCCTATCGCCAAGCTTTTATTTGGTTTGTTTTTTCTTTGTTTTTGATGTTTGGGAAGAAGTTTTTTGTTAACCGTTACAGGCTTTTGGGCTGGGATTTTAGAGATGTTACTCCAAGGCAGGCTATTAGGGTTAATAGGATGAATGTTGACGGCTTTGATGTTGTTGGGCGGCTTAGGGATTTGGGGGTTGAGCTTGAGAAGGTTCCGTTCCTAGAGAATGGCTACTGGGTTGTCCGTTCAGATTTTTCGGTCGGCGCCACGGTTGAATATCTTTTGGGCTACTATTCCATCCAGGAAGCGGCAGCCCAGATCCCGGCAACCCTTTTCACAGATCTGAAGGGGAAAATTGTTTTGGATGCCTGTGCCGCTCCGGGCGGGAAAACTGTTCAGCTGGCGGATTTGATGGAAAATACAGGCGCCATCGTTGCCCTAGACGTGAATAAGCGGCGGCTAGAAGCCTTAACGAACCAGTTAGAGCGTTGCCGCGTGAAAAACACTGTTGTCTATCAGTTGGACGCAAGGCAAGCGTCGAGGCTTGGGCTAAGGTTTGATAGGATATTGCTGGATGTGCCTTGCTCCGGAAACTTCGCCACGGACAGGGACTGGTTTAGGCATCGGACACTCAATGACGTGAAGCGAAACGCGAAACTCCAGAGGCAAATTTTGGCGGAAGCTGCTAAGGTTTTAAGGAGCAACGGCGAAATTGTCTATGCCACCTGCTCCCTTGAACCTGAGGAAAACGAGTTAAACATAGACTGGGCTGTGAAAAACCTCGGCTTGGAAACTGTGGATATAGACTGCTACGGCGACGAGGCCCCAACAGACGTTTTCGGATTAAAATTGGATGAATCTGTCAGCCGCTGCAGAAGGATTTGGCCGGGTGAAACCCAAGGGTTTTTTGTATGCAAGCTTAGAAAGCGAAGGTGAAATGCTTGACCGAGAGGGATGTTGTTGAAGGTTTTGCAAGGCTCTTTGGCGCAGAACTGTTCTTAAATAAAGGTTTTGTTGTTAGGAATGGCAACAGCTATTTTCTGCTCAGCCAGAAGCTGAGAAGCTTAACTGAGAAACGGGGAGACTGGCTTTATGCGGGAACATATCTTGGAAAGATCGGACGCAACGGAGTTTTCCATCCAAGTCCATCATTGCTCCTCCTCATTGCGGGTAAAGCCAAAAACCGCATAACTGTCGATGACAAGGCAGCTTGGCTCTTCATATGTGGCAGGGACATCTTCAAGGAGGGAATCCTGAAAATAGAGGGTTCCGGTAGAAAGGGCGCCTACACTCTGGTTTTTAACAGGAACGGCGAATGCCTAGGATATGGTCGAATAGCGAGAAACCTGGAAAAGCTAAAGGGCGGATTAGCCGTTAAAAACCTCTTCGACATTGGAGACTTTTTGAGGAGGGAGCGTTCCGCAGCCAAGGAAATTTGAAATTTAATGCCTTAGCTGTTTGTTTCATCCCATAAAAGAGCTGGATGTATCCCGAGTCGTTGTTTTGGCGATTGCGTGGTTTGGAAAAGGTTAAATTTTGGTTTCCTAAGGTTTGTAGAAGCGCCTGCGGTGTTGGGGATGTTAAGCATTGCCAATTCGCTGTTTCTTGTTTTCCCATTAGCCCTAGGAATTCTTATCGGCTATTTTCTGAGGGATAGGCGCCGCTTAAACATCGATTCGCTTGTTTCAGGCGTCATTCTTGTCTTGATTTTCTGCCTAGGCTTTTCCATGGGTTCAAATGGTGAACTCTTAGCCTTATTGCCAAATGTCGGTTTAACAACCATAGTCCTTTTGGCTATGACCCTGCTTTTCAGCATAATTTTCGTAAAAGCTGCGAGGAGAATTGCAAAGGCATGATAACATGGTATATTATTGCCGCCCTTTTCTTGGGCGTTTTGGCTGGCTATGCAAGCAACATGGTGGGCGCGGTGTGGCTGAACCCAATTTTTTCAGACACCATATTCAACCTGTCACTGTTCGCGCTTCTATTTCTTATGGGCATAATCTTCGGAATGGATAGACGGGCATTTTCTAAGCTTAGAGAAACAGGCTTCAAGATTTTGATATTCCCATTCACCATAATCCTAGGCAGCATAGCCGGCGGCTTAATAGGCGCTCTAATACTCGGAACAGACATATTCGCCGCCATGGGCGTCTGCGCCGGATGCGGATGGTACACGCTCACGGGACCCCTAGCTGGGCAGCTGTTTGGGCTAAAGTGGGGCGCCATAGGCTTCACGGTTAACTTCCTAAGGGAGTTCGTCACCATAGTCGCGGCGTCTCCGGCAGGCAAAATCGACAGATACGCGCCTGTAGCCATGGGGGGAGCCACGGCCATGGATACAACGCTGCCAGTAATAGTACGTGCAACCAGCCAGGACATGCTTATAATTGCTTTCACAAGCGGCTTCATCATAACCTTGTTGGCGCCCTTCGTGATAACGGCCATAGCTGCGCTAGCAGGCTAGAAAGTTTAAAATTGGAATAAAAGCCAAATTGAATATGGGAGGAATAAGCGGTTATATCCCTTCTGGCGAGGAAACAGAGTGGGCACTGAAAACCTAGACAAGATTTTCAATCCTAGAAGGATAGCGGTGATAGGGGCCAGCGAAAGGGAAGGTTCAATAGGCGCGAAGCTCATGCGAAACCTAATAGGCGTGGGATTCCAGGAAACCATTTACCCCGTAAACCCCTTCAGATCCACAGTTCAGGGGGTAACAGCATATCCGAGCATTACAAGGATTCCATGGAAAGTTGATCTCGCGATAATCGCAACACCAGCCCACATAGTCCCCCAGATTGTTGAGGAATGCGGAAAGGCTGGAGTTTCAGGGATAATCATCATATCAGCTGGTTTCCGGGAGGTCGGAAAAGAGGGGGAAGCCCTTGAAAAGCAGATTTATGAACACAAGGAGCGCTATAATCTTCGCATTATAGGCCCAAACAGCCTTGGAGTTATAAGGCCATGCATAAGGCTGAACGCCACGTTTGTAGATAAAATGCCGCATCCTGGAAGAATAGCATTCATCTCACAGAGCGCAGCCCTCTGCGCTTCGGTGCTGGATTGGGCATCCGAAGCTGGCATCGGATTCAGCGCCGTGGTTTCAACAGGCAACATGCTCGACGTGGATTTCGGCGACCTTATAGACCACTTAGGATCAGACCCTCAGACGAGAAGCATAATCCTATACATGGAAAGCGTCAAGGACGCGAGGAAATTCATGAGCGCGGCAAGGGGCTTCGCAAAGGCAAAACCCATAATAGTGCTAAAAGCAGGACGCTTCCCAGAAAGCGCGGAAGCCGCTTTCTCGCATGTTGGAGTCCTATGCAGCGAAGACTCCGTCTATGAGGCTGCCTTTAAACGTGCCGGAATAATTCGCGTTGAAGCCGTAAGAGACCTATTTAACTGTGCAGAAGCCCTATCAATGCAGCAGCGCCCTAAAGGTCCAAACCTTACAATAATAACCAATGCAGGTGGACCAGCTATAATAGCGGCGGAGCCCTCTTAGCGCGGGGAGGACGCCTTGCTGAACTAACGAGCGAAACAGTTCAGATGCTGAAAAACGCGCTTCCACCATACTGCCGCGCTACAAATCCTATAGACATGCTTGAGGAAGCCCCTGTTGAAAGGTTCAGGAAGGTTATGGAGATATGCTTCAAAGACCCGAAAAGTGACGGTTTCCTAATAATATACACGCCCCAAGGGGCAGCTGACCCCATTTCAACGGCAAAAGCCATAACAGAATGCGCTAGGGATGTGGGAAAGCCTGTCCTTGCAGCTTTTATCGGAGAGGGTCTATGCAGAAAGGCTAGAAAGATTCTGAGGAGAAACGGCATTCCCGCTTTCAACGCTCCTGACGAGGCTGCCACAACATTCATGTATATGCTCAGCTACACCCAAAACCTTGAGCTTCTATATCAAACCCCAGAAGAAATTCCGATGGAGCTCTCCATACCCATATTTTTAAGGGAAACCCTAAGGAAGGCATTCAGCGACGGAAGACATGTTTTAGATCAGCATGAAGCACTGCAGTTCCTCCAGGCGTACGCCCTACCGGTTGTTAAAACTGTTGTGGCAAAAAGCCCCAGCGAGGCTAAAAGTTTAGCCTCTAAGCTTGGACATCCAATGGTCATGAAGGCACTGTCGCCGCAGATAATTCATAAATCCAGATTTGGCGGCGTTATTCTTGATGTTCGATCGCCTGATGAGGTTGAAACCGCCGTAGTCAGCAGTTTCAGAATAGATAGGTTTAAATACTGTTAAGTATAGAAATGTATTGATGTCTGAGAGGGTGTACACGCTTAAAGAAGCTAAGAAGCTTCTCGGAGTTACGACATGGACTATTCAACAATGGGATA
>CAZZKO010000030.1:0-12686 GCA_964654925.1 uncultured Candidatus Bathyarchaeia archaeon
TTTATGTAACCCACGATCATGGGGATCACCTTGGACAGGCCTTTGAGATTTGTAAGAGGACTGGAGCCGCGTTTGTTGCTACATATGAGCTTGGAAACTACGCCATGGAAAACGGGGTCAAAAATGTTTTCGGGTTAAATATTGGGGGAAGTATAGAATTCGAAGGCGTCAAGCTTTATGTAGTCCAGGCAGTCCACACCTCCTCCAGGGGAGAGCCTACAGGGGTTATCGTTGAGGGCGAGGGCAAACGAGTTTACCACGCAGGAGACACTGGAATCTTCGGAGATATGCATTTGATAGGCGAAATTTATAGGCCCAATCTGGCTTTGCTTCCCATCGGAGGCTACTATACCATGGACGCTGAGGCGGCTGCCGAAGCCGTCAGGCTTATTGAGCCTGATGCAGTCATACCGATGCACTATAAAACTTTCCCTGTATTAGCCCAAACAGCAGATGCATTTGTAGAAGCTCTGAAGAAAAAGGCGCCTATAGTTAAGGTAGCGGTTTTGAAACCCGGAGAAAGCCATCAACTTTAGGGTCTGAAGACCTTTGGCTGGAGGGTTGCAAAGGAGTTTCCACCCAGGTGGAAGATCATCTTCGCCTTCTCAATGTTGTATGTTTCGCCGTCAAAGACCCCCTTATTTGCATAGGCTTCAACAACTTCTCCCACAAAGATAGTATGGTCGCCTGTAGTCATATGACTGTGAAGCCTGCATTCCAGATGGGCTATACACTCCTTTATTATCGGCGGCTTCACTTTTCTGGCCGGGACAGGCGTCAACCCAGCCTCCTCAAACTTGTTGTGGGTTTTCCCGCTGACCCTGCCGCAGAAGAAAGTCTCCTTTAAAATATCAATTGTTGGAACATTCACTACAAACTCGCCTGTTTCCTCTATAAGCGAGTGCGAATATCTTGATGGCCCAACGCTTATAGCCACCATGGGCGGGCTTATGGACGTTGGCATAACCCAAGCCAAAGTTATTATATTGGGTTTCTCAGCCCTCCCCGCGCACGAAATAAGCATCGTATGCATTGGATGTATAAGCCTGTAGGCTGATGAAACGCTCACATCAACGCACTCCTTCTTTTCCATACTTCCACCACACTAGCGTTTAATGTGGAACTTATCTATTATGTTTCTGGCTTCCTCCCTTTTCTTCTGATGTTCAGCCAGAAACTTGTTCACCCTCTCGGTCAATTCCGCCTTACATTCTCCGCATAATATTTCGCCATTTAGGCATTTCCGCTCCCTTTCAGCAAGCTTACCATCATCTTCCTCAAAGAGGAAATAGAAATACTGAAAAACAGTGCATATGCTTGGGTTGCCTCCAAACTTCCTCTGCTCCTCAACCGTCGGCCTCCCTCCGGTGAAAGCGTTCCAAATTTTTCGCTTAACCAGTTCAGGGGGATCAACGGTGAATATGCATGTTTCAGGCTCTGAAGCGCTCATTTTTCCGCCTATGCCAAGTCCCGGTAGAAAGCGGCAGTGGATCTGCGCTGGCTTATAATAGCCCAGTTTAGGGGCTACATCGCGGGTTACTCGCCAGTAGGGATCCTGATCTATTGCTGCTGGAATCAATGCTGGAGCGTTTTCGCCCGTGAGTTTCGCGTGGATGAAACATGGAGCTGCCTGTATGGCCGGCCAGAAAATCAACCCAATGTTTGTGCTGTCCTCAAAACCGAAAGTAGCCTTGGCCGTTGAATATGTTACGCGTTTAGCAACCTCCAAGGCTATTTCATAGAGAAGGTCTATGTCTTGAACATCAAAGATTATAAATGTATTTTCAGGCTTGAAGCCTAAGGCTATAAGATCCAAAGCGTTTTCGTAGGCGAAACGCCTAGTCTGCTCAAGCTTAAGCTTATCTTCAACAACGAATTTTTCATCGTCCGTCATTTGAAAGTAGAGTCTCGTGTCAAACTTTTCCTGCAAATGCTTTGTGAAAATCCATGGGACAAGATGTCCAATATGAACAGGCCCGGATGGACCTCTGCCAGTGTAAAGGACAAATTTTATCCCATTCTCATAAAGGTCTAGAACAGTGTCCAAATCGCGGTGAGAAAAGAATAGTCGCCTTCTAAGCTGGAGATGAAGCTCGCCAGTGTGTTTAGCTATTCTCTTCAGCAGCTCGTCTGTTATGGGCTGGGTTCCAAACTCCCTTATTAAACGTTCGTAGTCAATTTTGCCTTTTACTTCCCACGGTGTAACAATCATTTCGTTTTTTCCTTCACCGACCAATTTTCGCGCCGTCCACGTGTTTGGCTTCCTCTATAAAGATGTGGAAACGTATTAAATTTATGTGCAAACCTGCGGGAACAAGCTATAAATATTATTTTTGACGTTCATTATGCGCTGTTGGTGAAGGGATGCAGCGCCAATTTACATAAAAAACTGCGAGTTTTCCACCATCCAAGAGCATAGCTTAAAAGCGTCTCTGAAGATTTTATGTAAACATTACAGTGAGGCGGACAAAAGGCTAAGAGCAGAATGTAGGAGGATGCGTGTTGGCTGAATTACGTCTGAACGAATGGAAAACCCTCTCAACACTTAGGGATTTAGGCGGCAGGGCCTCGGTTGATGACATCACTCGCAAAAGCGGTTTAGCCCATGCCGCTGTCATGCGGGCAGCCCTGGCCCTTTCAGCTAAAAAACTTGTAATAATACATGAGAAAAAGCATTTAATCGCTGTTCTTAACAGCGAGGGAAAAGCCTACGCTGAAGCTGGACTCCCAGAGCGGCATCTTATCCGTTCTCTCATAAAGCTAGGCGGAGAGGCTGAGGTTAGGGATCTCGCCCAAGAGGCGGGATTAGACCCTAAAATCCTCCCTATAGCCCTAGGCTGGATGAGAAATAAGGGCTGGGGCGAGATAAAGGGTCAAAAATGCATATTGACGGTTGAAGGTGAACCCCCAGCCGGCAGTGATGAACAGCTTCTGAGCCTAATTAATAGGGAGGGCAGCGTTTATGTTGAACAGCTGACCGTGGAGTTAAGGAATTCCCTTGAAATTTTAAAGAGACGTAAACTTGTTGAGGTTGAGGAAAAGGTTCACCGTGAGCTGGAACTTACGGCTGAAGGCTGGGAAAAAATTAGGAAAGGCGCAAAAACTGTTGAGGAAATCACCCAGCTTACCCCAGAGCTCATAATTAGTGGACGCTGGAGAAGCGTCAAGCTTACAAAATTTGACGTTACAGCCCCTGTTCCAGTGGCCTACCCTGGCAAGGCTCACCCCCTACAGCAGATCATAAAGCGGGCTAGGGAAATCTTCCTTGAGATGGGCTTCACGGAGATCCGCGGCCCCATCGTTGAAACTGCCTTCTGGAATTTTGACGCGCTTTTCCAACCACAAGATCATCCGGCTAGGGAGATGATGGATACTTTTTATTTGGCTAACCCCAATACGGGCAGGCTTCCAAAGGAGAAAATTGTAGAAGGAGTGGCAAAAACCCACGAGAATGGGTGGATAACAGGTTCTAAGGGCTGGGGCTACAAGTGGAGCAGGGAGGAAGCCAAAAGGCTTGTTCTGCGCACGCACACCACGGCTGAAACCATAAAGTATCTAGCAACCCACAAGCGTCCCCCCATAAAGGTTTTCTCGGTGGACAGGGTCTACCGAAACGAGCAGGTTACATACAAGAACATCGCCGAGTTCCATCAGATCGAGGGCATCGTTGTGGACAAGCGGGTAACATTAAGGGACTTAATGGGAACCCTTAAAACATTCTATAAGAAGTTCGGCCTCGAGAGGATAGAGTTTTGGCCAAGCTACTTCCCATATACAGAGCCATCAGCCCAAGCTGTGGTTTACCATCCAAAGCTTAGGCGCTGGATTGAGCTTTGCGGGATGGGTATTTTCAGGCCGGAGGTGTTAGCACCCATGGGCATAAAATGTCCAGTTCTAGCCTGGGGTGGAGGCCTTGAACGTCTAGCCATGATTGAGCTTGGCTTGGATGATATTAGGCTGCTCTATGGCAATAATGTTGGTTGGCTTAGGAGGACACCCCTATGCCAGCAATAACATTATACGCGAAGCGGTTCTCAAAATTCGTGGGCAGGGAGCTGACGGTCGAGGAGATACTTAAAACCCTTCCATGGATGGGCTTTGACATTGAGGACAAGGGCGAAGATTACGTTAAGGCTGAGTATAACCCAAACCGCATAGACTTCTGCAGCTATGCTGGGGTTGCCCGAGCTTTCAAGGGCTTCATGGAATGGGAAACGGGACTGCCAAAATACGAGGCCAAGGAGGCTACAGCCACCCTTATGATTGACAGAGCAGTGGCTGACGTAAGGCCCTATATGCTGGCAGCCATAATACGGGATATAAAGCTTGACGATGAAGCCGTGGCGGAGCTTATGGAAATGCAGGAGGACCTCCACTGGGGCATTGGAAGGGACAGGAAAAAGGCTTCAATAGGCATCCACAACCTAGATGCTGTTAATCCGCCATTCACGTACACGGCTGTTGAGCCTACAAGCGTAAAGTTCATCCCGCTTGGCAAAACGGAGGAGATGACGCCTAGGGAAATTTTGGAGAAGCATGAAAAGGGCATAGCATACAAGCATCTTATAAACTGGGCGGCAAAGTATCCTCTGCTCATAGATAGGGATGGCAAAGTGCTTTCCATGCCGCCGATAATAAACGGTGAGCTTACGAGGGTCACATCCCAGACTAGAAACTTGTTCCTAGACGTCACAGGCCCAAGTTTTGAGGCTGTAGAGAAAAGCCTAAAAGTGCTGGCTACAGCCCTGGCGGATATGGGTGGAACAGTTGAGAAGGTTATTGTGAAATACCCAGACCGGACAATAGTTTCGCCGAACCTTGAACCTGAAAGAATGAAATTGAGGGTTAAATATGCTAACAAGCTTTTGGGTTTAAGGCTTTCGGATGAGGAAGTCATAAAATGTCTGAGGAGGTGTCGATTAGACGCCGCGAGGGTGGATGATGGCCTTTTAGAGGTTTCAATTCCACCATATAGAATTGATATCCTGCATGAAATTGACCTCGTTGAGGAGGTTGCTATAGGCTACGGCTATTATAGGCTTGAGCCCACAATACCTAGGGCTGTAACCATCGGCCAGAAACATCCTGTATATGTCCTCGCTGATAAAGTGCGTCAGATAATGGTGGGCTTGGGCTTCCTAGAGGTTATGAATTTCACTTTAACCAACGAGAGAATACACTATGAATATATGCGCATCAAGCCAAAGAACCCCGTGAAAATCGCTAACCCCGTGTCCCTAGAGTATACCATAGTCAGGCAGATGCTCCTCCCAGGGCTTATGAAAAATCTGGCTGAAAATAAGCATGAAAGCTACCCGCAGAAACTCTTCGAGGTTTCAGACGTCGCCCGGATAAATAGGAAGCTTGAAACAACATGCGAGAGGAGGCTTCATGTAGCTGCAGTTACAGCCCATTCAGAAGCAAACTTCACGGAAATAAGGGCCTACTGTGAAGCACTGTTGGCAAACCTAAAAGTTGCAGAATGGCAAATAAGGGAGGCAAAGCATCCAAGCTTCATAAGGGGCCGAACAGCAGCCATTAGCGTCAAGGGGAGGATTATAGGCATTCTAGGCGAAATACATCCACAAGTTCTAAACAACTTCGAAATCGAAAATCCTGTAGCCGCCCTCGAAATAGACCTGCAACCGTTAATCCCCAGAATAGGAACTAAAGGAGCCAGCTAATTTTTTATACCTGCTCTGGGTTGATATTCTCATACAAAATCGATAGTGCATACCCAATTTTTCTAGGCGCATGGCAAGCATAGATTGGCCAAAATCAGTAACGTTTAACTTTCGCTTCCATAAACTATGGATTGGCAATGACCATTTCGCATGAGCCTTTTAATCCCGCCGGAAAATCCATGCTGACGGACCCAACAGAGCAGGCAGGCCTTCCCCGGCCTGCATGACTATGAGGGCGGGTTTACCCAGGCATGGGACACGGCGGGCGCGGGCGCAAAACTCCCACACTGGAGGGAGCTTAACCAAGGGGAGCGTGTGGCTCCACGATGAAGTTAAGTGATAGGTTAGGTGGGAGACAATATGCGCCCGCGAAACAATTTTTAAGCTTTCCTTTAACATAGAACTTTAAGCGTCTAGTAGTTTGGCTGATGGAATTGGACATAGAAACCAAAATGGAATTGATCAAGAGGCCTCCAACTGAGGAGATTCTCGTAGAGGAGGAGCTCAGAGAGCTTCTTGAAACCAATGAGCATCCAGGTCATTATATTGGCTTTGAGATTTCCGGGCTTCTACACCTTGGAAACCTTGTGATTGCAGGCTTCAAGATAAATGATCTCATGAAAGCGGGGGTTAGATGCCAAGTTTACCTGGCGGATTGGCATAGTTTCATAAACAACAAGTTTGGCGGAGACTGGGATAAGATTCTAATGGCCACAAAATATTACGAAAAGGCTTTCCGCTTCTTCTGTCCAGGCGTAAAAATTGTAATCGGCTCGGAGCTTTATCATAACAATGATGAGTACTGGCGCAATTTGATGGTGTTCGCCAAGCATATGACCCTAAGCCGGACGCTGCGCTGTTTAACAATAATGGGAAGAAGCGAAAGTGAAAGATTGGACCTATCCCAATACTTCTATCCGGTCATGCAGGCTGTTGACATTAAGGCCATCGGCGCAGACATTCCCCATGGGGGCATGGATCAACGTAAGGCCCATGTTCTGGCCCGCGAAATTTTCCCGAAAATGGGCTGGAAAAAACCCGTAGCCCTTCACCATCACCTCCTAATGGGGCTCGCTGAACCTGTAAGGATTGGGGCTAAGGACAAGCTTGAGCAGGTGATAGCCAGCAAGATGAGCAAGTCTAAGCCTTGGACAGCCATATTCATCCATGACTCTGAGGAGCAGATAACGGCCAAGCTTAAGAAGGCATGGTGTCCGGAGGGGCAGGTTGAAATGAACCCTTTGCTTGAAATAGTCAAGTATATAATTTTCCATGAGAGAAAAGCTTTCACCGTGGAAAGACCTGCAAAATACGGCGGAACGGTGACATTTGAATGTTACGAGGAGGTTGAAAAGGCCTATAAGAGCAGATCCCTCCATCCGCAGGACTTAAAGAATGCCGTGGCGAGAGAGCTGGCGGAAATACTAAAACCAATAAGAGAGTATTTTGAGAAGGATAAAGAGGCTGCTGAATGCTTGAAAATTGTGAAAGAGGCTGAGATTACAAGGTGAAAGCCATATCAGCCCTCATGAAGGAAAAAGAGGAGAAAATTCAGCTTCTAATGGGGTGCCTAGCCGAGGAAACAGCGAGGGGAATACCCATCGTTGTTGAGGGGAAAAGGGACGTTGAAGCCCTAAGGGCCATGGGCATCAGCGGGCGCATAATACCCGCAAAAACTGGAAGGAAAACTTTCATGGAAGTAGTAAGGGAGCTTGAGGAGTGCGAAACCCGCGAGGTTATCCTCCTCCTAGACTTTGACAGAAAGGGAAGGGAGTGGACAAGACGACTAGAAAGGCATTTAGAAGGATCTGGAATAAAGCCAAACTTGTACTTCTGGAATGGGCTTCTGGAGCTTGTGTGGACGGATGTGAAAGACGTCGAGGGCTTACCGGCATACCTTAAAAATCTGAGGGCAAAAATGGGCAAGGCTGAACAATAATGGCACACTGCCAACTTTGAGCCTATTTTGGAAGGGCTAAAGCCGGAATTTTAAATCGATTTCTGATCTCTCTGGCTAAAGTCTCAGCGTATCCTATGCGGTAATTGTCCGTTATTACAAGCTTTGGACCGGAAAGTCTAACATACTCTAGAAGTCCATCAAAATCCGAATGATCGCTTAGGGCTAAAATATACTCGTTCTCAGCCACTTCCCTGCATGGCGAGTTAAACTCCCATCCGCTAACGTAAATTCGGGTGCATCCTTCCACATGGCCTATTCTCCCCCTTGAACCCATATGATAAAAGGCGACGTAGGATCCTTTTTCCTCCACAAGTCTTCTTGCCTCCTTCTCCTCTAGACGCATAATCCTTCCAAGCCTCATCCCATGCTTCTCGCAGACCTTTGACACGTGGAAAACTTTTTCAGGCATTATAAAGGGCACCTTCACCCCAGCCTTGTTTAGCACATGCATAATCTCCTGAAGCTTTCCATGATACCCGAAAATCTGGACAGGCCCACGCTTCAACCCCCTCTCCACTAAGGAAACAAGCATTTCCCTAACATCTTCATGGAAGGGACGCTTGCAGGAAGGGCTTCCATAAGTGGCCTCCATAACAAGGACATCGGCCTCCAAGGCTATTGTACCATTTATCCGGAAATCTCCAGTATAGACGATTCTATTTCCTTCGTTATCCTCAACAAGAACTTGAGCCGCCCCAAGAATATGATCCGCTGGGAACAGAGTTACCTTTTCATCGCCATAATTCAGCGTTCTCCCATATTCAAGGGTTTCAACAAACCCGCCCATCAATAGCAGAGGACCCTCCACAACGTCTATAAGATCCCTTGTCGCAGGGGTCATTAGAACCTTCTCGCAGGCCCTCAGGCTCTGCTTCAACCCCATCATATGATCTGCATGGGCATGGGTGACCACCCTTAATGGAATAGAGGGCTCAAAGGCGTCGCAGCAGACATGTCTACCAAGCAGAACAGCTCCGGAGCCAGTTATGGTTGCCTTATTTGCGAGGGCCTTCTCCATCTGCTGGGTCCCGTCGCCAAAAATTTAGGCCTGGGTGGTTTTTGGTGCAAGCCAGTCTATAAGCCGTTTTGGGTCGTCACATTTTATCTGAACCTTTATTGGGCCAAGGGCTGACTCCGCCACCTCTTTCGAGAAGGAAACGTGTCCGGCATAGGCCGCCTGCTTGTTTAGGCAGAAGCTTATAGTGTTCCCGCTCAGCCCCTCAAAAAGCACTCCTCTGGCGGCGTCGCGGATTCTCTCCCTTCGCAGAAGATTGTAAAGTTTTATAAGGGTCTCTATGCCTTTAACCTCCGCCACGAGGAGTTCCCCCCTTGGCAGGGGTTTCGACTGGAGGGGCATGCTTCCGAAGATGTTTTCCACCGATCTCTTCACCTTCTCCACAGACTCTGTTGGATTTACTTCAACTTCTACACGCACTTCTACTTCGTCCATTTCCTTTCAATCCTCTCTAAAATTTGTCTAGCCTCCCTTTTAGCCTCTTCTAGGCTTCCCTCATTAACCAGCATGTACTCAGCCATGGCTATGGCCCCGCCGATTCCCACGCCTATCTCCCGCATGTCCCTTTCATGGAAAACCTCCCAATCCTTAGGATCGTCACTCCTGCTTCGACGATAAAGTCGCATAAACCTTGTTTCCGGGGCAGAGTGCACTGCGACAAGCACGAAATCCTTGAAATTTTTCCTAAACTCCTCAACCTCGGCAAGGCTTCTTATCCCATCCACAACAATTTTCATCTGAGTTTTTCCATTGATCTCTGAAACACACCTTTTAGCTATGGCGGCCTCCCCTTCTAATCGGCGTAGCTCAAGCATTATACGGCCTATGTTCTCGGGCGTTGGAGCCAAACCCCGTCTTTCAGCCTCGCTCCTTACCACATCGCCCATAACCACGACCCCGTATCCCATATCCCTCGCCACATTGACGACGACAGCTGTTTTTCCAGCTCCAGGCATGCCCGTAACGCCGACAACAAGTTTTTTAGCCGTCAATTAAAAGCCCTCATTCGTACGCGCTTCTATAGGACTCTTCAAAATTAAAAGCATTTATGAGAGATCCACGCAAAATTATGAGAAGGTATGGCTGTGTCCGAAACCATTAGAAGCTTCATAGCCTTTGACGTCGAGAATCCGCAGGTTATCGAAAGAATAACCAGCATGCAGAGACTTCTAACTGAAACAGGAGCAGATCTAAAGCTTGTAGAGCCCGAGAACATTCACATAACCATACGCTTTCTAGGCAATATCCCAGCAAAAATGGTGGACAAGATTTACGAAGGCATGAAAATGACGGGTTTTTTGCCCTTTGACATAAGAATCCTGGGGGTTGGAGCCTTCCCCAATACGCGCAACCCGAGGGTTCTATGGGCCGGAATAGCTGAAGGCGCTGATAAGCTTAGAAGCATCTTTAATAGGCTGGAGCCTTATCTTCGCAGTTTGGGTTTGCCGCCTGATCCAAAAGGCTTCAGCCCCCATCTCACTATTGCCCGCGTCAGATCTGGGAGAAATAGGGCTCAGCTTACAAAATGCCTTGAGGAAAACATGGACTATGAATTTGGCGTGGTTAGGGCAAACTGTTTGAGGCTTAAGCGAAGCGACCTCACGCCAAAAGGTCCAATATACACTAACCTGAGGGAATTCTGTCCACAAAAGTGATAGTGCAGGTCATGCTGGAGCAAATCGAAAAGGTTTGCAGAGAGGTTCTTGAGAGGGTTACGCCCAACGCAGAGGAACGCTCAAGAATAGAGACTTTAGCGAAGGAGCTGGAGGAAAGGGTTGCGTCAGCAGCAAGGGCTTTCGGCGTTGAGGCTAAAGTGAGGCTGGAAGGCTCGGTTGCCAAGGACACATGGCTTAGCGGCGAGCCGGACATAGACATTTTCATGCGCTTGTCCACGACCATACCCCGTCAGGCTCTAGGAGAGGTGGCCCTAAAAGTAGCTAGAAAAGCCATGGAGGGAGCAAGGCAAGTGGAAAGGTTTGCGGAGCACCCCTACCTTGAAGCCTTCATTGACAATGTAAGGGTTAACATTGTACCGTGCTATGATACAAAGCCCGGAGAATGGCTCAGCGCCACCGACAGAACGCCACACCACACGGACTATGTGAATGAGCATTTAAGCCGGGAAATGCGCAGGGAAACCCGTCTCCTAAAGAAGTTTATGAAGGGCATAGGGGTTTATGGCGCCGAGATAAAGGTTGGCGGATTCAGCGGCTATCTATGCGAGTTGCTGGTAATTCATTATGGCTCCTTTTTGAATGTGTTGAAAACCTTTGCCCAATTCGATAAACGTCTAATCATAGACATGGAAAACCACTATGGGGGAAGAAGGGATGAGCTGGATCTTCTCTTCAGGGAGCCCCTTGTAATAGTGGACCCGGTGGACATGGGTCGAAATGTAGCCTCAGCTGTGCAGCAGCATAAACTTTACACCTTCATTGCCGCCGCAAGGGCTTTCCTTGAGAGGCCAAGCCTGAAGTTCTTTTATCCCCCTGAGACAAAGGCCTTGCCAATTGATGAGCTAAAAGAGAAGCTGGACAAGCTTGGATCAGCCTTCATCTTTCTAGTATTCAATAGCCCCCGCACTGTCCCCGACATTTTATGGGGCCAGCTCTACAAGTCCCAAAGGGCCATTACGCAACTTCTTGAAAAAAGCGAATTCCGTCCATTACGCTATGCAGTGTGGAGCAATGAGGAGGATTTGAGCGTTTTTATTTTTGAGCTTGAAAGCCGCTTCCTCCCACCCGTGAAAAAGCATTCCGGTCCACCCTTGGAGAAGCATGACAACTGCAGAGACTTCCTCTCAAAATATTCTGCTAACCCCAATGTCGTTTCGGGGCCCTATATAGAGGACGGCAGGTGGTTTGTTGAGATTAAGAGGAAATACACAGACGCGGTGGCTTTGCTATATGAAAGGCTTAGCGATGGCGGAAGAAGCTTGGGCGTAGCCAAAGAAATAGCCAATGCGCTTTCCAGAAACTTCAAAATTTTCGTAAACAGCGAAATAGCCCAAGTCTATAGGGAGAAAGGCGACTTTGCAATTCACTTAACCGATTTTTTGTCCGGAAGGCCGAAGTGGTTAGAATAGCCCAAGTAATGAGGCTAAGGCTAGAGCGCAGCCGACAAACCAACAGTAAAAGGCGAACAGGTAGAAGGCCTTATGGGTAACGGCTTTCCATAGAAGATTTAAAGCTGCATAACCCATGATGAAGGCCGTCGCTCCACCCACAATTATTCCTGTAAGGCCAATGTCCAACAATGCAAGTTTATCATATTCCGTATATAGGGTTAGGACTAAGGCTCCAAAAACGGCGGGTATTGAGAGCAGAAATGAGAATTTGAAGGCTTTTTCCCGCCGAACCCCAAGCATAAGCGCCGTGGCAATGGTTAGACCGCTCCTTGAAAGCCCAGGAATAATGGCGATTCCTTGAGCAAAACCGATGGCCAAGGCCTCAAAATAGCCTATATGATTTTCCCCTTCTCCTCCAAACTTTGAGGTGTAAAGCACTGCCCCGCAGACGATAAAAGCCAAGGCTATTGCAGGAACACTTTGAAGGATCACTTCAGCCATTGTGTTTAGGGCTAATCCCAGCAAAGCGGTGGGGGCTGACCCAACAATTATAAGCGGTATAAGCCGTCCATGTTCCGTTTTAAAGTCCAATCGTATAAGGGCTGAAAGAATATGCTTAATATCGCCTCTGAAGTATAGGATTACTACCGCCAAGGTTGCTAAGTGCAAAATTACATCAAAAGATATTGGCAGGCTTAATGATAAAGCCTTCTCAGCAATTTTCAGATGTCCAGTGCTTGATATGGGAAGCCATTCAGTTAACCCTTGAATCAAACCCAGCATGATGAATTTCATAAGCTGATCCAAGAAATCAGCCTCCTCCATCTCTATTACGCTTGGAGTTTAAAAATTTTGAAAGAGAATAATTCGCATAAAAAGAAACTGGTAGCAAAACTAATTTATGCTGGCCTTCGCCAGCTCAGCCAGTTTAATATCGGCGTCTATAGTTCCGCCTTTTCA
>CAZZKO010000031.1:0-31298 GCA_964654925.1 uncultured Candidatus Bathyarchaeia archaeon
CAGCCCCTGGCTCTAGGAGGAGATATGCCCAATGAAAGCTTCAGGGGTAAACTGCAAAACCCCTTTCGCCTGATAGGCGAATCCCTTGGCAACGAGAACCCTCAAAATCTTCTCGGGGCATAAACGTTGCTTTATCAGAAGCTCCAAGGCGTGAGTGTAATTTCGGTTAAGCTCTCTAATGGCTAGGATCTGCTGCTTGCGGGAAAGCACATAATCCTTACATTCAACAAGATAAGCCAAACTCATGTCGGGCTTAACAGCCAAAACATCACAATGATTCTGCCTAGTAAAAACTATGAAACCCCTACGTTTGAAAGCTTCTGAAACAATATCCTCAAGAAGGGTTCCGCTCAACCTGGCCACCCGTAATAAGGAAGTGCTGGAAACAATATTAACGCTTCCGTAAGCGTAATTGGGGAATGTCTCTAGGAAAGTTTAAATAAAAAATGGTTTACTTGTAGTTTGCTAATATAAAAGAATGGTTGGCCATAATGTCAAAGGAATTCCGTCATATAGTCAGAATAATGGACACTGATGTAGATGGCTCCCTAAAGGCCATATATGCCCTCAAAAAAATTAAGGGAATAAGCACAAGCCTAGCCAACGCCGTACTTAAAAAGGCTGGATTAGACCCCCAAATAAGGGCTGGCTTCATCACTGAAGCTGAAGTAGAAAAAATTGAGGAAATATTGAAGGATCCGTTAAGACATGGAATACCCGCGTGGCTTCTAAACAGAAGGAAGGATCTGGAAACCGGAAGGGACCTGCACCTTATAGGCGCCGACCTAATTTTAAGGACAAAACTGGATGTTGACAGGCTAAAGGAGATTAAATCTTGGCGTGGCTATAGACATGCTTATGGATTAAAAGTGCGGGGGCAAAGGACTAGAACAACTGGAAGAAAAGGAAAAACTGTTGGCGTAAAGAAGAAGGCAGCCACAAAGCCTAAAGGAGGCGAATAGTTATGGGAGATCCAAAGAAACAGAAAAAGAAGTATGGGACGCCACGCTTTCCATGGCGGGCGGGCATCCTACAGGAGGAGCTGAGGCTTTTAGGCCAGTATGGACTGAGAAACAAGCGGGAACTTTGGCGCTGCAAGACAATGCTCTCAAAATATAGGGGGATAGCCCGCGCCCTTATAGGTAAAACTCATGAGGAAAGAAAGGATATGGAGATGCAACTTCTACGTAGCCTAAAGAAGCTTGGTATAATCCATGAAAACGCGGTTTTAGACGACGTTCTAGACCTAACGGTTGAAGATATATTGGAGAGAAGACTCCAAACAGTAGTGTTCCGTAAGGGGCTTGCCAAAACCATACACCAGGCAAGGCAACTTATAACCCATGGGCACATAGCCATAGGAAATCAGCGCGTCACAGTGCCGGGCTATATTGTTAAAAAGGATGAGGAGGACAAAATAGCATACGCGCCAGACAGTCCCATTGCAGATCCGAACCATCCCCTACGTCAAGTCATAGCCGTTCCAATTTCAGCCAGTCGCAAAACCGAAGAAACTGGGGTTGAGGAGTGAAAATGAGTAGCAGCGGAGCCCAAGCTCAAGCTTCTAAAAAGGCTGAAAGATGGGGTGTAGCCCACATTTACAGCTCCTACAATAACACTATAGTCCACATAACCGACCTTTCAGGGGCGGAAACCATAGCCCGAACTTCCGGAGGAATGTTCGTTAAAGCCGACAGGCTTGAGTCTTCGCCATATGCGGCGATGCGCGCAGCCACGGCAGCTGCTGAAATAGCCAAGGATAAAGGCATAACGGCCATCCACATCAAAGTTAGAGCCCCTGGAGGCTCAGGTCCAAGAACGCCTGGACCGGGGGCCCAGGCAGCCATAAGGGCTTTGGCGCGAGCTGGCTTCAGAATTGGCCGCATAGAAGAGGTTACGCCTATACCCCACGATGGAACCCGAAGACCGGGCGGAAGAAGGGGAAGAAGGGTATAACCGTTCTGTCTAGCGTTAACTTTCATCCATTCCCCCCTCTTGTCGTGGGAGGGCTTTCAGAGTGAACGGATGAAGCTCCCACATTTGTCCGGTGTTTGTGGAGGAGGTTTTTGGCAGCTATTATGTCTCTGTCCTCCTCCATGCCGCATCTCGGGCACCTCATCAGCCTATGCCCATTCGGGCTTAGCTTTCCCCTACACGTCGGGCACAGGCTTGACGTGCCCTTGGCACGATCATACTTCACGTTGAAGCCTGCAAGCTTCGCCTTATAATCTATGATGTTCTGGAGCTTCAGGAAGCTCCACCTGTTGAGCCTTCCATTGAGGGCTTTTGAGCGCCCCTTCTTCCTCATGTTTTTTAGGTTTTTCAGCACGATTGTTGAGGCCTCAGCCTTTTTGCTTGGCCGATTATTTTGTTGGCGATCTTGTGGTAGGCGGCTTCAACCTCCTATGTTCTCTACCCCTGTATTTTGCCAGCAGGGTTTTTCGTTCAACCTGGGCTTTGACTGGAGCCTTCTGCGTTTGAGGAAGTATGCAGTTCTCATGGCCAGCCCCGTCTTTTCGTTGCTTACGCGCTCCATGGAGCCGAAGGCTACGTTGTTCTCGTTTACGTCCACGGCTATCGCCTTCCAATTCGGCTCTGCAAGCTGAAACGGTCTTAGAGAAAACTGCCTTTAGGCTGAGGCCGTCCCTCGCCTTTAAGAGCCAGGCCTGGCCAGCCTTCATACTCTTAAACTTCTCGTGGTATGTTCCGTGGAGAAGTTTTAGCTCAACCCTTCCCCTCCCAGTTGCTATCGACGCTTTCCAACCCTCGGGGTTTATGCTGAAGAGATGGCCATCGAGCATTACAACCTGCTTTTTGAAAAGCGGCTTCTCGGCCTTCGCCAAGCCTCTCCTCTTGAGCTTCCTGAAGCTCTTGTGGATTGAGCAGGCCATCTGGCAGGCGTGTGAAGGAGCCTAGTTGCATGCGGCTTCAATAAAACCTTCGTTTTTATAAATTGTTCACATGACTTTTTGGGTTGGGGATAGAAAAATTGAAATAATGCACCAATATTCTATTCCACCGCACTGCAATTAATTATGTATTATGGAGCGTCGTTGGGTGGAAATAAAGACCCTTGAAAAGGACGATCGAAAATTACGTTTACTCATTCGGGGAGTTGACCCTCCATACATTAATGCTATAAGGCGAAATGTTCTTTCAGAGGTTCCATGCATGGCCATAGATGAGGTTGTCATCATTGAAAACTCTTCAGTCCTTCATGACGAGATTTTAGCCCATAGACTGGGGTTAATACCGCTGAAGACGGATCTTGACAGCTATAACCTTCCAGAGGAATGCTCATGCAAAAGCGAATTTGGATGCAACCTGTGTCGTGTCACACTAACATTAGATCGAGAGGCAAAAGACGAAACAATAACGGTTTATTCCGGCGATCTTGTTTCGGAAAATCCAAACATAGTGCCTGTAAGCGATAAAATTCCAATAGTTAAGCTTGCGAAAGGACAGAGGTTGAAGCTTGAAGCCTATGCAAGGCTTGGAAAGGGAAAAGATCACGCGAAATGGCAGCCTGTTTCCCTGAGCGCATATAAGTATATGCCTCACCTGAAAGTGGACAATAAAAACTGTGATGCATGTGGGAAATGTGTGGACATATGTCCAAGAAAGGTGCTTATAAAATCCAAGGGTAAAATCGAAGTCCGCGACCTATATGCTTGTATTCTCTGCAAGGACTGTGTCAACGCCTGCCCAAAGGATCCCCCGGCTATAAGTGTTGAATGGGAGGAAAACGCTTTTATATTTATTTTAGAATCCACTGGTGCACTTCCCCCTGAAAGAATCATAACAGAGGCTGTAAAGATATTAGATAGGCAGCTTGAAGAATTCGCAGGCCTAATAGAGGTGCAGAAACTTGAATGAAATTAAGGCCACAAACCCTCAGCTTATAATGCTTATCCGTTTCCTAAGGAAGCATAGCCGAGAGCATAAGGCAAGGATATGGAGAACTATAGCTGAATATTTGGGAAAGCCGAAGAGAAAACGTGTTGCAGTAAACATAAGCCGGCTAAATAGGTATACCCAAAAAAATGATGTGGTGGTTGTTCCCGGAAAAGTATTGGGCGCAGGGGAACTTGATCATCCAATCACCGTTGCAGCCTTTGCCTTCTCCGCAAAAGCCAGGGAGAAAATCCAAAAAGCAAAGGGTAAATGTCTATCACTTATGGAGCTTGCCCAAAAAAATCCAAAAGGCTCAAACATAAAGATAATAGGGTGAAAAGATGCCCGCAGATAGCTATGAAGGGACCATAATAAATGCTGAGGGACTAATTCTCGGAAGGATGGCCAGCGTAATTGCAAAACGTCTGCTAAAGGGCGAAAAGATAATCGTTGTAAACGCTGAAAAGTCGGTGCTCTCCGGCAAGAAATGGAGCAAGGTTAGAGAGACAAAGGAATTTCTTGAGGTTGGCTATCCTGGAAAGGGGCCAATCCACTACAGAAGGCCGGACAGGATCGTCCGAAGGGTTGTTAGGGGGATGCTTCCATATAAACAGCCAAAGGGCAAGGAAGCCTACAAAAGGCTTAGGGTCTATATAGGCATTCCCGAGGAGCTAAAGGATAAGAATATGGAAACTATAGAGGAGGCGCAAGCCAAAAAGCTGACGTGTCCCTATTTCACGCTTGGAGAATTAGCTAAAGAAATTGGGTGGAGTGGCTAACATGACTGCAAAAAAGGTTTTAGTTGTAAGCGGTAAAAGGAAAACGGCTTTAGCCCGTGCCGTGGTTAGGCCAGGAATAGGTAGGGTAAGGATTAATAATATACCGTTGGAAATTTATGAGCCTGAGGTTGCCCGCGCAAAAATAATCGAGCCTCTAATACTTGCCGGCGAGGAGCTTGTGAATCAGTTAGATATAGATATCAAAACTTCTGGGGGAGGCTACATGGGACAAGCGGAGGCCGCTAGAATCGCCATTGCAAATGCGCTTCTAAAATGGGCTAAAAGTGCCCAGCTACGCGCAAAATTCATCGAATATGATAGAACCATGGTTGCAGGTGATCCAAGACGAAAGGAACCCAAAAAGTTCGGTGGCCCAGGAGCGAGAGCAAGGGATCAGAAAAGCTATAGGTGATGGGGAGTAAAAACATGATAATACCCGTTAGATGTTTCACTTGTGGAAGCCTCATCGGTGACAAGTGGGAAGAATTTTCAAGTAGGGTTAAAGCTGGAGAAGATCCAGGAGAGGTTCTGGACAGCCTGGGAATTAAGAGGTATTGTTGCAGGCGTATGATATTATCCCATGTTGACATTATCGATGAGATATTACGATTCTATGAAGAGGCTGAAAAAAGGAGAGAGGCAAGACGCGGTTATCAATAGATTGGAGGGCTGAAATGTCCACAATCATTGAAGATGTGATTGCAAGAAAAACCTTCAACAGCCGCGGCGACGAAACCATAGAAGTGGATGTAATCACAAACTCGGGTTTTGGAAGGGCTTCAGCCCCGGCTGGAGAAAGCCGTGGGAAGGGTGAAGTTGTGTATTATCCCCCAGGCGGCGTGGATGAGGCGATAAAAAAGGTTGAGGAGCTTATCGCCCCAGAGCTTGTCGGATTGAACGCCGAATTTCAGGATGAAGTGGATAAAACTCTCCATGAAATAGATAATACAAACGACTTTAGGGTTATAGGTGGAAACACAGCCTTCGCTGTTTCCCTTGCCAACGCCGAGGCTGCGGCAAACTCTTACGGTTTACCTCTTTTCCATTACCTGGGCGGATATACAGTGCGTGAGCTGCCATACCCGCTGGGCAACGTTATAAGCGGCGGAAAACACGCCTACGGGAAGGCTCCGGACATACAGGAGTTTCTGGCTTTGCCATATGGGGTGGAATCGTTCCAGGAAGCCGCGTTGGCAAACGTTAAAATCCACAGGAAGGTCAAGGAGCTTTTGAAAAAGAGGGATAAGACCTTTAGCTGTGGAAAAAGCGATGAGGGCGCGTGGATCGCAAACATAACGAATACTGAAGCCCTGGAAATAATGGCTAAAGCATGTGAAGAGGTAAGCAATGAAACAGGCTTAAAATGCGGCTTTGGCATAGATGTTGCATCATCATCCCTGTGGAATCCTGAAACCCAAAAATATTCCTACAAGAGGGAGGGGAAAGAGCTGGACTCGGGCGAACAGCTTGAGTTTATAAAAGAGATAATTGAGAGTTACCATTTAGTTTATGTCGAGGATCCTTTTCATGAGGATGATTATGAAAGCTTTGCAGAGTTAACGGGGAAAGTTAAAAACTGCCTAATATGCGGAGACGACCTTTTCGTAACAAATGGTGAAAGGCTAAATGATGGAATTAAAAAGCGTGCGGCCAACGCGATAATAATTAAGGTTAACCAGGTGGGTACCCTGACGGATGCGCTGGAAACCATTGAAACCGCTAAGCGGGCAGGATATGTTCCCGTTATTTCCCACCGTTCAGGAGACACATGCGACTGGCACATAGCCCACTTAGCCGTGGGCTTTAAATGTCCAATAATTAAAACAGGAATTGTTGAGGGTGCAAGGATAGCCAAAATAAATGAATTAATAAGGGTTGAAGAGTTTCTCGGCGATAGAGCTAAAATGGCCGTGCTCCAAATACTCTAGGAGGATTAAAATGTCTGACAAAATTGAAATTAAAAAGGAGAAATTTGACGAGGAAGCTAGCGTAAGCGCTGAGGAGGAGCTTTTACTTCCAAGGGACAGCCTCCTTTCGGCTGGAATACACATTGGGACAAGGATAAAAACAAGGGATATGGAAAAATTCATATACAGGGTTAGACCCGACGGACTTTTTGTTTTAGACGTTAAGAAGACCGACGAGCGGATAAGGGTTGCAGCAAAGTTTCTATCAAGGTTTGAGCCCTCAAAGATAGCGGCTGCAGGGGCCAGGCTTTACGCGCAGGAGCCTGTAAAAAGGTTCTGCGAAGTAACTGGTGCAATACCTATAGTGGGACGCTTCATTCCAGGGCTTCTCTCAAACCCCCTGTACCCAGGCCATATCGAGCCAAACGTAATAATAGTTTCTGATCCGAAGGCGGATTCTCAAGCCGTAGATGAGGCCTCATCGCTTGGAATACCAGTAGTGGCCCTATGCAGCACAGACAACGACTTCTCAGGAGTTGATCTGGCTATACCCACAAACAATAAGGGTAGAAGAGCCCTTGCAGTTATTTATTGGCTTCTGGCAAGACAGATTCTAAGGGAGAGAGGAGAGCTTCCGCCGGATAAGGATTTGCAATTGTCCATCGAAGACTTTGAGGCTAAAATCTCCAAGGAAGAAGAGGAGAGCAAGTGATCATGGCGAGGATTCGGCATCCTTACGTTGCCGGGTCCTTCTACGCTGGAACAGCGGAATCCCTCAAAAGGCAGATTGAATCATGCTTCCTTCATAATCTTGGGCCTGGAAAGATCCCTGAAGTTGTCAAAGGCCGAATAGGTAATATAGTTGGGCTTTTATGCCCCCATGCAGGATATATGTATTCTGGCCCTGTGGCAGCCCATGCTTACTATAATTTGGCTCTGGATGGGAAACCTGACACCATTGTTATTTTCGGGCCAAACCATACGGGTTTGGGAAGCGCATTGGCAGTTATGAATGAGGGGGTATGGCGGACCCCCTTAGGGGATATTGAAGTAGACGGGGATACAGCTAATCAAATTATTAGGGAATCCAAAATCATAGATGCGGATGCATCTGCCCATAGGTATGAGCATTCAATTGAAGTTCAGCTTCCGTTTTTGCAATACCTTTTCGGTTCAACCTTTAAAATTGTGCCCATATGCTTTCTCATGCAGGACTTATCTTCAGCCATAGAAGTTGGGGAAGCCGTGGGTAAGGTTCTAAGCGGCAAAAATGCAGTTGTATTAGCCTCCTCAGATATGAGCCATTATGAGCCTCAAAGGGATGCGGAGAGGAAGGATAGAATGGCCCTTCAGGCAGTCGAGTCCATGGATGAGGGGAAAGTATACTTTACAATTGAGAATTATAATGTAACTGCATGTGGCTATGGTCCCATCATAGCCCTTATAAGGGCTGCAAAAATTTTGGGGGCAAAGAGGGCAAAGTTATTATGTTATCGGACTAGTGGTGATGTTACAGGCGACTACTTAAGCGTTGTGGGTTATGCCGCCGTGCAATTCGTAAAATCGTGATATAAATGGGGGTTACTGCCTCAGCTCCAGCCAAAGTCATCCTTTTTGGAGAGCACTTTGTTGTTTATGGAGAACCTGCCATAGTTTTGGCCATAGATAAAAGGGCTTATGCAAGGGCTGAGATTAGAAGCGACAATAAACTCTTCTTCCGTTCACTAAACTTTAAACTTTCAGCCTTTTTTGAGAATGGAAATTTTAGAGCTGAAGAAGGGGACCCTAAAGAGGCTAGGATGCGGTTCGAGCCATTAAAATGTGCAGTGGATCATGTGCTAAAAATTTTTGGAAGGAACATAGGGTTAGATATTGAAGTCAACTCAACGGTCCCTGTTGCCGCTGGGCTTGGATCTTCCGCGGCTGCAGCCTCAGCAGTAACCGCTGCTGTGGGCGCCCTTTTAAATGTTAAAATTTCTAGGGAGGACGTCTTTCGAATATCTTTTGAGGCTGAAAAATTTGCCCACGGTACCCCCTCAGGCGTGGACCCTGCCATCTCGACCTTTGGCGGTGTTTTAATGTTCCAGATGGATACAGGCTTCAAACCTATAGAGGTTAAGGCGGATATCCCCCTTGTCGTGGGTCACACGGGCGTGGCTAGGTCGACGCGGGTTCAGGTTTCGAAGGTGCGAAGCATTAAAGAGAAATACCCGCAAATCTTCGAATCCATGCGGGAAACAGCCCGTATCATAGTTCTGGAGGCGGTTGAAGCCTTAAAAAGGGGAGACCTGGAAACTCTGGGCTATCTGATGAATTTTAATCATGCTCTTCTTTATGGTTTAGGCGTTTCCGACGAGTCTTTGGAGTGGCTTATAAACGCCTCTAAGAAGGCTGGGGCGCTGGGCGCAAAGTTGACTGGAGCTGGAGGCGGCGGGTGCATGATAGCCCTTGCGGAGGAAAGTAACATTGAAAGGGTTTTGGAGGCTGTTCAAAGGGCTGGAGGTCATGCTTTCATAGCTAAAAAAATGGATGAAGGTGTTAGAATTGAGTCGTTTTAGTCCAATTATTTTGAAGATAGGTGGCTCAGTTATAACCAATAAGGGTGCAGAGCTTGAGGCGCGCATGGATATAATAAGCAGCATAGCTGATCAAATACGAGAGGCGAACCCAAAAAATTTGGTGATTGTTCATGGGGGAGGAAGTTTCGGCCATCCGCTGGCGCAAAGGTATGCCATTAGAGACGGCTTTAAGGATGAGTCCCAAATAACAGGATTTGCGGAAACTCATCATGTAATGACGGTTCTTAATGGGCTGTTTATGGATGCCCTAATATGGAGGGGCATACCTGCAGTAAGCATTAACCCGCTATCATGCGTATTAACACGCAACGGTAGAATTCAATGCTTTGAAATGACGCAACTGAAAGAGTTTTTGAAAATGGGCTTCCTTCCAGTTCTTCACGGAGACACCGTTCTAGATACGGAGCTGGGCTTCACAGTGCTATCTGGAGACCAGCTGGTGTCATATCTTGCAATTCAGCTTAAAGCGGAAAAAATTCTGATAGGAGTCGACGTAGACGGGCTTTATGAGAGGGATCCAAAGCTAAGCACCGGAGCTAAGATGCATGAAAGGTTAAGTTTAGAAGAGCTTAAAAAAGTCCATGAAAGCCTGAAAGAATCAAGCACCGCTGCAGATGTGACTGGTGGGATGCGCAGTAAAATAGCTGAATTGATGCCAGCGATAGAGCATGGAGTTCCCGCATTAATTTTTAATGCAACAAAGCCAAAATATGTCTATAAAGCCATTAAAGGAGAGAGGATAAAAGGCACTTTAATAGAGAAGGAATAGACGATTGATCGACAAAACTAGAAAACGCAAGGCTGACCATATCAGAATAGGCATTAGCCAAAACGTGCAGGCAAGAAATGTCACCACGGGTTTTGAGGACATCCGCTTAGTGCACAGAGCCCTTCCTGAGGTTGATAAGGATGGAATAGACCTAGCCACAACTGTTTTTAATCATAAATTCGCGGCTCCCATAATCGTAAGCGCCATAACTGGGGGGACGCCTGAGGCAGAGAAGATTAACGCCACTATAGCCACGGTTGTGGAGAAGCTTGGACTGGGCATGGGGGTGGGAAGCCAAAGGGCTGTTATTGAGGACAGAACCCTTGAAAAAACTTTTTCGATAGTGAGGGAGAAGGCGCCCACAGCCTTCTTAATGGCGAACATAGGTGGAATACAATTAGTTAAGGGATACTCCATAAAAGAGGCGAAAAGAGCAGTAGAGCTGATTGATGCTGATGCTTTGGCAATACACTTGAACCCCCTTCAGGAGGTCATCCAGCCAGAGGGTGAAACGAGCTTTAGGGGGGTATTAGAAAAGATTGGGGAAATAGCCAAAGAGCTCGACAAGCCGGTGATTGTGAAGGAAACCGGAGCTGGGATATCTGCGGAAGAGGCCAAAAAACTCGAGGCTGCGGGAGTGAAGGGCATAGATATTAGCGGCGCCGGCGGCACAAGCTTCGCTGCAGTGGAGTATTATCGCGCGGAGGAAATGAATAATGTCCACCAGAAAGTTTTAGGTGACTTATTCTGGGACTGGGGTATACCCACCGCTATAAGCCTAATCGAAGTATCCCAAACGGTTAGGGTTCCTGTTATTGCCTCGGGAGGAATACGCACAGGACTTGATGCTGCGAAAGCATTAGCTTTGGGTGCAAGCCTTGTAGGCATCGCTCAGCCAGTGTTGAAAGCTGCTGTTAAGGGGGTGGAGGAAACAGAGGAGCTGCTATCCATGCTTATAGAGGCGTTAAGATGCACCATGTTCTTAGTTGGCGCCCAAAGCATAAAGGACCTCCGCAAAGTTCCCGTAGTCGTAACTGGAAAGGTGGCCGAGTGGCTTAGGCTAAGGGGTTTCAACGTGAAAGACTATGCTAGGAGGAGGGGAACTTAATGGAGATAGAGCAACTCCTTGAAGAAAAGGCGCCTCTAATTAACAGGGCCATTGAAAAATATATTCCAAGAAAATTCTCAGAAAATGATATACTCTTCAAAATGAATCCGCCAAGATACTCGCATAACCTGGAGGCAATAAACAAAGCTGTGGCTGAGCCGATATGGGAGTTCTTGGACAGGGGAGGTAAAAGGTGGCGCCCAACCCTGTTCCTGCTTATATGTGAAGCCTTGGGTAAAAATCCTGAAGATTTTCTGGATTACGCCATAATCCCAGAAGTTATTCACAATGGGACGCTAATAATTGATGATATAGAGGATTCATCAGAGCTCCGCAGGGGTAAGCCTTGCACTTACAAGATCTACGGCTTAGACGTGGCTGTGAACGCTGGAAATACCATGTATTACCTGCCCCTACTCCCCCTCATGGCGAATAGAGAAAAAATAGGCGCTGAAAAACTTTCAAGGTTATACGAGATTTACGTGCAGGAAATGATTAACCTCAGCCTAGGCCAAGCCATGGATATAGCATGGCACAGAGGCTTAGCAAACGCCGATATGATAGAGGAGAAGAATTACCTTCAAATGTGCGCATATAAAACCGGCACCCTTGCAAGGATGGCTGCGAAAATGGCGGCTGTGCTTGCCGATGCAGATTGCGAGCTGGTCGAGAAGCTTGGGAGATTCGCCGAAAATATTGGAGTAGCCTTCCAGATACAGGATGATATCCTAGACCTTATAGGCGAGGAATTCGCCGAAAGAAAAGGCGGAAGAGGGCAAGACATAACCGAGGGAAAGCGAACTTTAATGGTGGTCCACACCCTAAAGGTTGCAAGTCCAGAGGATAGGGCAAGGCTCATAGAAATCCTTGAAATGCATACGTCGGATCAGAGGCTCAGAGACGAAGCCATAGCCATAATGCAAAAGTACGGCTCCATAGAATATGCTAAGAGGCTTGCGAGAAAAATCGTTGAGGAAAGCTGGGAGCAGGTGAAAGGGCTGCTTCCCGAATCAGAGGCAAAGGAAAAGTTAAACACCTTCGCACGTTTTCTTATTGAAAGAAAAATCTGAAAGGGGCGTCAAAGCTGACCGCAACGGGCATAGACATCATAATAGAGGAGCTCATACGGAAACATGTATTAATAAACGCCATAAAGCACGGTGGAAAGGCACAAGTTGGAGCTGTCCTTGGAAAAATTCTGGCAGAGAGGCAGGAATTAAAGGGCAGGGTTAAAGAATTAGCCGCGATTGTTAACCGGATTGTCGAGGAGGTTAATGCCCTTCCGCCTTCAGAGCAAAAACGCATCGCAGATGAGATGGGTCTTGAAATAGTTGAAAGGGAAAGGGTAGAGGAGAAGAAACTTCCACCATTACCAAACGTTGAAAAATACCGGAATGTGGTAACACGTTTTTCACCCAACCCTGACTGTGTACTACATTTGGGATCAGCCAGGGCCATAGTTCTATCCCACGAATATGCTCGAATTTACCGGGGCAAGTTTATTCTGCGATTCGAGGACACGGATCCAAAGCTGAAAAGGCCAGTTTTAGAATTTTACGACAGAATAAGAGAAGACTTAGCATGGCTTGAATGCAGGCCAGATGAGGAGTATATTCAAAGCGATAGAATATCAATTTATTATGAGCATGCGGAAAGGCTTTTGAAGGATGGAAACGCCTATGTTTGCACATGCCAGCCCCAAGTGTTCAGAGAAAAAATTATAGCCCAACAGCCCTGTCCCTGCCGTGATCTACCCCCAGAAGAGCATCTCGAAAGATGGAACCGCATGCTTGAGGGCCACTACGGCGAAGGCGAAGCCGTAGTGCGCATCAAAACGGATTTAAACCATCCTAATCCAGCGGTAAGAGACTGGCCTGCCCTTCGTGTTATAGATACCGAAAAGTTCCCGCACCCAAGGGTTGGCGATAAATATCGCGTTTGGCCCCTCTACAATTTTGCATGCGGCATAGATGATCATTTGATGGGTGTAACTCACATAATTCGAGGCAAAGAACATCTGACGAACATGATCCGCCAACAATACATGTACAAGCATCTGGACTGGCAGTATCCTGAATCCATACACTATGGTCGCCTAAAAATTAAGGGGTCCTATCTAAGCAAGTCAAAGATAGTACAGGGGGTTAGAAGCGGTCTATTTGAGGGCTGGGATGACCCTCGATTGGCAACATTTGCGGCCTTAAGGAGGCGGGGAATAACGGCGGAAGCCATTAAAAGGCTTATTATTGATGTGGGGCCGAAAACCGCGGATATCGTTTTGAGCTGGGAGAACCTATATGCACATAACCGCAAGATCCTTGACCCTGAGGTGAACCGCTACTTTTTCGTCCCATCACCCGTCCAGCTTACAGTTTCAGGGATTCCCAGGCCCTTCACAGCTAAGATACGCTTACACCCCGATTACCCACAAAGGGGCTACAGGGAATATTCCATACAACCTTCAGGCGAAAACCGCGTCGCCCTTTTCTGGATCTCAAAAAGCGATGTGGAAAACTTTGACGTTGGAAGGGTAATCCGCCTTATGGAGCTATTTAACATAAGAATTGGGAAGATTGAATCCTACGCCGTTGAGGCTGTTTTTGAAAGCGGGTCATATCATGACGCTAGGAAGGCAGAAGCTCCGCTTATCCACTGGGTTCCAATAGGCGCTGATATGCCATGCCAAGTTGTAATGCCAAACGCGACAAAAATAGAGGGTATAGCTGAAATTGCATGTAGGGCGCTAAAACCTGGTCACATAGTGCAATTCGAAAGATTCGGCTTTGTAAGGATAGATGATGTAGGCGTTAAACTCATAGCCTACTATGCCCATAAATAGGGGGTGGTTATGCAGAAGAAAAATAAAATAGTTCTATGGCCAACATACTTTGATGCAGCTAAATCCCGTGGACAGGGCAGAAGAGTTCCTAAAACGCTTGCTGTGCCTTCTCCAAGGATTGACGATTTAAAGGAAGTCATTGAAAGGCTTGGTCTAAAATACGAGATATTGCCAGAAGCCAGCTATCCTAAAACACCATGGCTTAAAACTGGCGTGCTTCTGGTAGATAGAATTGAAAAGAAAAATAGTCTAGTTAAAAAAGTTGCAAAACAGCTTTTAAAGCTTCGAGAAAAGGTTTCTTCAAAATAGCCTAGCTTACTCTTGCTCTTTTATAAGAACAGCGTTTATAACTCCGTCCTGTCCCGTACGTGAGGTGACCCTGGCTAGGCCTAGAGGGGTTTCAATTATTGCTCCTTTTGTTACTACTCCCCTTCTGTCATAATCAACATTTGCCGGATTTTTGACAACCCGGAGAATTTCAACCTTCTGGGTTTTACCAGTTTTCGAATCCGCTACGCAGGCATATTTGTCGCTTAAAAGTTTGACTTTTAGGTTGCCTCCCCTTGTCCGCTCGATTTTCCGTTCAGGCTCGCCCAGAACAGTTTCTACTGGAAAAGAGCCTGCCTCAAACTTTCTCTTGCCTCTGTAGGGGTGCCTCTTGCCCCCCGTGGGCTTTCTTTTATGGAGATCGCCATGCCAAACAGACATTCTGATTCCCTTTAAACATCAACTCTTTAGGCTTGTTCACTAGAGCGATGTTTAACATATAAATCTATCCCTCAGATACTTGTTGAAAACTTTTCCTCATTGGCTGTAATCCCGAGAATTTTTCTCAATTCCCGTTTCATGGTTGCGACATCTCGGCTTAGGCCGAAATAATCTGCAAAGTAGTCGGTTGTTCTTAAAATTGTTGAGCGCCCTCTCCGCTCGGAAGTTATTAATTCCATCTCCTTAAGCAGCTTAATATGACTGTAAGCGTGGCGTCCGCGGACCTCAACAACCCTTTTTTGGGATACTGGCTGGCTGAGAGCTATGTATGACAGAGTTTTTAGCGGTCCCGCTGAGACGAGCGGTCTCCTTGCAAGCTTTCTAACATGCTCCGTGAATTCAGCCTTAAGCTGTAAAACATATCGCTCATCTTTAAGCTCCAATATTTCAAGGGCTGTGTTCCTTTTGGCGTATTCCTCCATAAGCGTTTTTACAAGCTTTTTAGCCCTGCTTTTAGATCGAGTCTTCAAAACGGTGCATATTTCAGAAAGGTCTAAAGGTCGCCCTGCAACATATAATGCAGCCTCAACTAGGGCAAGTTCTCTATGTAGCCTGTCTTCTACCTGTTCACTTTTAGGAGCCTTTTCGAGATCCTTAGGTTGCCCCTTCGCTTCCTCCAGATCCTAGACCTCCAATGGCTATGTAAATCTCTTCAGTTTCTTCATTTTGCCATAGAGTAACCTTGCCGCTTTGAGCCAAGAATAACAGGATTATGAATGTGCTTATGGCTTGTAGCCTCGGCATTCCACTTATCAGCTTCGAGAACTCTATTATCCCTGAGCCTTTAACCCGTTCATATAATGTTCTGTAGAGTTCCTCCATCTGAAGTTCAATTTTCATAAGGTAATAGTCAATCTGTGGAATAATATCTGAAGGTGCGGGAAGAATAGGCTCAGCCTCTTTTTTCACGTAAACAGCCAATTTTTCATTTTTTAAAATGTCCTCCAGAACCTCTAACAGGTGATTTATTGTTGTTGAAGTTAACTCGTGTCTCAGAGGAAGGAAAAGAGGCGGAGGAATAAAATCCTCTGGAATTTTGGGTGGCTGTGGAGGTTCCTCCAGCTTCAGAAGCAACTTCGACTTCATTAGGTATATGAAAGCCGAAGAGTCTAGGGCCACCCCAGAAGCCCTAAAGTCAACTTGCCCGCTCTTCTCCATTTCTTGAATAAATGTTGTGAGCAGGTAAGAAATTTTAATGTCCCATGGTGTTAACCTTTCAAGTTTATGGAAATCAAATAGTATGTTCCATGGAGGACGCAGATAAAAGGGCTTTTGAATGATAATCGGGGACATTAGCTTTGCACCTCCAGAAACCTTGCTGAAACCACGTGGGAAACGCCATTACGCGCGTATACTCCATAAACTTTCTGGGCCTTGTTAACCATTTCAGGCTTTAGGGTGATAACAATGAACTGGGCTTTCTCCGACTCCTCCACCAGCAAATCTGCAAGTCTGGATGTGTGGAATGGGTCTAGGTGGGCGTCAACCTCGTCAAAAATATAGAATGAGGCTGGGCTGAAATCCTTTATCGCGAATAGAAAGGCCACAGCAGCCACTGAACGTTCGCCGCCGCTTGTTCCGCTTACAACTATGGCTGGTTTCATTGGAAACTGAACAATCATGTCAACCCCGCCGGCGAAGGGATTCTCGGGGTTTTCTAGACTTAGGGTTGCTTTACCCCCTCCAGTGAGCTTGAAGAAGTATTTCTGTAGGTTTTGGTTTATTTTTTCGAAGGTTTCCATGAAAACTCTAAGCTTTTTGCTCTCTATCTCTTCCATGAATTTTATAATTGCCTGTTTTTCCCCTTCGAGTTCGTTCAGCCTAAGGGATAGTTCTTTATAACGGGAGATCTGCTCGGCATAGTGGGAAAGTGCAAGCTGATTAACAGCACCTATCCTTTCAATCTCAAATTTAAGCATCTTAAGGGATGTTTCAGCTCCTTCAACTTCTTTAGCTGTCACCTGCAGCGGCTCTTCATACCCCAACTGTCGAAGTTGGGTCTGCCATTGATCAAGCTGCACCATGGAGGTTTGGATGTTCAGCTGGTATTGGTTTACTATGCGGTCAACCTCCTCATATTCGACGTCGAGTCTACGGAGCTCCTTGTCTATGTCGTCTATTTGATTAGCAAATTTCATGGATTCCTCTTTTGCCGATAAGACAGTTTTTGAAAGTTCGCTTAGGCTTTTCTCCTGTTCTGCTAGTTCGCTCTCCAGTTTTTCCCTTTCTTTCAGCGCTTTTTCCAATTCGGCTTCCGTTGTCTTTATTTGTTGCTCGATCCTTTTCAGCTGCGCTCTTGCATTTCTGTAGCTTATCCTTAAAATGTTGTCAAATTGTGATTGAAGTGTCGAAATTTCGGTTTGTATGCTGCCAAGCTTCTGCCTTAATGTAATTATCTCTTCAGCGAGTTTTTCACGTTTCACCTCCATTTCTTGGATATTTGTCGGATCCACCGTTTGCCTTAGAACCGCTAAATCCGATTGAAGTTTCCTTAAGTCCTTTTGTATGCTGTTTTTCTCAGCTTTTATGTTTAGAATTTTTGATTTTTCAGCGTCAAGTTCGCCTTGAATTCTTTTAATGTGCGATTCAATCCCTCTGATATTAGATTTTATTCTTTGAATCCTTCTTTTAACACGGGCTATTTCCCTATCAATAGTGGATATAACCTCTAATAAGCGGGCTGCCTCCACGCGGATTCTATCAACTTCCTCCTCGAGAGATTGAACATAATTGCTTCTTCGTGAAAGATGCTGCTGCAAAGCCTTAACAGCTTCATCCAGGCTTTTTATAGCATTTTCGCTGGGTATTATTGCGGAAAAATCTACGGGAACCCGATAGTAACCGCTCTCTAAGGCGCCTCCAGGTTCATAAAGATCTCCATCCGCCGTGACCACGCGATACCCTTTACTTGATAACTCGAGTGCTGTTTTGCTGTCAGGGGCGATTAACGTGTCGCCGAAGACGAAATAAACGGCGGGTTCATACTGCTTTGGACATTTTATAAATGAGAAGGCGGCGTTTGTGGCACTGCTTTCCTTTGGAACCTTTAGCGGCTTAATGTTCGAAATTCCTTCAAGGGGTATTATCTTTATTCTCCCCAGCTTCATTTTTCGCAGAGTTTCAGCGCATGTAAAGGCAGCGTCGAAGTCCTTAACAACCAGCGCGTCTAACCACCCGCCGGCGGCTATCTCGAGGGCTTTGCTATAGGTTTTGTCAATTTTGATGAGGTTGCGGAGTCTACCATGTATTCCTGAAATAACACCTAGCTCGCCTAGCTCCTCAATGCTTTTTAGCGCCTTTTCCTCCACGGCTAATGTTTCCGCCAGTTCCCTTTGGGTTGCAAATTCCACAACGGCTTCACGGGCAGATTCGGCTATTTTCCCCGCTTCGGCTATTTCCCTCTCTATAGTCTCTTTTTGATTTTTCCTCCTTTCAAGGAGAATCTCCAGATTTCTAAGCTGTTTTTTCTGTTCCTTTTGAACTTTCTCAAGTTCTTCTAGAGATTTTCCAAGCTCTTCAAGGTTCGCGGAGAATCGTTCTCTGCGGGCATTTAATTCTTGAAGCCTTCTCTCCCGGATTCTAATGGCCGTTTGGCTTTTGGCGTGTTCAGCCCTCAGATCAGTCAATCTTTTATAAAGTTTGTTAAATTTAGCTTCCATCTCTCTTAACTTTTCGCTGTTTGCGCCAAGATTGTTCCAAAGCTGGGCTATCTCATGTGAAATGGCATCGTGCGCCGCCTGTTTAGTGTTAATCTCGTCCAACACACGTTCATATTCGCTTCTTAGCCGTCTTATCTTAAGCCTATTTTCATGTATTTCTTCCTTTATGGCCTGGCATTGCCGGATTGTGTTCTCTCTAAAACTTTTAAGGGCGTTTAGACTCGACTTTTCAGAGTTTATTTTTGTTGTTAATTCTGCGATTTTAGATTTCAACTCTCCAATTTTTATCTGAACTTTTAAAACTTGAGAGCCCCCTTCCTCGACAAGCTCTGAACTTAGTCTACGCCATTCCCCTTCAATCTCCCTACGTTTTAATCTATATTGTTCGCGCAGAATCCTAAGCCTTTCAAGTTTACTTTTCACCTTTTCCATCTGGGCTGAGTCTTGTTTTATCTTTTCCCGTGTTTGTAAAATTTTAAAAGACAGCATCAGCGCCTCAAATTTTTTCATTTCATTCTTCAGGAAGTTGTACCTTAAAAGCTCGTTACGTTCCCTCTCAAGGTCTTCTACGCGCCTTTGAACTTCTTCTATTCTGCCCAGAGCCGTGCGGATTGCCATATCCGCGGCTCGAAGCTTCTCCTCGGCTTCCACTTTCTCTGCATCGTATTGGGCTATTCCGACGAGATCCTCAATTATTTTCCTTCTCTCTAAAGGGGAAATATCTGCTAATCGGGTTATTGTTCCCTGCAACACTATATTCTGACTTGTAGAACCTATTCCTGCAACGGAGAGGATTTCCATCAAATTGGTCCTAGAAATCTTCCTGCCATTAAGCCTATACACGCTTTGGCCGTCACGATAGACCTCGCGGGAAATAGTTACAACAGCCGTATCAACGGGGATACGTCCATCCGTATTGTCAAACTGTATAGTTACTTTAGCCATTCTTCCCTTTTCCCGCTCATCCCCTTCGGATCCCTGGAAAATCAGTTTTGAGGCTGTTTCAGCGCGGAGTCTCTTCGTGCTCTGCTCGCCCAAGGCAAATAAGATAGCGTCGATAATATTCGACTTCCCGCTGCCGTTCGGGCCAGTTATAGCGGTAAAACCTTTATCTAGCGCTATTTTAACGGTTTGCGATCCGAAGGATTTGAAGCCCCTGATCTCTATTCTTTTGATGTAGGGCATTAAACCTGGTCCTCGCGGTCTCTAGAATCAAACCATACGGGGGCTCTCATAATTTTCGTATAGAATGTTTATGCTGCCAAGTTTTAACAATTATGCATATTTCAGCATCATTTTTCAATTTTCCACCCACGCCTTTTAGCCATCATTTTTACAAAATCTTTAACAAGCCCGTTTTCGCCATAAACAAGTAAGCAACCATCCTTCTGCTTTTCAACTAATAAACCAAGCTCCCCAGCTAAAGTCTCAATAATATCGGATGGCATATCCTCCGATGGCTTTATTCGAATCCACTTTTGCTCCTTCGGGGTTCCAGGGATGAACCTGACCTCCTCAACCTCCTCATCAGGCTGCGTGTACGCTTCCTCTAAATATTTCATCCATTCATTCACATAATTGTCTCCAATCTTCTCCTGCCCCTTAGATATGAGAAAAGCCTCCAAGTTTTGGAGTTGTTCCTCAATTTTCTGGCTTGTTTCAAGACGAGAGGGGTCCGCCCTAAGTATGTTAATGAGGGTTTTCGCGGTCTTTAAATCGTTAAGAACATATGCTGGAACACTAACCCCCCTCCTCTTTAAGTCCAAAATCATCTTTTCCAATACTTTCCAAACTGCCAAATAACCCATGAGCATTCTCCAGATTAAATTTCATCAAAATACTATAAATGGTTATCACCATATTTCATCGTGGGACACAATGGTTAGGATGCTTTTTGTCGACTAGGCTTTAACTTATATGTAAAAGGCTTCTGCATGCATCACTATATTGTATAATTTATTTGTATGGTGATGCATTGCAGAGGCGAAAAAGTTATGAGTGGGGCACGAAGGAAAAAATGAAAAGACTTAGGAAAAGGTTTTTAGTTTAGTTGTTATATGAGTGTTCTGCAAAGGAATTAGTGTGGGGTTGTATTAAATGTCAGTGTTTGCGGCTCCCGGAGCCTATGACCGTGCTATAACTGTTTTCTCACCAGATGGTAGGCTATTCCAAGTTGAATATGCTATGGAACTGGTTAACCGAGGAGCAACTATTTTAGGAATTAAGTGTTCTGAAGGTGTTGTTTTGGGCGCGGAGGAAACCATCGAACCTCTAGAAGAGGCGGATTTCTCATGGAAAATATTTAAAATAGATGAGCATATAGGCGCCGCCATCGTTGGATTAAGTTCCGATGCTAGAGTTTTGATTGACCAAGCGCGAATTTACGCTCAAAGTAATAGGCTTACTTATGATGAGCCAATAGATGTTGAAGTTGTTACAAAGCGTGTATGCGATATAAAGCAGCTTTACACGCAACACGGAGGAGTGCGGCCTTTCGGAGTTTCAATAATCTTCGGCGGCGTTGACAAGACTGGAAACAGGGTTTTTATGACTCATCCCAGCGGCACATATAAGGGGCATAAGGCTACTGCTGTGGGTGCCGGGAGAGAAACGGTGATGGCTATACTGAAGGATGAGTATAGAGAGAACATGAACCTCAAAGAGGCCATAAGTCTTGCAGTAAAATGTCTCGTGAAAGCGCTGGAGGTTAGACAGCTTCAGCCAAGAATAAAGATAGCCGTTGTTCCCGCAGCGACAAAGAAATTCGAAATGCTCAGCGAATCTGAAATTGGAAATTACATTAAAGGTTTAGACTTATCTAAGTGAAGAGGATGGGCGAAAAATATACAATAGCTCGCTTTTCAAAGGATGGTATGCACTTCGAAATCCTTGTGAAGCCAGACAAGGCCTTAGATTATAGAATGGGAAAATTGTCTTCGCTTTCCGAAGTTCTGGTGGCAGAAACAATATTTTCCGATGCAAACAAGGGCACAAAGGTTTCCGAAGAGGCTTTGCGAAAGGTTTTTGGGACAACAGACCAGCTTAAAGTGGCGGATGCGATTCTGAAAAGGGGAACACTGCAGCTAACCGCAGAGCAGCGAAGAAAAATGATTGAAGAAAAACGGAGACAAATAATAACCTTTATATCTAAAAATTGTGTGGATCCCAAGACAAATCTACCCCACCCGCCCATGCGAATCGAGCAGGCTATGCAGCAAATCCACTACTCAATAGATCCATTTAAGCCCACGGAAGAGCAGGCTAGAGAGGTTATAAAGCTACTAAGGCAGATTCTCCCCCTAAAAATCGAGCAAATATCTGTTAACGTTCACATCCCAGCGGAGTACGCGGCTAAAGCCTATAGCACTTTAAAGGCTTTTGGAACAATAAAGCATGAAGAGTGGCGTTCAGATGGTTCATGGCAAGGTGTATTAGAGATGCCAGCAGGGCTTTATGGGCCTTTTCTCGAAAAAATTGGCGAGGTCACCAAGGGAACTGCTGAGGCGAAGGTAGTATCCTGAAAGTTGAACTAAATTGTAGGTTGATGATTTATGACAACATTTTTTGAGAGGAGGCAGCTTGTAACCCCCGGAGATTTGCTCGCCAAAGGCGACTATATAGCCGGCGAGAACACATACAAGGAAGGCGATAGAATATATGCCACAAGAATAGGGCTTGTAGAATTTGAGAATAAGAAAGTCAGCGTTGTCGCCTTGAGGGCCTTCTACATTCCAAAGGTGGGCGATATTGTCATAGGAACAGTCGTGGATGTTGGCTTCAGCGGGTGGACCGTGGACATAAACGCGCCCTATAAGGCAATTTTAAGGGCTTCCGATGTTTTAAACCGACAGTTTAAGCCCCAGAAAAACGATCTTACCGAGGTTCTCGACGTTGGCGACTTGGTTGTGGCGAAAATAATCGCGTATGATAGAACCCAAAACCCGCTTTTAAGCGTAAGCGATCCCGGATTAGGGAAAATAGCGCGTGGACAAATTGTTAAAATTACACCCACAAAAATTCCAAGGGTTATAGGGAAGAAGGGCTCCATGATCTCATTAATAAAGCAGGAAACTGAATGCCATTTAGTTCTAGGACACAACGGTGTTATACTGATCACGGGTAAAAGCCCTGAAGATGAGGAGCTGGCAATGATGGCTATACGCAAGATTGAAGAGGAATCCCATATAAGCGGACTTACAGATCGAATATTCCAGATGATTAGAAGGGAAAAAGAGAAGAGGGGAGGTGGCGTTAGTGAATCAAAAGCCTACGTGTCTAATTAAAGATGGTATAAGACTAGATGGAAGAAAACCCGATGAATTAAGACCGATAAAGATTGAGGTGGGCGTTTTATCAAACGCGGATGGGTCAGCCTATATTGAGCAGGGTAAAAATAAAATTTTGGCAGCCGTTTATGGGCCGAAGGAGCTTCATCCAAAGCATTTGGCGCTGCCTGATAGAATGGTTTTGAGATGCCGCTATCATATGGCGCCATTTTCGGTTCAGGAGCGAAAGTCACCTGCACCTTCACGCAGGGAGATAGAGCTCTCAAAAGTTGTTAGAGAGGCCCTTGAACCGGCGATTTTTATGGAATATTACCCGCGAACAGCAACAGACGTTTTTGTGGAGGTTCTGCAGGCCGACGGTGGTACAAGATGTGCAAGTATAACGGCTGCATCGCTAGCCTTGGCTGATGCCGGAGTGCCTATGCGTGATCTTGTTGCCGCATGCTCAGCTGGAAAAGTTGACAATACAATAGTTTTGGATCTGATGGATATTGAGGATAAAGAGGGGGAAGCCGACGTCCCAGTGGCTTATATGCCAAGCTTGGGCGTTATAACGTTGCTGCAGATGGATGGAATTCTGACGCTTGAGGAATTCGAGAGTGCGGTTAACTTGGCTATTAAGGGCTGCGAAAAGATTTACAATCTACAGAGAGAAGCCTTAAGGGCTAAATACGTAAGCGCAAAGGAGGGTGAAGAATAGTGTCAATAGTTGTCCGTGTTAAACAAAAGCAAATCGCCCAGCTGATAGCTAAAGGAAAAAGGCTGGACGGCAGGGGGCTAAACGACTACAGAGCGATAAAAATTGAGCAGGGGGTCATCGAGAAGGCGGAGGGCTCAGCAAGGGTTCTTCTTGGGAAAACAGAAGTTATGGCAGGGGTTAAAATTGAAATTGGCCAGCCATTCCCGGACATGCCTAACGATGGAGTTTTAACGGTGAACGCTGAGCTTGTTCCATTGGCTTCGCCCACCTTTGAGCCTGGACCGCCCGATGAGAATTCCATCGAACTCGCTAGAATCGTGGACAGGGGCATAAGGGAGTCCAAGGCTGTGGATCTTAGAAAACTTTGCATAGAGGCAGGTAAAAAGGTCTTCATTATATTTGTAGACATCTATGTACTCAACCATGATGGGAACTTGATAGATGCCTCCGCATTGGCAGCAATGGCCGCGCTGCTTAACACCAAAATGTTTAACTATGAGGTTGAAGGAGGGGAAGTGAAAATAAAACCTGGGTATACGCCACTTCCAGTGCATAAACACCCCGTGTCAGTAACCTTCGCTAAAATAAACGATAAACTTGTAGTAGATCCGTGGCTTGAGGAGGAACAGGTGATGGATGCAAGATTAACCATAACGACGGATGATGATGGAAACATATGTGCAGTCCAGAAGGGTGGAAGTGGATACTTTACACCAAAGCAGATAATGGAAGCAGCCCATATAGCCAGGGAGAAGGCTGCAGAAATTAGGAAAAGTTTGGGTTGGTGAAATAGGATGGGAAAGCGAACCGAGAAGGTCGGCCCTGCAAGAGGGCTTGGCGCCCGTTACGGTGCAACCGTTAGGAAGCGCTACATTAAGGTAATCACGGAAATGAGGAAGAAGCATAGATGCCCCCAATGTAGCTTCGCGCGGGTCAAAAGAATAAGCGTAGGCGTTTGGCAGTGTAGAAAATGCGGTTTTACATTCACAGGCGGAGCATACACGCCGGCAACTAAGCTTGGAGTTGTGTCCAAGCGGGTGGCTAGGGGAATTCCGGTAGAGACGAAAGAAATTGAAACCGTAGAAGAAGAATAGGCCTGAAAATTTTGATACTTTTAACCACCTCTCGAAGGCCCACAAGAAATGTTAGGACATTCTGTAGGGATCTTTCCCATGTAATCCCTGGAACATTACGTGTGAACCGTGGAAAGCTCAGCAGAATGGGGATTGCGGAAAAAGCTTTAGAGCTGAATGCTGAAAAGGTAGCTGTCATTGACAGATGGAAGGGCGGCCCAGGTAAAATACAATTGTTCAGAGTTGTCGGCGGAGAGGGATTAAAGTTAATTCCGCCCATAATCTATCTGCGCGGCGTAACCCTTAGAAGGGAAATTCCAGGCGCCATAATTAGGGGGCGGCGGATAAAATCGATGGCCATTTTAGAATCCCAAGGCGCCACGAGCGATATTGAAAAGTTTAAGAATGCATGCTCAGAATTTTTTGAAATCCCCATCATATCCCAAAGCGAGGTTTTAGGGGGCAAATATGATGCCTTTATGAAAATTTTCACGGATAAAGTGGGCTACCTAATCGTAACATTCATACTTTTACCTGAAAAAATTGAGACAGGTCCCAGAATGAAGATATCCCATTTAATATGGGAAACAAACCATGCAGGCTAGGGCAGTAATACGGTTAAAGTTTCCCTCTGAAAAGGAGTTAAGAGCAGTCTATTTAGCTTTGAAGCCCGAGGCTGAGAGACCGGCGACGAACCGGTGTATGGCAAGCCTCAAAATCGAAGAGAACTTTCTCGTGTTGAACATTGAAGCTAGGGACACTGTGGCATTAAGGGCTGCTACAAACGCATATTTGAGATGGATATTGGCCATTCGAAGGGTTACATCTGCCCTAAAACCCCAGCATCAATCAGAATTATAGCTAATTAGGAAAATTTTAAGGCCGACAATCGTACAAAACCGTCTAAAGGGTTTCCGATGGCCTCATGGTTAAATATGGACCTCCTAGGGGAATGTGGCCTGAATTTAAACTAGATTTTCCCGAGGCCGAGAAATGGCCGGAAAAGCTAAACGTCATCCAGTTCCTTATTGACAAAAACATAATTGAAGGTAGAGGAGATAAGACGGCAATTCTTCACGGGAGTCGACGAATAACATTTAATGAACTATATGAAATGGTGTGCAGCTTCAGCAGTGCCCTAAAAGTTTGGGCGTTGAATATGGGGATCATGTTATTCTAAGGCTTCCAAACATCCCAGAGTTCGTTATATGCCATTTGGCAGTTCAAAGAATCGGTGCTCTAAGTGTTCCAATTTTTCCATGGTATAGAGCCCGGGAAATAGCCTATGTGGCTAATGATTGTGAGACAAAAGTCTTTGTAACATTAAGCGGGCTGATCAGGGATGTTCAGGAAATTCAAAGCGAGTTAAGAACTGTTAGGCACTTCATGGTGGTGGACAACGAAAAGGACAGAGTTGATGAAAATATCTATTGTTCAGCGGCTTAATGGAAAGGTTTAGGGGAAAGAGCGAATCAGAAGCAGTTCACTTGCATCAAGATGAAATGGCCCTTCTACTATATACTTCACTATATACTTCAGGGACGACGGGACGCCCAAAGGGTTGCATCCATACCCATAGGGAATACTTGGCGGTGGCGAAGTGCTACTTTGGAAAGGTTGTTTTGTTAAGCGATAAGGATATCTGCGGTGGGCCATCAAGTTTGGCTTTTGCCTTCGGCCATGGAAGCCTTCTGGCACTCTACTTCGGCGGAGCCGTTTCCCTTTATGGAAACCGGAAATTTGAGCCTAACTTAATGTTTAGGCTGGTCGAGGAGCATGGAATAACGGTGCTCTTGGCTGTTCCCTCAGCCTGTCGGGCTATGGTGGCATGTAGAAGCGAGGCGAGAGATTACGATTTTAGTTCGCTTAGGGTTTGTATAAGTGCGGGCGAGCATCTTCCGGCCTCGCTGTATGAGGAGGTTAAGGGGCTTTTTGGATGCAGGTTTTAAATGGTTTAGGCACCACTGAGCTTATGCACATCTTTATTTCAAACAGGATTGGCGCTGTTAAACCTGGCTCTCTAGGGCTTCCCGTCCCCTCCTATAAAGCTAAGGTCCTTGATGATGCTGGGAGAGAGCTTCCTTCTAACCAGATTGGACATTTAGCAGTTAAAGGTTCTAGTGGAATCAGATATTGGAGAAGAGATGATGAGCAAGCTAAATATGTTAAACACGGGTTCAACTATACTGGCGATTTAACCTATGTTGACGAGTATGGCTTTTTCTGGTTCGTTGGCAGAGGCGATGACATCATAAAAACCTCGGGATATAGGGTTTCAACCCAAGAGGTTGAAGAAATTCTGGTAAAACATCCCGCTATATCCGAAGTAGCTGTTGTAGGAAAACCCCATCCTAAACTAGGTCAAATAGTCAAAGCATTCGTGGTTTTGAAGCCCGGTTTCAAGCCAAGCGTCGAGTTAGAAAGAGACATTATATGCTTTGTAAAGGCTAGCATGGCGCCATACAAGGCTCCAAGGGAAATCGAATTCATACATGAGTTGCCTAAAACCCACACGAGGAAAATTAGGCGAAAAGAATTAGCTGTGATGGAAAAGCATGGGGCATGCAGCAGGGAAGGCTAACGTTCCCTATTGCCCCTTATAAATTCTTCAACCCACTCCTTTGCTACCGAGTCTGGAACCTGAACTGGTGGATGCTTGAAAGCATAGGATGAAATACTTATGAGGGGACCTGCTATTTTCCTATCTAAGGCTAGCTTAACGGCTCTGATGACATCGATGACTACTCCAGCGCTGTTCGGTGAATCCTCAACTTCAAGCTTTGCCGTGATAATTACTGGAAGGTTGCCAAATTTTCTGCCCTTAAGAGTTATATAGCATATTTTCTTATCTCCAAGGAATGGCACGTAATCCGATGGCCCTATCCTTGTCGGCAGCTTGTATGGAACGAGACTCGTAACAGCCTCTGTTTTGCTTATCCTCTTTGTCTTGAGCCGCTCCTCTACGGTCATATTCAGGAAATCTGTGTTCCCTCCAATGTTTAGCTGATAGGTTTCATCCACCAAAACGCCCCGGTCAATGCACAGTTTAACAAGGTTTCTGTGGAGGATGGTGGCTCCAAGCTGGCTTTTAATGTCATCACCGGCCACTGGAAGCCCTTTCCCCTCAAATTTTCTACCCCACACGGATCCGAGGCAATAAATTCTGGTATACAGTTTATGAAGGCGCATCCGGCATCTAGGGCTGCCTGGGCATAAAAGCGTGTTGCATGGTAACTTCCTACAGGTAAATAGTTAATGAGGATCTCGGCTCCTGTTTCTTTTAGGACTTCAACAACATTTACAGGTTTGATTTCCCTTTCGTCATAAACATTAAAGGGCTCCCTCATGTGCTCTGCTACACCGTCTAGGATGGGGCCTGGGAGAACTTTTACGCCTAAATATGGTACATCGGCAAACTTGGCGCAACAGTTCGGTTTTGTGAATATGGCTTCAGCTAAGTCCCTTCCTATCTTACGCTGATCAACCTCGAAAGCAGCTACAAATTTTATGTCCCTAACATGGTAGCCGCCGAAGTTCACATGCATAAGTCCTGGAACAGTTTCATCCTCCTTAGCATTCTTGTAATATTCAACTCCCTGAACTAGAGCTGATGCGCAGTTGCCAACACCTATTATGGCCACGCGGATTTCAGCCACTCAAAGTCCCTTCTCGATTTTGTTAAGAAGGGTATACTGGTCGACTCTATAACTTTTACTAGTATGGCAAGCTTAAAAAGGGGGTGATGTAGAAGGTATTGAGAAGGGTTCGTTGTCATGAGCAGTGGGGATGTGCACATACAATTTGAGCCATTTAAAGAAATCGTTATAATGGAATGTAACTTCTTCGCTACGCCAGAAGACATAGCCAGATTCGCTTCAATTATTGCTGGAGGAAAAGCTGCAGGCCTTTACTGGGCTGAGGGTGTGGTGTTCATTTATTTTCCGCTTCCGGCAACAACTGAAACAGCAACACGAGAGCTTGTTGAGAGGGGGCGGGTTTACTGGACCTTTGTTGGATACTCCCTTATGGCAAAATATCAGCCCCTCATTGAAACTAAAGAGAAGATAATCGTTCCAGTTATAGATATGTCCTCGAATCCCATGTTTAGGAAAGTTGCTAACTGGCTTAAGGAAAAAGGTAACCCATAAGTTTCATCTCATGGTTCAAGTGGAAGTATGAAGTCATCCCTTCCATCCAAGATTCGTATAAGGGGCGAAGTTTTCTCTGGAAGCGGGGATGGAGCAAAATATACCCGTCTCCCATGGGTTAAAAGACAGATGGAAGATAAACTTGGGTTCACCCCGTATCCTGGAACGTTGAATCTGAAGCTTTCAGGGGAACATGTTAAACTTCGAAAATTGTTGCATGAAGCTGAGGGTGTGGAAATATTGCCAACGGAGAAGGGATACTGTAGGGGTAAATGCCTAATGGCATATTTGATGGACAGCATAGCATGTGCAGTGGTGCTTCCAGCGGTTCCGGGTTATCCAGAGGATGTTCTTGAGGTGCTGGCGCCAGTAAATTTGCGTGAGAGACTTGACCTTAAAGATGGAGATTCGGTTGAGATAACAGTTATTCTGCGTTAGCCTTTTCCCTCTTCAGCGATATAAGTAAGGCTGTAAGGGTCAGGGCCAGGAAGAGGCTGCCAAGGACGGCTAGCAATCCTCGAAATACGGGTTCTGAATGTAGCACTCTGTCAGTTGGGAAGGGCAGAATGTAAGCGAGAAGAAAAACAGCTGTGAAAAAGCATCCGAAAACTTGAACTCCGTAAACTTCTAATGTTTTTGGTCATATACTTAAAGAGCTGCAGTTTTTGGCTTATAAAACTAATTGACGGTTAGGCGATGAAGCTCGTGGAAATTGTTATTAACTTAAAGAGGCAAAACGTTTTCATGTTGGCGGGTTAGCGTTTAATGAATAACTTTATGGAGAATCGCTTCATCAGAGCCGGACTTTTCATCGTCGTTTTTGCATGGTTCATCTTTACAGCCTATGAGTTTACAAGATCCGCTGTGAATATTGGCAAATTCAATTTTGTGGTCTTCCTTTTGGATACAACTGGCACCATCGGACTAGCCTTTAGAATGGTGGCCGGGCTGATGACTCTACTAACAATCTCCTTCTTCGCCGTTGGCAGGGGCTTAACCGAGCCAGAAGCCCTAATGTCGCTTAGGTGGATAATTCTCGGCGAAGCCGTTTATCTTCTAGCCCTTTCCCCCTCCGGCATCATCATGCCCAATATTGGAATAGTTATCGAGTGGGGCATACCATGCATTATAGAGTCAACCATATTGCCCTTCGCCTTCTTCAAATTATTTATGGAGCTAAAGCCCCAGCATCAGCGTGGAGGCGCCCTAAAATGGGGTTTAACAGCGGGGACAGTTTACATCTTCGTTTTCTGGCTTAATAATTCTGGAAACTGGATCTACACTGTTATGGAAATGGGTTTAGCCCATCTGGCTAACTATCCGCTGAACATTCTGAGTTTCTCATTAACCGTTATTGGCCTCTTTGCCTTGGCATTGTACACGGCTAAATTCTCAAGGGGATTGATTAAAAAGGGCATGGTGGAAGAGGTGGACATTCAAAAGATTGGCGTCATTACGACCCTGCTGGGCCTATACTTCCTCGCCACTTATATGGTGTGGATATTGTTTGGAAGTGTTGGCGGATGGAGCCCTGGTACCAGTGGTTCCTCGGCCATAACATGGACCTGTGGGCTGTTTGCCTGCCAATAGTTGGAATTCCCATGACTTTTTACAGAAGGATAAGTTGAGGGCTTGAGCTATGCAATGTTGTTCCTCTTTTTTCTCACTATCACTATTGGTTTATGCCTAGATTTTTCAAGCATCTCCCATGTTACATCAGTTAGGCCTACGTTGTAGGATTCAACCATGTCCCAAACGTTTTTTCCAGCGCCTGATCCTCGCACTTTGTTTGCGAACTCTGCGATTCTGAGGGCCTCTTCCACCTGCAGCCTGCATCCCTTTAACGCTATGGGCGTTGCCCTTCTCCGCATTTTAAACATTCTGCCAAGAACGTATGCCAGAAAGGTTTTGGATGAGTATATGCCCTTAATGGGCTTCGGGCGATATGTGAAATGGAATCCCCTGAAGGAGAAGGTGCTGTCAGTGTCGACAATCATCACCGCCACATTTTTCCCAAGCTTACGCTTTATTTGCATACGTATTCTTTCAGCTATGGCATCCGCATTTTGCAGTGGAAGGCTAACATATGCGTAGGGCAGGTTGCTTCCATCTATGCCTCCCTCAGAGCCGAACATAAGCGCCTGCATCAGCCCAGCATATTGAATCGCAACTTGCTTGTGTCTGCTTCCCTCTTCCCTAGGATATCTGCGAAGTCTCTGTATGAGGATTCTCTGCATCCCACATAATGGTCCAAGGATATAGCCCCAAACAATTGGCATCCAAATTCTGGCAATTAACTTGGCGCTTAAACTGGGCTTGAACAAGTTCTCGTCAACAATTCTCCCAATAGCCGTTGATATGGCTTTCTCGGATATGACTATGAGATCGTCGTCGGAGACTTTTCCGGCGATGGCGGAAACTATCTCTTTCAGATAGTCTGTCCCGGGACGCCAGTATTTTGTGGTTAAGGCCATCGCCATGTAACTGGACATTCGACCTCATATGGAGTGAAGAGGCGTTCAGCTTAAAGGTTTTACATGCCCATATAAGCATGTTAAGGGATGATAATATTGGTCCGTATTAAAAAGCCGATAGACTATATAAACGAGCTCTGCAGAAGCGGCGATTCCAATAAGCGTCTTCTAGGGAGGAGTTTACAGTCAAGCTATGAAAGGTGGACGCAGACCTTGGCATTTTCCGACTTCTATGATTTCATGAACCTTATAAGGGATAGGAAAGCTGAGATTGGTTCTGCCCAATTTTTCGGAAAGTTCAGAGCCTACGCCTTC
>CAZZKO010000032.1:0-9379 GCA_964654925.1 uncultured Candidatus Bathyarchaeia archaeon
AGCCCTAAAGAATGAAAAACCGGAAACTTTAAAACAACAAGCATGGTAGCACAGCCTTAGCATGAACACTACTAACACAAGAAAACTTTAACTCAAACCACAGCCATAATATCTAAACGGTGTCCTCACATGAAAAACAAATCCGAAAAACAAAGTGAGGGCACCAGAACTAGAGGTTCGAAGCCCGCCCGAGGCTCCACCCCCCTTTTAAGTTGCAGCTTTTCACGATGGTTTCCTATATTAGCAGGCCGCAGCAAAGCTGCGCTTTTATGGCTTAATCAAATAAATTTTCGCTTTTAGCCATTAAACTAACGATTATTTATGGTTATTTTGGCGAAGCTTGAAAAATATATGGCGCCTAAGGGGTCAAGGTTTTAGAAGAGGGATTCCCACTCTTCTACGCGCTTTAGAACCTCCTCTCCGCCTGAACCCTCCAGTTCTTCGCGTAGGCGTTTATTTTGAACTGCAGCTTTCTGGAAATCCCTGATTTTTTGAGCGTTCTCTGCAAGGTATATGATGCCATCAACGCCGGTCCTTGCTATGCGGCATGAGACTGTGAGTATCTGCTCAGCTGTAGGAACAGTGTTGACGGTTTCCCCAGGCCCAAAGACGTATAAATTCACAAACATGGGTTTCTTTAGGATTCTTTTGAAAGCCCTTGCCAAAGTTTCAAAGTACCATGGAGTGCTGTAGCTTCTCGAGAACATGGGAACAACGAAAAAGTCTACGTATTTGGCGAGTTCGTCGTAATCGTAGCCAAACCTCTCCTTTCCAAGCACCGGGTCTGGCAAGATATTTATGAAAAATGGCTTATTTCCAACACGCTTTCTTGCCTCTTTCACAAAGTTTGTGACTGTTTGGGCTCGCCATTCCATCCAATCCAATTCGCTTTTGCGCCATAATTCCTGGCATCTAGGGCATATGCAAAAGCCGTAATCGGCAAAGTGCATGCTGCTGAGGCTTATTCCAGGCGAAACGCGGGCACACTCTTCAATAAAGTTCAGAGTCTCATTCAAGAGCTCCTGGTTTGTCATACATAGGATGTCCCACCTGAAATTGTACTTCTTATTTGCGCGTGTAGCTGGACCATCCTTTGAAATGGCAACCCAGTCCGGATGCTCCTTTGCCTTTTGGTTATCTCCAAAACAGGCGATATTAGTGTACATGTATGGTGTTGGTTTCCCAACGGTTCCAGACTCCGGCTTAATGCGGTAGAAGTTTATGTCGAAGCCCTCAACAGTCTCGGGTTTATACAGAAAAACTGCGAATTTCAACAAGGATCACCATGGGTCTTATAATGGAGAAGATGCTAACTATTTAAGCTTTCAGCTCTAATTTGATCAATGATCCAAACTGGGAGCGGAGCTGGCGCTCTGTAATAATTTTTTATATATCCACAAACAAGTTGTAAATGGTGAGAGGGAAGAAGCTTTTGCCGTTGGACGAAGTCACAATTGCGGCTACAACGGTTATAGGAGTTATTATTGCATGTATAATAGTCATGTATTCTATGATCAAGAAGAAAGTCGGCGTGGAGAAGCCGAAAATGAGGGAAAGCGTGATTGAAGGAAATAGGCTTGAGGGTTTTCCATTCAAGATTGAGAAGACTGTTTCCCCCGAGGAAGCTCAAAAGGCCAGGGAGGAATTGAGAATACTGGATTTAGAGAGGGAGATTTTAAGCGATGCAGTTAGAAAGCTTTACGAAGCCCACGCGGAAGGCAAAATAACGGAAGAAGAAAGGGAAAGGCTTGCACAAGCCTATAAGGATAGAATGAAAGCCGTAAAAGAGTCCATTTCGAAGGATGAGGCTCTTATCGCATTATATGAGCTTGAGACCATGCAGGAGGATTTGATGAGACTTTTTAGCGAAAGGTTTGATGAGATAAGCTCCAAAATTGAGGACTTACGCGCCAAACTTGAGGTAAAGCCAATAAAGGAAGTAGCCATACCGACGGCAAAGCTTGCTCCCCCCGCCGAGGAAGGGGAAGAAGTTCCGGTGAAAGGGAGGAGGGAGGAAAGGTCCGTAAAGAAGAGGAGAAAAGTTCCAGCTAAAACCAGCACCATGACCGAGGCCGAAAAGCGAATATGGGAGATAAGGGCTGAAGTGGAGAAAGTCCTGGAAAGGCTGGGGCAGATGGAAATTGAAACATGAAGATAGCTGGGTTGAAAGGGCTAAGGAACAAGCAGCCATAGAGGCAGTGAAACATGTTAAAAATGATAGTGTTATAGGCTTGGGAAGCGGGAGCACCGTAGTCCACGCGGTTGAGGCGTTAAGCCGAAGAATCAGGGTTGAAGGCTTAAGGGTTAAAGTTGTGCCAACATCCTATCAAACGCTAATGCTGGCAGTCAAGCATAGTATACCATTAGCTACGCTGGATGAAAACCCGATTCTTGACTTAACCATTGACGGGGCTGACCAGATAGATGGAAAACTCAACCTTATAAAGGGAAGGGGCGGAGCCTTAACCCGCGAAAAAATTGTGGCTTCCGCCTCAAAAATCCTAATAATAATAGCAGATGAAAGGAAAAGGGTTGATGTTCTAGGGGAAAATGATCAGCCGGTTCCAATAGAGGTTTTACCCTTCGCATTACGCCCTACAATGTTGAGGATAGAGAGACTGGGGGGTAAGCCCGTAGTAAGGGAGGCTGAAGGCAAGGTAGGGCCGGTTGTAACAGACAACGGGAACTTCATCATTGACGCCTACTTCGGGCCAATAAAAGATCCGGCTAAGCTGGAAAACGAGCTTATAAACATTCCGGGGATCGTTGGAACAGGGCTTTTTGTAGGAATGGCTCACGTGGCATACATCGGCGGAAAAGATAAGGTTACAAAAATGGAGCGAAAATCCTGAAAAATAAACATGGGCGCAGTAGGATTAACTTATGCAAAATGATGCGGTCGTAGATCGCTACCTCATAAAGAACCTTAGGGGCATCATCTATTATTCCATTAACATTGACCCAAAAGACGAAATCAGCTGGTTGAAAAGAAAATTCAAATACAGGGAACTGGGGATTTCCGAAAACCTGAAAGCACACTCAAGTTGGAAAAGGCTTGTAGTTCTGCCCAGGATTGTTCAGGACGTCGCTTTGGACTCCGTCCTTCAGGCCTCAAAGTTTCTATGCCCCCTGCTAGTTTTAAAGGAGGAAAGTCTAAGCCCGCTTGAAAACGCCATAGTTGCCAGGATTAGAACTAGGGAAAAGCTGAGCGACAAGGATTTAAAATTCAACATTAGGCTTGTCAACTACGCTATAACGGACTTCTACATAAAAGCCATAGAGCTTGGGAGGCAAGCAGACGTGGAGGGTCGGAGGGAATTGGCCAAGAATGATCTTAAAAGATTCTGGAGGATAAGGGTCAGCGAGGATGGAAAAACCCTGATAGCCTACATAGATCCCCTACTAATGAGCAGGGAGATAGTAGATCCGACGCAAATGAGTATTGTGCCATGCCTAGTTTTAGATCAACAAGCTTAGAATCCGTTAAAGCACATGAATTGGATTCTCCTATGTGTGAGCTTTAGATTTCTCAACGTGACAAAAACTACATATTACTCGGAGTAAACGAGAATATGGGAAGGAAAGCAGAAATGGAAAGTCCTAAGTTAGGTTTTAAGAGAAAAAGCGTCGTAGCGGCACTTCTCGTCATATTTGTTATCGCTTTAAGCCTGGTGGCTTATACATATCACCACATTCCAATTCCCCAGCGAAGAGATTTTGTAGGCATAATAAGGATTGAGGGCTACATAGAGGAGCCAGCCGTTGTAAACCGTCACATCAGCCTTATAAGTGAGGCTATGGCAAACGAGAGCATTAAGGCCGTGGTTATCGAAATCGACTCTGGCGGAGGTTATGTGGTTTATATCGAACAAGTTTACCTTCACTTATTAGCACTGAAGGAGAAGAAGCCTCTGATAGCATCTGTTATTTCAGCCCTTTCAGGGGGCTACTACATCGCCGTTGCTGCTGATTACATCTTTGTCTACCCTACATCCACGCTGGGAAGCGTGGGCGTGATAGCCTATGCTCCATCAGTGCTGGTTCCTTCGGAACTCTATATTGAAACAGGGGCATACAAATGGACAGGTTTCACCCAGCTTCAGTTTCCATCTAGCGTAGACAATGTTTTGGCCAATTTCCTAGGGGCCATTGAGAAAGGTCGCGGTGACAGGCTGAAGGTTACCCGTGAGGAGCTTAAGAAGGCACTGATATACTTTGGGGACGAAGCAGTAAAGCTTGGACTGGCAGATGAGGTGGGCTCACTACAAAAGGCTGTTGAGGACGCGGCGAGAAGGGCAAACATTACGAGATACGAGGTTGTGGAGCTTAAGCCAATTGCAAATCAAACTCTAGGGGTTGAAGAGGCTGGAAAGGGGCAAACCAGCTCCAAAAAGTTGACTTTAGACATGTTGAGCTCCCTTCATCCGCCGCCGGCTATGCATTACGTTCACTTGCCAATGGAGGCTATAATGGCGTCATCTCCTTCCCCATATTCGATGCCGCTTAATGCCTCTAGGCTGTCTACAAGGGGAACAGTTATAGTGGATGCTTCCCATGAAAATAAGGTTTCCTGGTGGATTTTAGATGCGCTGATTGTTGAGTTGGCAAAAATGAATGTCACGGTGAGTTTTCTATCCGATTGGAAGGATGTTTCAGCACAATTAAGTAACGCGTCAACCCTTATAGTGGCTTCTCCAACAACTCCATACTCAGCTGAAGAAGTGGATGATGTTGATGAGTTTGTGAGGAATGGAGGACTTTTGCTTCTTTTCTTCGACCCAGCATGGGAATACATAGAAACTGAGGGGCTTAAATCTTGGATAATTGCCCCAATAAATTCTCTAGCCACCAGATTCGGCCTGTCCTTCGCTAAAGGTTATCTTTACAATGAGAAGGAGTACTACGGGATATACAGAAACATATACGTCAAGAAATTCAACAATCACACATTAACCAAAGGCTTAAAAACCCTTGTATTTTTCACGGCAACAAGCGTGCACTCATCCAGCGGTAGCTTGGCCTGGACCTCCGAGGAAACAGCCTCCTCGGTTGCCGAAAGGGCTGGTGAATCAGCAGTAATGGCCTCTATTAATGTTGGAAAAGGCACCGTGACCGCTATTGGAGATTTAACATTCCTGATGGAACCATACTGTCATGTTGAGGACAACTATAAACTTATAATGAATATTGCCGGCCTCATCGCGAATTTAAGCGCCAAAAAAGCCGCAGAGGAGAAAATAACCAAACCAAATCTGCCCGTTGGAACAGAGAAATTTTTCAAAGAAATCGTTGACGGTAGAGAGCTAATATTTAGATGGATTAGGAAAAGCGAGAAAGAAATAATCGTGGAATGGCTTGGCAGAACAATTTGTTATCATCTTACCAAGGACGAGGCCATAGAAAAGGTAACCTCAAACGGCAGTGAATGTGTATATGAGAGCCCTATACCTGAACTGCCGTATCCATTAACGAAGGGTGAAAGGTGGAGTCATAGAAGCGCGTTTAACCTTACCTTGGAGGGAGAAGCGTACCGCGGCGAAATTTTTGAGGAACACTATGTGAAGGGCTTCGAGAAAATCACCGCAGGGGATGGCAAAACCTACTTCTGCGCTAAAGTGGAGTACACCAGGAATGAAGTCATACATATCCGCGAAGGCGTAGCGAAAACAATTACAAGCGGCCACTATTGGGTTTCATCTGACGCCGGCATAGTAAAGCAGGAATTTCTAATACAGCACTTTGTTAATGACACCATCACCAGTGTGGAAGGAGATGTAGCCATACTCATCTTAATTAAGATGGGATAAGGACACCCTGCCTCTTTACTTTTGAGTAACCACCAACGGCATGATGACACGCGCAGCTGGAAATTCATAATCCACATTAGACACATATTCAGCCATGTAACGCCTCAGCTTTTCTAAGGCATCATTTTTGGCCGTCTCGTCCATAGATGAGGCTTTAAAGGAGTTTTCTGCAAGCCTGTATATATCGCTGGCGCTGAGGTTCAGGGCCCTTTGGACTGCTAAGTAATTTTCGTTAATGTATCCTCCAAAGTACGTTGGATCGTCGGAGTTTACGGTTACAATTATTCTCCTATCCATCATCTTCTTACGGGGATGATCCTCCATCCTCTTGATGACGCCAAGCTTAAGATTTGAAAGGGGACATAATGTTAATGGAATCCTCCTTTCCGCCAACTCTTTGAGGAGACTTTCATCCTCCATGGCACACGGTTGCCATGATCTATCCGGGGTACTTTAAGAAGGTTTACCGCCTCCCAAACGTATTCGGCTGGGCCCTCCTCACCTGCATAGGCAGCCGTTAAAAAGCCCTCATCAAGCGCCTTTTCAAAGACTTTGACGAATTTTGATGGTGGATTTCCAACCTCAGCTGAGTCCAGGCCTACGGCTATAATCCAATCCTTATATGGCAGAGCCTCTTCAAGGGTTTTGAGGGCGGATTCTGGGCTGAGATCTCTTAGAAAGCACATGATAAGCCTTGTTGAAATTCCAAGTGTCCACTCTGCATCCGTAAGGGCGCGATGAATACCCGATATGAAGGTTTCAAAAGCACGCTTGTACCCTCATAATACAAATCTGAAAACTCTGGAGATTTCTAAATTTATACGCTGCTTTTAAAGCTTCAACGGCTCCATAACCTATCCTAGCCTAACATTATTTCTCGAGGTATTTGGAACGCTAGTTCTGGTTCAAGGGCTCCCTTTACATGTATGTGCAGTTCAGCCATAGGAATTCCTCTGATGAATTCCTCCATAACCCAGACCCTCCCGATGCTTATATCAAATTTTGAGCGAAAATGCATTTTTGCGTTAAACACTTGGAGATTGATTTATACTTAAGTGTGTTTATCACTTAGGTTTGGAACGTGCTGACCCCCATAAAAGGAAGTGTTAGGATGAAGGTGTTGCTGAACGACGGTTTGGAGGAAGAGGGCATCCGCATATTTAAAGAGAGAGGCATAGAAACAGACACTAGGAAGAGGAATCCCAAAGAGTTGATTGAGGATATAGGCGAATTCGACGCTTTAATTGTGCGAAGCGCCACTAAGGTTACCCGTGAGGTTATCGAAGCAGGAGCTAGGGGAAAACTGAAAATTATTGGAAGAGCCGGGGTTGGCTATGATAACATTGACGTTGAGGCTGCTTCAGAGTATGGCATCATCGTTAAAACAGCTCCCTACGGGAATACAAACGCGGTTGCAGAATTAACCATATGCCTAATGCTAGCCCTCTCCAGAAATGTCCCCCAAGCGCATCAATTATTGAAGAGCGGCATATGGATGAAAGAGAAATTTAAAGGAACCGAACTTTCACACAAAACGTTGGGCATCCTCGGCTGTGGAAGAATTGGACAGCGGGTTGCTGAAATTGCCCGCCGCGGCTTCGACATGGAAGTTGTCGGATATGATTTAAAGCCCTACACTGGGTCAGGCATAATAAAATTCATGTCCAAGGATGAGGTCCTGTCTATAGCTGATTACGTAAGCATACACACGGGCGGAACCGAGGTAATCATAGGCGAAAGGGAACTCCGGCTGATGAAGCCAACAGCCTACCTCATCAATACATCAAGGGGGGCAAATGTCGACGAGGAGGCACTGTACAGGGCTCTAAAAGAAAGGAGAATAGCCGGCGCCGCCCTTGACGTTTACGCTGATGAACCTAAGGCTGAGGGCGCCAAATTCTGGAACAAGCTGATGGAGCTGGATAATGTCATTTTCACTTCCCATTTAGGCGCTTCCACCATTGAAGCACAAAGGGAAACCTCAATTGAGATCGCCCGTGTAGTTGCAGGCTATCTGTTAGGAGGAGACTTCACAAACTCGGTGAACGCTGGGGAAACCATCGAAATGGAAGAAAGGCCAGTTTACACCCTGTTCATTCACCACCGCGATGTGCCCGGCGTTTTTGCCAAAATAGACAAAGTCCTCGCCGACAACAACATAAACATACGCGCAAACTATTCAAGGCAAATTGGAAAAAGTGGCTACGCAATTTCAGTCTACCTACTTCACAACCCAGTAAGCCCTGAAATCATCAAAACATTGAAAGGAATCGAAAACGTCTGCAACGTTAGAACCTAAAGGTAAACGGAGCCCGTTTGTATTTTCAGCCAGAGCTTCAATGCTTGTGCCCTAACGCCGTAGTTTCTTTGCTCCATTTTAGCCTTCCGTGACGCTTGTCAAAAACCCCTCTTCCACATGGCTTTTGTGTTGTTGTTGAAAATTCTGCGCCGCAACAATACAAAAGCCCAGAAGAAATCGAGGCAATCATCGAGATGGACATTGAATATATATGTGAGGGGCGGGTTAATGTTTTTTAGGAAGCGAAGATAAAATCGAAATGTACTAAGTTAATACAAAAAGCTGCCGGGGTAGCCTAGCCTGGAATGGGCGCCAGACTCATAATCTATCGTGATGGAAACCCTACGGTTTCCATGCCTTCCCTTGAGGGCCAGAATGGTATAAGAAATCTGGAGGTCGAGGGTTCGAATCCCTCCCCCGGCACACCCTCGGCTCGCTAGAATAGCATAACGGCGCTTCAATTTCTTGACTACTTTTAAGTCCAAGCGACGCTAGAATGAACGTAATTAGCTGTTGCTTGAATAAAACTAACCCTCAATAAAGGCAGTGAAAATAGCGTGGCAAGAAAGCTAATCTCATGAAAATGATGTGCGCTTAGACAGGCTGGGCAGGTTCGGGCTCCGCCAAATAAAAAATGGGAGATGGGTTATTTTTGCAGTTTCATTACGATTAAGATGATGTTTACTACGCCTAGGATTATGGCTATAGCGACCAAGATCATCAGCATGTTCATCATTGACTGCTGGCTATTGATAACAGACTGAATAGACTTCGCCTGCTCGGTCGTTGCTGGCGCCGGGGCCTCTGGCGAGGCTTTCGTCACACCTACATTCGTTGATGCATAGCTGTCCCAATAGCTTTTGCTTCCAGCAAAAACGGCGGTTATTACGTGGCAGCCCTCCTTCGGCGGAGTCCACATTAAGCTGAAGACGCCGCCTTTCAGCGGGTCTGTATTAGCCGTGCCTATGCGTGTTGTGGAGCCATCCTCGGATGTGGCATAGAGTTCAACGGTTACGCCCCTCAAATCCTGGGGAGCAGGGTACTGCATATAAACGTATTTCATCCATTCGGTCATGTCCTCGTCAGAAACCGCTGGAGCGTCTTTAGCTCCAGGGGATTTATCGATAACTCCTCCCTCTATCAATATGGCGTTGCCCTCTGTCACTATTTTCGGCGACGCTGAAAGTTCTATTGCGGTTTTTCCTTTACCGAAGCAGTATATGCGGTTATCATAGCCGTTATACGTCACCAAATAACCGTCAGCTATGGCTAC
>CAZZKO010000033.1:0-1571 GCA_964654925.1 uncultured Candidatus Bathyarchaeia archaeon
AAAGAAGAAGCCCGAATCCCAAAACTAAACCCATAAGAATAAACCTGATTTTCAAATATGCCCCAAAATAGTTTTTCATGTCAACTTGCTTGTATACCAGATACGCCAGTGGTGGAACTGCTATAAGGATTTCGCCGATCACAAGACCGGTGGATATATCGGACGAGAGAAAAATGATTGTGGCGCTAATGAATATTGTGAAGAAGAATGTTACTATGATGACTAGGACAGCGTCCAACGGGGGAATATAATTTTTATCCTGCACCGGGGTTTGCATTCCGTTCTTAACACCTTTCCATCAAGTTGATTACACAACACCTAGCTAAAAGTCTGATGGTTTAAGGGCTGCTCTGGCAGCGTTAAAAACCGCTGCTTATGCATGCACTACAAAGCATAATATGGGAAGCCATAGCCAACCCGATTCGAAAATGTTTTAGGTTTAAGATACACACAAATATTCAAGGAGAGGAAGACGCAGTTATATATGCGTGGAGTTGAACTTGGAAATAGCAAGCAAGGTAAATGAGGGCGTTAAAAGGATTATAAAAATTGAAAAGTTTGGTCAGGTAGACCAAGCCTTATTAGATAAGGTTTTAGAAATTATGGTTGAAACATATGAGCGGTTGGGGCCGCCCCTAACGTTCTCCGTGAGTTTACGTATTTTCGAAAAATCTATCGAGGGCGTCTCATTTTTCGCATCCCATAATGCTTCACAGGGTAGGCCTACAATAAGTGTTTACGCCGACAAAATTTTAGGTCTGCCTGATGATGTTATCGCAGGCGGAATTAGACGCCAAGCTGCCCATTCCATACTGCATGGTTCGCCAGAGTTCTATAGGATAAAGCTTCCGTCCGAGTTAAGGCGAGCTATGGTGGAGTACGGTCTGCCTGAAGCTTTTACAACAAAGATTCTTTATGGAGTTTCCATGGCTGCTAAAGAATATGCAGTCACAAAATTTTTGATAAGCTGCGACTTCATTGAGGATCAGGTGGCATACGCTAAATACCTGCTTGAGCCAACACATGAGGAGCTTGTCAGCTGGGAAATTGCAAGGGCAAGCCCCTTCGAAAGGATAGCCTACCTCGTTATGACCATCAGGGATATGAGTTGTGCTTTGCCGCTGACCAAAGACGAGAGATTCGGAGGGGAAATTAAAGCCTACATGGAGAAGAAGATCGAGCATCTGCCTCCGAATTATAAGGCGAAGATTAAAAGGATCGTTAATGATTTAATTCTCTCGTTTGGCAGTGATCTTTTCAGAAATATAGAGCTGCTTACAAATGCCGTAGTTAGGGAGCTCATAGATGAAGAGTTAGCCTTTTACAAGAAAACCCAACAGCCTATATAGCCCAGAATGATGTTCATAAACTTCCGCTTGGAAGTTCAGAATCTTTCCTTTCCACGGTCCTTTGGATTTTATCCATAACCTTCTTGGGCAGGGTTATGTCCTCTTTCCTCTCCTCAACGGGTCTCAATATCACTAAACCCCTTCCATGTTCGATGGCTATTTCATGCATTTGGAGACTGTGGGCTGTCTGTCTCATCTTCTCGACTAGGATATAGCGTCTCA
>CAZZKO010000034.1:0-6279 GCA_964654925.1 uncultured Candidatus Bathyarchaeia archaeon
AAATCCGCCATACGCCACATCCCTCAGCTTAATCAATAGCCAACTATGCCATCGCATTTGAAAAACTTTCTGAAACCAATCTCCAATAAGCCAGTTAAGCGCCAATCAAGTGTCTTGTTGATGCTTTTGTATACAAGAATAGGAAGCACTTGCGCGAACTCTAGGAAAATATTTTCCAGATGTCGCCTAAATACAGAATATTTTTAGCTTTTGCACGCATCACAAATACTCCACAGTTAATTCAGTGAATCAGTATTACTGAACTATTTTACCCTAACCAAAACCTCACCAAGACCACCCAAAAATACTTGGCCTTCAGCGAACCCCCACCAAAGTTAAAACAAGAATTAAAATTTAAGGAGAATTTAGGAACATAAAGAAAGTTTATTTTTAGGTACATAAAGAAGGATTATTCAAAAAGGTCATGAAATAATGCATCTGAAATCCTTTTTAAAGTTATTTCCCAAGTATGAATTTAGATGGGAAAGTTAGAGGTCCATTAAGTCATACTTTGAAGTTCCCCTTAGCTCTCATTTAAAAATCTCCTCAGGGTGGAATTTAGGTTTAATTTCCAGTTTCAAAATAAATTGACCAAACTCAAATTTCAGGCAATTTGTATAGACGGCAATAGCCCGTCTGGAGTGTCGAAGCTTCTACGAAGATTTCCGCTGCTTTTTGGCATGGAGATTTTCGTCAGTCTCTTTGGAAAGCCTCAGCGAACTCCATAGGTTCCAGAATAGGGGCAAAGCGAAAAGGGATAAAAATGCCTCTTTTTAAATTTTGGGCTAAAATTCGGCTCCAAAGTTTTAGCGTTTAGGGTTGGGCATGGTGGGGTCTACGGTGAATTTCTATGCGAATTTTTTCGTTTCTTATTTTTGACTTAAAATTAAAATGGGCCTTTTTTAAGGCTTTATTTGCTTTTAAATGTATTTCGCTTTTCGATACTGTGACTGTAAAAGTTGACTTGTTGCTGCCCCTTTAATATTCCCAATTTTGAAATAACCCTGTTAATGCCAGCCGCACGCCATCAAGGTTAGAGGGGAAAGTTGAAGGTTTGAGGGTAAGCTTTGACCATTGATTATTTTGGAGACGGCATAGAAATCCTGGAGAGAACCGTTAACGGTAAACGTGTTAAAGTTGCATGGGATTGGGGAAACTTTAAGAGTACCGAAGGTTTCCCTGTTGACGATAACTTGATTAATTGGGTTATTGGACAAGACCAAGCCCTAAATGAGTGCTTTTTATGCCTTAACGAGTGGGTTCATAAATTAAAATGCCTTGAAGAGTCAAAGTGGTATGAAAACTGGAGTGATCCAAACAAGCCCAAACCATCAGCAAAAACAATCATTAGTCCAGCACCATACCTTTTGCTTTTCATCTTCTTCGGAGTTTTCATATGGTGGCTTTCCAGAATCGGCGGCCTTAGTGCCCTGAGGGGGGATAGGAGGCGCACAGCAAAGCGATGTTCCGAAACTCTTAATCGACAACAGTTCGGGGCAAGCACCCTTTCTGGATGCCACAGGCCATAGGAGCGCTCAGCTTTTCGGCTCTATAGCATGGGATCCATATCAGACCGGCGGGTTAGGAACCCCTGAGCATCAAAGGGTTACCGCCGGTGATGTTCACAGGGCATCCTTCGGAATTCTATATATCGACGAAATCAAGAACTTTGACCCTGAAGAAGCAATAACCCTTCTGACGGTATTAGAGGATGGACAGCTGCCCATAACTCTCCGTGGAAAGTGGCACGGCGGGGACACTGCAGCCATGGCAGTTTCCACAGAGCCCATTCCAGCGATCGTTTTCCTAATAGGCGCCGGAAATTTTGACAGCATAAGCCAAGTTCACTCGGCCTTGATGGATAGGATCTATGGTTATGGAAAAGTTGTGATGATGAACAATGATATGCCCAATACATTGGAGAATCGACGAAAGTACGTTCAGTTCATAGCCCAAGAAATTAAACGCTTCAACCTAATTCCATTCAGCAGAGAAGCCTGCGAAGAAATTGTGGAGGAGGGTAGACGTAGGAGCAACAAGAAGGATGCTTTAACAACACGTTTTAGACCCCCTGATCTCGATAATTAAAACCGCAGCAACTCTGGCCATGAGTGAAGGATGCAAAGTTGTTGAGCGAAGGCACGTTATTGAGGCCATAGAAAAACACTGTAAAACAATACAGCGGCAAATACTTGAGCATAAAATGAGCGAGAGGGGCAAATTTCTTGAGATAAAGCCGGAAGGAGTTAAAATTGGGCAAATTTATGAGCATTCCATTGATGTGCGCGATTATAAGATTAAGGTGGTTCCAGGGGAAACCCTAGACGACTACCTACGAGAATGCTTGGCAGAGGAATCCAAAATAAGGATTCCAGTTAAAAACGCATAAAAATCCGAAAGGGTAAAACTACTGCCCAGAACCAGATTAAGGTTTCATGTATGACCACGGCGGCTGACAAGGATGCTATTCGAAGATGGCGTAGACGGGGTTTTTATAGCGAAAATGTCCTGGTAAAACTTTTGCAGAAAAACGGCTTTAAAGCCGTAAGAATCCCGGTGAGCAATCCAAGCCTGAACCCCCTGCCAGATGTTATAGCCAGAAAAGATAATGATGTATATGCCTTTGAAGTCAAAAATGCAAGCTACTATGCCTACTTTCCAAAGCAACAGATTGAAAAGCTATTCAGATTTTTAGACGAAATTATACCCATAGACAGGCAACTTAAGCATCCAGTAGTCGCGGCGCATCTCGGCAAAAAGTGGATTTTCAAAGAGCTAAGCTGGGATCTTTGGGAGAAAAATAAACTGCCCGAAAAAGTGAGGATCCTGAAGCGTGACAGAGGAAACTTAAATCTCTTAGAGTAGCCGAAATATCATGCATTTTTATTTCTCCATCATAAACAATTTACATCATGGTTAATTCAGTGGCAAGGTATTACCAATTTAATTTACATAACCAATATCTTACCAAGCCCCCCAACCCTAGTATACAAAAGCATAGACCTCAGCGCCTTAACTAGAATATTACTCTAGAGGGCAGGGTTCCAGAAAGAAGTGCAACTACCGCATTTTGTAGCGGGAAAGGTAAATAAATCCCTCCTTTCAATTCCTAACTTACAGTGATAAACATGGCCCAGGGAATTAAAGGAATCATTGTCAACAGCAGGATCGGACCAAAAACGCAAAGACCAAAAGAGTACATAATCCAGTTTACTCACATAAATTCCCTTTCAGAAGCCAGCAGACTTATCGGACGTAAGGTCGCATGGAAAAACGGCGAAAAAAAGATTCTCGGAAAAATCGTAGACTTACATGGAAAGAAAGGACTCGTCAGGGCTCGCTTCAGAAAGGGACTCCCCGGGCAGGCCCTAGGGACCACCGTGGAATTAGTCGGCTAATTTGTGCTTCTCCGCAACTTTTCCATGCATGTTTTACTTGATTAGAGCTTAATCTCAGGGCTAGAAACCCCTCATTATTAAATCCAAGCTTAGAGCAGAGATGAATTTCTGAGTTTCAACAACAGTTCAACAGTGTGCGATTTTCAACATGTTTTTTATAAAGGCAAAAGAGAGTTTCTACGATTATCTAAGCAAATTTTACATCAAGCAATCAAGATCTTTCGCATTTTTATACACCAAAAATTAAAAAATAAGCAAAGATTAATTTTTTAAAGTGAAATGTTGCTGACTTGATTTATATTTCTAAGTAAAAATTGGAGAAAATAGCCACGAAAACATCAATAAAAAAGCACTCAAAAAGTTCCATTTAAAATTTCTCGCAAAATTCGTTATTTTCACACCGCCTTTGGCGCATCAGATTTTCTGCCCTTTTTAAATCTAGGGGAGTGTTAATGTTGAAAAATATATCGAGTTTTGGATCCAATTGCTGAAGCACCAGTGTGGACACGTAACGTACACCCCTTAGCCTATCAATCATGGCTCGCATGGTAAGCTGTTTGTCCTCTAAAGCCTTGTAAGCGGCTGCAAGCGCAGGTTTTACATTGTAGACGGCGTGGAGTGGCTCAATGTTGCCGTTGGGCCAGCGGGGCACTACAGCATTTCTACCCACACAAATATCTAGAAGAAAGGCAAGGATATCCTTGGATAAGAAGGGCGTGTCACATGGCAAGAGAAGAGCATACTCCGCTTTTGTCTCTGTTAATCCAGATATGGCGCCTGCAAGGGGGGTTTGTAGATCAAGCTTATCAACGACTATTTTTGCCGCTACATCCAAAACTTTGGAAAATTTTTCCGCTTGCACTTTAGAGTGAACAACAACTATCTTCTCTTCAACTATGCCGTCGGCGGCCTCTAGAACATATTTTATCAGTGGTTTGTCGATTAATGGGATTAAGCCTTTATCCTCTCCAAGCCTTGTAGAGAAGCCTCCTGCTAGAATTATAGCTGACCTTTCCAAATTCGCCTTTCCTTAACCTAAACGGATATATCGATAAGGATGACTGTTTATTGTATAAACTTTTTGTGATGCTGATTTGCTAAAGTTTGTCTATTTTTACTGCAATTTCCTCCATTATCTTTGTGAAAAGATGATCAGGATTGTCTTGGACGAATATAATTTTCCCCTCAGCCTTTGATATATCACAGAAGCAAGAGATGGCTTCTAGAAGGGGGGCTTGGTAAATATCTTTAACCATTCTGTACAGCCTGTCTCTTTTAACATTAAAAGCCTCGGCATACATAACCTTGTTTAAGAGTATCTCAGTCTTCTTTTCAAAGAGATCATACAAGCCGTGGAGCATTCTCTTTGTCCCCTCTACGTCTGAATTATCGAATGTTGTAGCTACAATCACTACATCCGCTACAACTATGGCGTTTATTGATGAATACTGAATCCCCGGGCTTGTGTCGAATATTATATAGTCAAAGCCCAGCTCGTTTAGAAGCTCATTCCTTAGATGTAAAAGCCTTGTTAGGGCGCGCATTTCCCATTTCCTATCCTTTGAGGACATGTCTCTAATGGCATCCATTGAGGGATTTGCAGGGCAAAAGTAGAACTTCTCTTTTTGCGCTATTCTTTCGCTTAAATCTATTAGGACATCTTTTATATCACATATGCAGTTAAGATAATCATTAAGCCAATACTGCGCCTTTTCAATGTTTAAAATTGTGGATAGGCTTGGGGCTCTAAAGTCCAGATCCATTAAACCAACTTGTAATGATGGGGTATCTGAAGAAGGAGAGGAAGGGACGTAAGGCCTACTTCTACTCGGAAAAGTAATGCGGAGCATGGAGGGATAGTTGATGGGCAAAGCTATTGCAATACACTCCTACAAGGGCGGAACGGGAAAGACCATAATCGCCCCTAAATCTTGCGGCAACCTTGGCTAAGCAGGGTAAAAAGGTCTGCTTAAATAGGCGCTTTCCACAGCCCTCGCCCTTTTCGTTTGCTGTGCAACTTCCTCTGCCGTAGCACGTCCAAGCCTACACACGGCGATAGCCGTTTTTCTAAGATGATCCGGCATGGACAATAGCGTCATAACATCTAGTGGAACATTAGGAGGGATTGGGGGGCTCTTTTTGCCCATGCTTCTGCAACTCAATTATAATTTCCATTTTTTCGTTAAGCCTATCCAAGCTCTCCTTTATCTTTTCCAACACCTGAAGCGGTTTTTTAGATTCAAATGGATCATGAGCAATCACAAGGCTTTCCTCTGATTTGTTTTACAGTCATACATTTAAGAAAAAGGGTTTATTAAGTCTTACTAAACTATAGTGATTATTTTAAACACCTAACATTCTTCCATCCAGAGGCATCTGCTATGATAGAGCATTACAACAAATTGGATGCTAATGACCTGCAAAAATAGAAAATGGATAGATATAGGTCTAAAAAGGCGGGACTCTGCTCTGATTCTCTTCTAATATTGGAAGCACCTGCTTCAGTTCTCTGAAGTACTTCAGAACTGTGATGCCCCTTTGGGTTATATTGTAAACAACCCTACGTTTGCCCACAGTCCTCTCCTCGACAAGGCCCTGCTTCATTAGGAAATCAAGATACTCTTTTAGAACGCTACAGTTGACGTTTGCCTTATACATTATATGCGTTAGCTTAAGAGGTCCTCTATGAGCTAAAACTTGGAGGATATCAACGTACATCTCGAGTTTGGATCTTCTCATCGTCCAAACCCTCTTGGCATATTTTTCCTTCCATTTTTATATAAAGCTTTTATGGATTTGAACTATGTTTCCGGACCCTTTTAGTCTTCGTTAGAGCTGGTTTTTTCCTGGATACGCTTTAGCACGTTCATTCTATTTTGAA
>CAZZKO010000035.1:0-5831 GCA_964654925.1 uncultured Candidatus Bathyarchaeia archaeon
ACCGCCTATTATCAGCCTCCCCGCAAAAAGTCCTTCATAGGCGTCTCCTGTTTCGAAGCCTTTACCGTCTATCCCAGCGGTGTCTGGAATATATCCCCCTGCCAATCCTCCTCCAATGGGGCTAATAGCACCCTCAATGAGCGGTTTAGCCCAGAGCACATGCGGAGTCTCCGGGCCCGCATTGTATGGGGCGTACAGGTTGGGCGGATCAAAGAGCCAGTTTCCGGCGATCCACCATTCACGTATCTGGGAGTCTATTGGCCGTGTCCAAAACTCCGTTGGAAGTGGAAAGCCCGGATGGGATGGCAATGGCTCTTCCTTAACGACTAGGGCATACCTTTCACTAGTGCAGGGCTCATAGTATATGGTCATACCTGCACGAAATGTACGGTCAAAGCCGGGAGTGCCCGGCCATGTGTAGTTTTGGCCTGGGAAGTTTAGTTGGAAGTAGTATGTGCCTACCATGGTGGGTTTATAGCTTGTGCCTGTTGATCCTGTGGAGTCGGTTTTGAATGGGCCTAGCGTCTCGGTTTTCCCGTCGGGCCTCTCAACGGTTATGGTTATGCCCTCGAATCCGTCAGGCCACCTGAAGAGGTAGTCAGTTAGCCCAAAAATTAGCAGAACATCCTGGTTGACCCCAACAGGATTTGGCGAAGCAATGACATATCCCCAAGTTTTTCTTCGGGTGAAGGCCTGGGCGGAAGCTGAATTAGAAGTCAATACTGTAGCAGTAACAATAGAAAGCAATAGAAAAACTGCCAGTATAAATTTCTTCATTTAAAACACCAAGAAATGTTAGCTCTTTTTGTGATATTTAAATTTTACCACTTTTGAGATATTTGGAAACCAGACCTTGGCTAAAAAGCCGACGGGGTTCACTTAGCGGAGCTTACAAGCGTAGCTAATATTTGCTCGTATATATTCATGCTCGCAGCTCCCTTGAATAGACGCTTATTAGGCGTTATGGGTCTTGCTTTAATCTAAAAATTTGGCTGTGTTGCATGCCAAAGCCGGCGAAACTGTATAAATCTAGTTTCTAAAGAACCATACCAAACACCAAAAACAACACCAGCAACACCCATAACTTGATAGTATGTAGTTTGGTGTAAAATGGTTTTATTCCTTTTTCCATTTTAGGTTTAGTGTGGACTCCTTTGATAAGGGGAGTCTAGGGATTGTAGGCAGCCTTTAAGGGATGCTGGCTTCTCACATAACAATTTAAGGGCACACTTGGCCAGTTTGGAGAGGCGGGGCATTGTTGTCAAGGATAAAAAGTCCATAATTGCATGGAAGACCGGTTTTCGTTTATTCTTTAACCTCAAGAAATAAAGCATAAGGTGGCGCTAACCATAACAAACCTCAAATAACAATCGTCAGCTTAGGTTAATCAAAGGATCGAAATACTCATGTTTAAGAGGGCAAATACTGCAAAAAGACTAAGCGCAAACGCGAAGCCCAAGACCACTCCAAATCCTCAAAAAGTAAAAAACATTTTAAACTAGTCTAGCAACATCCCCAACGTGCATGTACCCAAAAAAAGGCGTGCGCAAGATAAGGTAAGGCGACATTGAAAGAATGCTTGATAATTAGCACTTCAAAGAGGCGTATAATACGGCAGACTTTTACAAAAATTTAAAATTTGAATAGTTTAGGTCTTAAAGTTAATGATAGGCGTGAGTCGAACGTTCGTGGGATTGAGATAGATGGAAGAAAGCTTTTGCTCTATTTGATACTGGTTCGATGCGTTCCTATATTAGGAAGGAGTTTTCTTCGGAGCGAGGCGAAAAATAATGCCTTTTGATATAGGTTTGAGTGTAAATGTATATTTACAGAATCAAAGAAGCTTGTTTAATAGAATGTGCAGTCAAAGGATACCGTTTGACATTGAAGCCCGCCCGGTTGAAGATTTAAGATTCGATTCGATGAAAGAAAAGGAGGATATACGCCATAATCGGAGCACTAGCAATGGAGAAGTGGCTTAATTGCAAATCCTGAAACAGGATAAATTGATCTAACAGCGCGTAAAAAGCGAGAATTTACAGAATATTAACAGCAAGGGCTTAGTTTTCCACAAGTAACCTGAGGAAATACGCTTGCAGCTTAACTTCCTCAATAAAAGTAATAATGTTTACTTCTTATGAACCTCACAAAAACCTTGAACCGGAGTTTTGTAAACGCGCTCCAGGATGCTGCTAGATTGATGTTTTCTTGTTAGTTTTATGCCGGCATTGTTGCTGTCCTTATCCGAAATGGATGATAAGGCTTTCTATACTCTTCTATATCGCGTGATTTGCTCAGCTCAGAATCGCTCCATAAACGCCTGACTTTTCATCGCTTAGGATGCTTCTAAAACGCTTAACAATCAAAGCCTTTAGAATGCCTAAAAGGATCCTTAGGAGGCCTAATAGCACCTTTATGGCACCTTTATGGCAATAAGGCTCCCAAAAATCGCCTCCAAATATCAAAACAGGCAGGGTCATCCTCCAAACGAAACATTCACCTCCAAAATTGCCAATAAACAGAAAATGTCAAAGCAAGGAATTTGGCAACATTCTAGCGTGCAAGCATGGAAGAAAAATCGCATGTTGACTACGCTGATGAAGTAAAGCCACAAGGGATATTGCCTTCTCAAGAGAAAACCAAACATTAATTGTTAAGAATTTGGTCGCAGTTGTTTCGAAAGGTGGACGACAACATATATGGAGCTTTTTGTCCGCTCAGCAGCAAATAATTAATATATGACAGATCATAGTCTGAGAAATATCGTTACATACATGAGTTTTAACATACATTTAGCCAAAGATCTATATGAATGTGTAGATTAAAACTCTTGTAATGAAACGGTTAATGTTGATGATTAAACACTACGGTTCATTGAGTAAAATGTTTAGAGAGCATGCTCGAGGATTCATATACTTAATGTTTCACCCCTACTGGCTGAGGAGATTGGTTATCCGTGAACTCTTGTATGGAAGACGTTACAACAACAAGCTTGAGTGGATTAAATGGCAAATTTTTGACGCGTATACCTCTACTCCGCAGCATGGCTCCGAAATATCTTATAGGCGACCAGTAAACTATGCGAGAATTAGAATTATCGCGGATATGATCAAAAGTCTAGGCAGCAACATGGTTCTTGATGTTGGATGTGGGGACGGCGCCATAGGAAAAGCCGTGGAGAAAGTGGGCGCTGAAGTAACCTCTACTGAGCTGCCCTTAATTGCCATGATGGCTAAAAAGAGGTATGGAGTTTCCACCGTGATAGCATGCGACGCGGAAAACCTTCCTTTCTGTAACGAAACTTTCGATATGGTCTTAGCCTCCGAATTGGTTGAGCATCTTTGGAGCCCGCAAAAGTTCATAGAAGAAGCTTACCGAGTGATTAGAAATAAAGGACACCTAATTATAGCTACTCCAGAGGGGCCAGAGAGCCTTCGATATGACGCCCATAAACATTACTTTACAGTAGAAATCCTTGAGAAAATGCTTAATGGAAAATTTGCTTTAAAGCAGGTGGAAAAATTGGGGCCCATATGCGCTCCAACATCAACCATAATATTGTTATTCCAAAAAATTGAAAATTCGACAATGCCCGCTCATAATGTAAAAACCGATTGACTTATAACAATAAATGCAAGTTACAGCATTATCTCCATAGTAAAAAGTTTGAGGTTAACTTGAAATGCATGTGAATTTGGTTAATCCCCCATATCCCCCTGGAGCCCATCACCATTCACCTTTTATACCTTTAGGGCTGCTTTATTTAGCCGCTGTTCTGGAAGAGCAGGGATATGATGTCGACATAATAGACTGCCAATCATTGCACTTATCACCGGAAGGAGTAAAGGCCGAGCTTGAAAAAAGGAAGTGCGAGATCGTAGGTGTAACCTCCACAACCCTTACCTATAAATCCGCATTAAAGATTATTGAAATTGCAAAAAGGGTAAATCCAAAGGCTTTCACAATCTTAGGCGGACCTCATGCCACCTTTTGGGATGTAAAGGCTTTATCAGAATGCATGCAACTCGATTGTGTCGTTAGAGGAGAAGGAGAAAAAACTATGCTGGATTTAGTTAAAAGCCTGAAGGGTGATAAAAAAATATCGGAAATTCTGGGCATAACGTACAGGAAAGATAAAGAGATAATAAGAAATCCAGATAGACCCTTTATTGAAAATTTAGATGAACTACCTTTTCCCGCATACCATTTAATGCCCATAGAAAAATTGATGAAAAGCGGGGAACTTATATTCCCAATAATAACAAGCAGGGGATGTCCCTTTTGGTGCGACTTTTGCACCGCAGTAAGAATGTTTGGGAGAAAATATAGGACTAGAAGCGTTAAAAAAGTTGTAGACGACATTGAAAAACTTGTTAAGGATTATGCGGCAGAGGAGATTGCATTCTGCGATGATATTTTCACCCTAGACCAGGAAAGGACAGAAGCCCTTTGCGAGGAGTTGATGAGGAGGAAAATTGGGGTAAGGTGGACCTGCGGGACACGGGTAGACATGGTCAGCAAGGAACTGCTTAAGAAAATGAAGGAATCTGGATGTATTGGGGTATGGTTCGGGGTTGAGGCTGGAAGTCAACAGATGCTAAATATAATGCATAAGGGCATCACAGTAGAGCGGACCATAAAGGTTTTTGAATGGGCTCACGAATTAGGGTTGAGAACACTTGCACAGGTGATTTTGGGGTATCCTGGAGAAACGGTGGAGACCATGTGGCAGACAATAAAATTGGTGGAGAAAATAAGTCCCGATGAGGTGGGGTGGTATAACGTTGCCACCCCTTTTCCAGGCACTCCACTATACGAGATGGCGAAAAAAAACGGGTGGATCAAGATAACAGACTTCAATAAATACGACACGGTAACACCGATCATGGAAACACCATGGCTAAGCATGAAAGATGTTAAAAAAATAAGGGAACTTGCCTTCGCTAGATTTTACCTTCGCCCTTCATACATTACAAGAACTCTTAGAAACAACCCAAAATATGGACTAAAGGCGCTGACAATAGGCCTCGTCCATCTATGTAAATGTATAAAATACTCCATTTGATACATTCCATGATTAAAGCTATGATCAGCTCACCAAGATACTAAAGTATTTAAAGACTCTATGATAAAATAGTCAAACCCAAACCCTATAGAGACATTGTAAATGGCTCAAAGGAACAGGTAAGGTGAAAACAATGATTTTACTCATAAATCCTGATGTGCCCCCAGATTCCCCCTGGGGACTTTCAAGGATGCTTCCCCCACTCGGCTTGGCATACATAGCAGCAACGCTAGAGGAAGCAGGTTTTAAGGTTAGCATTCACGACAATTATTTGCTTAGAAATTCCATAGAAGAAATCAAGTCTATTATAATGAAGGCCAATCCAGATTTCGTGGGAATAAGCTGCAACTCAATAAATTATTGGAAAAGCATCGAAATAGCTAGGGCGGTTAAGGATGTCAACACTGAATGTTGCGTTATCCTTGGGGGACCACATCCAACCTGTATGCCTGAGGGCGTCTTAAGACATAGGGAGGTAGATTATGTAGTGCTTGGCGAAGGGGAACATACGATGTTGGAGTTGGTTAATAATTATAGAGGAAACTCCCTAAAAGAATTGGAAATACCGGGAATAGCGCATAGAAAAGACGGAGGAATATGTACACATTCTAGGAAATTTATAGATAACCTTGACCAAGTACCGATGCCAGCTAGACACCTGCTTCAAATGCAAAAGTATGATCGAAAGATAGAATATATCGACACCGAACCTGTTGACATCTTAAACGTGGTGAGAGGATGCCCTTTTAACTGCAAATTCTGCGAG
>CAZZKO010000036.1:0-1578 GCA_964654925.1 uncultured Candidatus Bathyarchaeia archaeon
ACCTCCGGAAAAACTTCTCAGACAATTTCTAATTCACTCTAGAATTGGTTGCCACGCAGCTCTTCATTACTTTAACATAAGATCAAACGGAGACATTTATCCATGCCCGTTCCTGCAAATTAACTCCGGAAACATAAGAAAGCAAAGAATATCTGATATTTGGTACAACTCCAGGATTTTTAATACACTAAGGAACAGAAGTTTATTAAAGGGGAAATGTGGCGAATGCTCATACAAGGATTTATGTGGCGGATGCAGAGCGAGGGCCTATGTCTACACCGGAGACCCCTTAGAGTCTGATCCAAACTGCCCACTCGAGTTATTTTCAGAAGAAGGGTTGCATCCAATCTCCATTAAAGAGTTTGGATTGTGTGTTGGATAAAATTTCATCAATATTGAGGACAACACAGCTAAACGCAGCCATGAAGACCATTTAAATGATTGCTATACTCTGAGATTTGATAAAACCTTATATAAAATCTAAAGCTACTCAAGTAAGCAAAGAGGCGAATAAAAATTGACTACGATAATGTCCAAACCAAAAGAATATTCATGGATGACTAAAGACAGACTGATGTTTTACACGCTCATTGCTCTAGCTATGATAGCAGTAGTTACCTCTGCCCTATGGTGGTCAATTCCTAGTAAAGAGTTGACGCTGGGACAAACCTTCGCGATTTCATGCATAATCGCAGTGGCTGTTGCCGTTGTTCTGGATTATCTGCTTTACCTATTGATGAAGGCTAAAGGTCCATGTAACACATTTTCAGCTGCCGTCTTCGGCTTAATTGTCGCTTTGTCTTACTCCCTCGGAATCCCTGTCATGTCGATGGTTGAAGTTCTACCACTTGCGGCGCCGGAAGCTTTTATCTATGTTGCTGTGATCTCCGCGGTTGGACTTGTGATTTTCAAAAAGCTTCAGGGTTTATTTGGAAGAAAGTATGTGAACCCGGCTGCGGCGGCTAAATTAGTGGTTCTGCTGCCATTTCTTTTCCATGTACTAATACCATCAGATCATGTAACTAACATACCTACATTAGCAGCTCCCCTCAACTATGAAGGCTTAACATCATTTGCAGTTAATATGCAGTCCTGCTTTGGGAACCCAGTTCTCATTATGGAAGGAGCATATACCTTTCCGCCATCCCCTTCTGATATTTTCTGGACGATGTTCATAGCTAAGTATCACGGATGGCCTGGTGGTGCCTCAAGCCTAGCAGTCATTATCGTCGGCATAGCTCTATTCATCATTGCCCGTAGATATATCAAATGGAGAATAACTCTGTGTTATCTTTTTACAACGGCTGTGATGTCGCTGTTGATGACAGGTGTTTATGGGGGCGATGCGCTACTTAGGCTGATGTTCCATCTGTTCGTTGGAAGTTCAATCTTTCTAGCCTTCTTTATGGCTACTGATCCAGCGACCACACCGCTTACTCATCGTGGACAAGGCATTTTCGGCGTGGGGCTTGGTGTCTTAACCGTTTTGATACAGACGTACATGAACTTCTTAGGCGGTTCAATTCTCGCACTGATAATAATGAACTTAACTTCGCCAATACTGGATAAGGTTGGCTT
>CAZZKO010000037.1:0-1853 GCA_964654925.1 uncultured Candidatus Bathyarchaeia archaeon
AACCATAATCAGAAAGGATGGTGAAAAAAGAACCATCGATGCTAGAACGGTAACATTTTACAACCTTGAAGGCGGAATTCGAACATTAGCTCAAGTGCGTGACATAACAGACGTAAAAAGCTCGAAGCTGAAAAAGCCTATACGAAAGAAGGCTTTCAGAACTGAACAACTATGCCATAAAATTAAACGCGGCTGAGGATTTAAAGACCTTATTTAGGCTCACCCTTGACGCAATGGAAAAATCCTAGGATTTGAATACGCCTCAATATTCCTTGTTGAGGGCAATAACCTACGAATGGTTGCCCAGAGGGATATCCAACCCTACAGAACGCCATAGAAGCCGTCAACAGGGGAGCCCCACGCCTACATAGTGAAGCCCTTCGACGTGGAAAAGGTTTTAGCAACCATAAGAGAGCAGCTTAAGAAGCAGGAGGAGGAACTGAGGTTCAGCGAGGAGAAGGTTACAGAATTCATAGCCACCCGCGTAAAGGAGCTTGAAATGTCAAGGCCCTAACCCCTCCCTTTATTAATACTGGAATGCCAGGGGCGTCATCCCACCCCTTAATGTACTGTACACCATGTTATGTTTTGAAACCTTCCTTGCAGGGAACGCTTTAATATAGCTTTATATTATTTTCGATATAAGACGAAAATGATTCATCATTCCATTTTCGAGTAATGGCTTAAAATTAGGCCTTTTTATGGTTTGTTTTGTTTCATTGCTTATCATGGGATAAGGGTTTGCATTTTTAGGATTTGTCCCTTGGGGAAAAACTAGTTCTTGTATATTTTTATGCCTTCTATTTCGGGGAGTTTTAAATTTTCATTACACAAGGATTAAAAAACACTACAAATAGTGCTTTAGGAATGGTATTAAACTCTAAATATGGGAAGCACGCGACAGTGATGCCATGAAATGCCCTTACTGCGGCTCCGAGAACCTGAAAACCCTTGAAACAAGGGACTCGATAGGCAACACCATCAGAAGGCGCAAGGAGTGCAGTGATTGTGGAAAGAGGTTCACAACCTACGAGTACATAGAGGCCGTTGAACTCATGGTCCGGAAAAAGGACGGAAGGCTGGAACGCTTCGACATAAACAAGATTGTCAGGGGGCTTCAAAAGGCTTGTGAGAAGAGGCCGGTTTCCATGGATCAGATCCGCGAACTAGCTGAGAAGGTGAGGCAGGATCTAATGCTGATGGGTAAGGAGGAAGTTTCCTCCAGTGAGATAGGCGATCTTGTCATGAAATATCTTAAAAACCTTGACCGTATAGCCTACATACGCTTCGCCTCGGTATATCGCAGGTTCGAGGAGCCTGAGGACTTCCGTCGCGTGCTTCAGGAGGTGAAAGATTGAAATTTGTTAGGAAACGTGATGGCAGATTAGAACCCTTCGATCAGGAACGTATAACAAATGCTATTTGGAAGGCCGCCAAGGCCGTGGGCGGCAAGGACAGGGAACTAGCCAAAAAATTAAGCGATCAAGTTGTGGCTGAGCTTAAGAAGCGCTTCGGAGAGGACGGCGTACCCACGGTAGAGGAAATACAAGATGTTGTGGAAAAAGTCCTAATAGAGAACGGCCATGCAAGGACAGCTAAGGCTTACATTCTATATAGGAAGCAGCATCAAGACCTAAGGGAGTTAGCCTCCCTCCTAAGCCAGGCAGACCTAGTGGACCAGTATTTAGACATGGAAGACTGGCGGGTCAAGGAAAACTCGAATATGAGCTACTCCCTTCAGGGATTAAACAATTATCTGTCCTCAACGGTTATAGCCAAATACTGGATTACGCGGATATACCCGCCGAACATAGCGGAAGCCCACTTCTCCGGGGACGTTCACATCCACGACC
>CAZZKO010000038.1:0-1810 GCA_964654925.1 uncultured Candidatus Bathyarchaeia archaeon
ACCTCCGGAAAAACTTCTCAGACAATTTCTAATTCACTCTAGAATTGGTTGCCACGCAGCTCTTCATTACTTTAACATAAGATCAAACGGAGACATTTATCCATGCCCGTTCCTGCAAATTAACTCCGGAAACATAAGAAAACAAAGAATATCCGATATTTGGTACAATTCCAAGATTTTTAATATGCTAAGGAACAGAAACTTATTAAAGGGTAAATGCGGCGAATGCTTATATAGGGATTTCTGTGGCGGATGCAGGGCAAGGGCTTATGTCTACACCGGAGACCCCTTAGAGTCTGATCCAAACTGTCCGCTTGAATTATTTTCAAAAGAAGGGTTGCACCCAATCTCCATTAAAGAGTTTGGATTATGTGTTGGATGATGCTTCATCAATATTGAAGTCAATATGGCCTAAACGCGGCAATGGAAACCCTTCTGAATGATCGCTATACTCTGAGATTTGATAAAACCTTATATAAAGTCTAACGTTATCCAAGTAAGCAAGAGGGAATAAAATAAAAATGGCTACAATAATGTCTAAACCAAAAGAATACTCATGGATGACTAAGGACAAACTGATGTTTTACACCTTCATCGCTCTAGCTATAATAGCAGGGGTTACCTCTGCCTTATGGTGGTCGATTCCTAGTAAGGATTTGACGTTAGGACAAACCTTTGCGGTTTCATGCGTAACCGCAGTGGCGGTTGCTGTTGTTCTGGATTATTTGCTTTCCCTACTGATGAAGGCAACAGGTCCACGTAACGCATCTTCAGCTGCTGTCTTCGGCTTAATTGTTGCTTTGTCTTACTCTCTTGGAATCCCTGTTATGGTGATGGTTGAAGTTCTACCACTTGCAGCGCCGGAAGCCCTTATTTATGTTGCCGTGATTTCTGCTGTTGGACTTGTGATTTTCAAGAGGCTTCAGGGTTTACTTGGAAGGAAGTATGTGAACCCGGCTGCGGCGGCTAAATTAGTGGTTCTGCTGCCATTCCTTTTCTATGTACTAATACCATCAGACCATGTGACCAACATACCTACATTAGCAGCTCCACTCAATTATGAAGGCTTAACATCCTTTGCAGTTAAAATACAGTCCTGCTTTGGGAACCCGGTGCTCATTATGGAGGGAGCATATACCTTTCCGCCATCCCCTTCCGATATTTTCTGGACAATGTTCATAGTGAAGTATCACGGATGGCCTGGTGGCGCCTCAAGCCTAGCAGTCATCATCGTCGGCATAGCTCTATTCATCATTGCCCGCAGATATATCAAATGGAGAATAACTCTGTGTTATCTTCTTACAACGGCTGCGATGTCGCTGTTGATGACAGGTGTTTATGGAGGCGATGCGCTACTCAGGCTGATGTTCCATCTGTTCATTGGAAGTTCAATCTTTCTAGCCTTCTTCATGGCCACTGATCCAGCAACCACACCGCTCACCCACCGTGGACAAAGCATTTTCGGTGCGGGGCTCGGCGTCCTAACCGTTTTGATACAGACGTATATGAACTTCTTAGGCGGTTCAATTCTGGCACTCATAATAATGAACTTAACCTCGCCAATACTGGATAAGGTTGGCTTACAAAAGCCCAGTAAGGAGAAAATCGAGAAGAAACTCCCAAAATCAAAGGTTTTCGAAAAAGTTAAAACATACCAGTGCATGAGATGCGGCGCATGCATGGTCATATGTGTCCAAAATCTAAGCCCAATACTGATTAAGGAGGCTTTTGATAAGGGAAGAACTGAGGATCTAAAGAAGCTACGGGCAGATCTATGCAGTGGTTGTGGAAATTGCACATTCGTTTGCCC
>CAZZKO010000039.1:0-4969 GCA_964654925.1 uncultured Candidatus Bathyarchaeia archaeon
GCTGTGGCGCCCATCGGGACGGACGGAGAATATATCCCTCAACCGAGGATTCTCTAGATGAGGTTGTTATAGGCGTAGACTTAAACACATATAAGGTTCGTGAAATCGCGCCTAGAATTACCGGGCTTCTGGCGAAAGCCAGGCATATACGTCATCTAGGCGCAAACTCCCTGGAATTGTGTTATGTAGCGGATGGAACCACTGATGCTTTCATAGATATCCGTGGAAAACTTAGGGTAACGGACACTGCGGCCGCATGGTTAATAGTGAACGAGGCTGGGGCGAAGATAACAACACCTACAGGTGGGCCTCTAAATGCTAGGCTTGATCCAAGGGAGAGGGTGACCTTCGTGGCCGCTGGGAACGAAAGGCTTCACAAAATTATACTGGATCATATTAAGGCTTGAAATGCGGAAGGCGCATGATAGCCCCGGTGGTGCCGTACCCCGCTGCCCTCGTAAAGGCTGGAAAAACCAGAGCGCTGGTTATCTCGGATCTCCATATAGGCTGGGAGGTAGCCCTCTCGGAGAAGGGCATTCATGTTCCAACCCAAACCCCAAAGCTTTTACAAAGACTAAAAGCCATAATAGGCGAATACAATCCTGAAAGGCTCCTGATTGTTGGCGACGTGAAGCATACGATAGCCATGGCTGAGCTAAGCGAATGGCAGGATGTTCCATGGTTCTTTAAGGAATTGAAGGAAAGCGTGAAGGAAATAGAGATAATCCTTGGAAATCACGATGGAAACCTTGAGCCCCTCTTACCTGAAAACATAAAGCTTTTACCATCCGCAGGCACGATTATAGGTGATGTTGGACTTTTCCATGGTCATCGGTGGCCTCCCCCAGAGCTGCTGAATTGCAAGGTTCTTGTTATGGGCCATATCCACCCCGTCATAGCCCTCCGCGATCCGGCAGGTTTCAGGATAACTAGGCAGGTTTGGGTGAAAGCCAAATGCGACGCGGCTAGGCTGGCGGAAGCCCTGCTGCAAAGGCAAGGCATAAAATTTGAGGGATCCATCAGAGGGTCTTTGGCCAAGCGTGGGATTAAGCCTAAAATCTCTCAAATTTTTATAATGCCCTCTTTCAATGACTTTCTCGGGGGTAAACCCCTAAACGATGAGGTGGCGTATAGCGGGGAAAGCGAAGAGGCTCTGGGGCCAATCCTTCGCTCTGGGGCCGTTGATATGGGAAACGCGGAGATATACCTTCTAGACGGCACGTTCCTGGGAAACCTAAAACAACTTAAAACCACATTTAGCATTTAACATAAAGCTTATAGATTGCCTACAATTCTTTATACCTGAGGTGGGATGCATGCCTTCTGAGGATGAGGAATGGTTCCCTGAATGGTTTAGGCGTAGGCGCTCACCCTTCTTCGGAAGCTGGATCTTCGAAGACATCGATAGAATGTTCCGAGAAATGGAGAGGATGATGGAGGAGGAATTTAAGATGTTTACTTCAAGGGTTCCAAAGGATTACGTTAAAGAACGAAAGCTTCCAGACGGCTCCGTTGTGAGGGAGTGGGGGCCCTTTGTATATGGATATAGCATAAAGATAGGTCCTGACGGTAAGCCTGAAATCCGCGAGTTTGGAAACGTTAAGCCAAGTAGGTTTGGGCCGAAGGTTAAGGAAGAACGTGAACCCCTAGTGGACATAGTTGAAACAGACAATGAAATCCAGGTGGTGGCTGAGCTTCCAGGCGTTGAGAAGGAGGAGATTAAGCTCCACGGTACAGAGGATTCCTTGGTCATAAGTGTTGACAATCCCCAGCGTAAATACTATAAAGAGATAAGTCTGCCGGCGAAGGTCAACGTTAAAGAGGCGAAAACCCAATACAAGAACGGCGTTTTGGAAATTAGGCTGCCGAAAATAAAAGAGACAAAACCGAAGGGTGAGCCTATCAAAATAGAATGAACGGAAAAGCCTTCATAGGCTAAAAAGGAACCCTACATTTTTATGGAATCCAGCTTCGAAGATGATGTTATAGAAGCTGTCTGTAAAGAAGCTAGGGCAACTGGAAGGCTGACAGGCGAAAACTTGAACAAGTTATATGAGTTTTTCGGGCAGCGTTTCGCAAGGGCCTTTGAAGCCCTTAAGGAGGGCAAAGTGAAAAAGTACACGTTTAAGCCAAGCGGCAGAACAGTGTGGATTGTTGTAGGAAGGGGGAGGGACTACCTGATAATGCCCGACGTGGATTTCTGCACATGCGACGACTTCTACTTTAGAGTTCTAGATAGGAAGGTGCATTTATGCTACCATCTTATAGCCCAGAAAATAGCCAGGGCCTTGGGCTGGTACGAAACCGTGGAAAGTGAAGATGAGCTATATGATGCATTGATGAGGGAGTGGAAGAAACCAACTGTTTAAATATTATGAGTTTAAATTATGCTGAATTAAAGGAGAGACGTCAGGTTTGGAAATAGGTGCATACTTCGAAACGCTGAAATACATACTTATGACTGTAACTTTCATCGCTTTGGTTTTGATATTCCTTTACATAATTTATGGAAAAGAGGAGAAGGGGACAAGGGCAAGTTAGAGATTTCTTAAGGCATATCTGCGCATCAGAATAAGCATTACAATGCTTAGGATAGCCAGAATAATTGCAATAAAAACAAGCCAGTGAACCTCAGGACCGGCTCCAAAAACTATCGGGAAGGGTCCAATAAATATCACTCCGCCAACGCCCCAAGAGCTACCCTGTCCTCCGAGAAGTATTGTAGCGGCGATTATAAGCGTCATGCCAATCAATATTACGAGGAATCCTAAAAGGAATAGGATTGAAAAGCCTTTAAACGTCGCGCCTCCATTTTGGCCGCTGTCTTTTGAGCTCATTTTCCACTCACCTAGCGTATAGGAAGTGTAGCAAGACAGTAAGCGCCATAAGAATGGCTATGAGAACCATTGAAAGAATCAGAACATCCCTGAGGGATTCTTTATCTGTTCCAAATATTATTGGGAATGGGCCGATTATTACGGCTCCTCCTCCCCGAGCTTTGACCTTTCCTTTGAGGCCTGCAATAAAAAGCATTAGAACAGCCACTGCTGTTATGAGTATGCCTAAAAACATTAGAGCTAAACCCAAGCTGTAGATAGTGTCCGCGCTGAGGGTCAAAGGAAACCCCGTTAAAGGCTTGGGAATTTCAGGGCTTTTAAAGGTTTCCATTTTAGAATGGAAGGAAATAAAGGATCAGGACTGCTGCAAAGGACAATATGAAGGATGGAATGAGCTGTCTATAGGCTCTTCCAAGAGGCGTCTTGAAATATTCTGCGGTGAATGTAAAGCATAGATGGGTTGGCGCTATCATGTATCCGAGGTATGCGCCCATGTAGATTAGTACTACGGCTTTTGTTGTGAAGCTTAAAATTCCCCCAAGCATGGATGCACATATGATAACACCACTTGAGGGGGAGCCTGTAAGAAAGCTGAAGATCGTTGGAATGGCGATCATAAGCCATAAAATGTCAATGTTTCCGTTTACTACTAGGTTTTTAAAAACCTCTGAAAAACCTGAGGCGTTTACGACGCCCCTGAGGAGGAACGCTCCGTAAGTTGCTAGGGTTATGTCATAAATCATTCTGCTTCTAAGGGAGTTTACAACAGTTCTAGGGCGAGCCTTCGATATTGCCGCTAGGATTGTTATTCCCATGGCCGTGGCTACCAGGATATCTATGCCCCTCCTAGATAGGTCGCGCCATGCCAGTCCTATGCTTATGGCTCCGACGATTGTGGCCAGGATGGGCGTAAAGGATTTGAGGAAAGCCTTCAAGTTGGAATTCGTCAGCCTTTTTGAACCATTATCAGGGGGTTCCGGAGAGGGAACGCCCCAGAAACTGGTTACATATCCCACTAGCAACATGGTCACGACTATTGGTATTTGCAGCCCAACCAGCGAAGCGGCAGTTATCCCTGTTAATGCAACAGTTATTATGAAAACTGGACTTAGGGGATAGATCGGCAAAGTTATATGCCTAAACCATAGATTAGCATAAACCTTCTTCTCAGCGCTTAATTTCAGCCTCTCAGCCTCTGAATCCACTATTGGGGCGGACATTAGGGCCCCTCCTGGAACGGGGAGAAGCCCAACCACTGCTGGGAGAACGCCTAAAATAATTTTCGGATTCCTGATCATTTTGCCTAGGCTTTCGCTAAGCTCTTGTAAGGCGCCAGTGTCCTTGTAGAGTTGACTCATCCACATAACCCCAAAGGTTGAAAAAACTATGGAGAGGGTTAGCTGTCCCTCTAGGGTTAAGGGATTAACGCTTGTCCATACAATTTCAGGAATTTTAGCCCAGTCTACGGCAAGTAGGGCCAGCAGAATGGCCGTAGAGTTTAAGGCTATTCCAATTTTCACATGCCTATATAACATAATCCCCAGTATGGAAAAGACTACGATGACGGCTACGAGGGGGTTAATCAATCCCAAATTACCGACATCCGTAATGGTGAATTTTAAAACAGATGCTTGGTCCCGCTTTTAATTGTTTCCCTAGATTTAAATGTGCAAATGTTAAGGGTCTTTTGTCTCCTTAAATTATGTTTAGACCGGCCTTTACGAGCTCCCCGTTTATCTTTTCGAATTTAAAGCCCTTCTTTGTGCATAAATTGATCATTCTTGAGTTGTCTGAACTTATAAAGGCGTAGATTCGCTCCAATCCCATTTCCCTGCCGATCTCTATAATGCAATCGGTCAGCCTTGATCCTAAACCTAAACCTTGCCATTGATCTCCAACAACAACAGCGAATTCGCCGCTTTTCCGTCCGGGATCCGCCGTCAGCATACTTATGCCAATGATCCTTCTTTCACTTTCTCTCTCCCTCTCGGCGATTATGGCCATTTCCCTATTATAGTCTAGGTGGCAATGCCTTATCAGGGTTTCACGGGGAACCTCTCTGAAAACTTGGAAGAATCGAGGTCTCATGGTTTCCTCTGAAAGGGAACAATAAAACTTGCGGAGCAGGTTTT
>CAZZKO010000040.1:0-4166 GCA_964654925.1 uncultured Candidatus Bathyarchaeia archaeon
GCTATGTATGGGCTGCCATAGACGTGGACACGCGTGAATTGTTGGCTATATGGGTTTCATGGCAGAGGAACATAATGCATGCGGAAGCCTTCCTAAGGAAAGCGCTTTTAACGTGCACAAACAAGCCAGTATTCCTCGTTGACAAGGGACATGGTATCCTTCCAGGCGCTTGGACTGAAATGGGAGCATGGAACCTCCGGCGAGAGGAACCGTATTGAACGCTGGTTCAGAACCATGAAAGCCAGAACAAGGCGGTTCTTCAACAACTTCCCAGTAAGGAAAAACCAATCTTCAAAATCAAACTTTTATAAAGCTCTTCGACCTCTGGTACAACTTCATAAGACCACACCAAACACTAAAAAGACCACCAGCAACGCCCATAACTTGACAGTATCAAACAAATTTAAAAGCGCCATCCACAAAAAGTTTTAAGGTTTTTGGGCTATCTATTTATGGTGCGCCTTTAAGCTTATTGGCAGTGGTTAGCTTGAGTTTAAAGCATCATTGGATGCAGCTTCCAAGGGAGGTTATTGTCGGCAAAGGGGTAATAGCGGAGGTTGCCAAGGTTTCTATTAAGCTTGGCTTCACGAAATCCGCCCTTATAATTACTGGTTCAAGGACGTATCATATTGCCGGAAATATTGTTGAGGAGTATCTTAATGGTGAGGGCATAGCCACAGAGACGGTTATTGTGGAATCAGCTACAGCCCAAGATGTGGAGTTTGTTGAGGAGAAGATTAAGGCCTTAAAACCCGAGGTGGTTTTTGGGGTTGGCGGCGGGACAAAAATCGATGTTGCAAAGCTGGGATCAGCGCATCAGGGGATTCCATTCATAAGCGTCCCTACGACGGCCTCGCATGATGGAATTTCAAGCCCCCTCTCTTCAGTGAAGGGGCTTAAAGAGCCCTTCTCAGTTAAGGCTCAGGCACCAATCGCCATTATAGCGGACACCGAGATTATAATGCAGGCTCCTAGGCGTTTGGTGGCAAGCGGATGCGGCGACATCATAGCAAAGCTTACCGCCGTGGAGGATTGGCGACTTGCCCATAGAGAGAAGAACGAGCATTATGGGGCATATGCAGCCAGTTTGGCGATGATGGGCGCTAGGCTCGTAATGCAGAATGCGAGGCTTATAAAGTCTGGAGGCGAGGAAGGTTTACGGGTGCTCCTAGAGGCTCTGATAAGCTGTGGCGTAGCTATGAGCATTGCGGGGAGCAGTCGTCCATGCAGCGGCTCTGAGCACCTTTTCAGCCATGCCCTGGACATTATAAGGCCGAACTGCGCCCTGCATGGGGAGCGCTGCGGTGTCGGCACCATCTTAGCGGCTTATCTCCATAGAATGAAGTGGCAGCGAATAAAAGAAACCTTGAAAACCTTAGGGGCTCCAACAACGGCTCAGGAATTGGGCTTATCCCGGGAAGATGTGGTGAAAGCCCTTTATATGGCTGGCTCCATAAGACCTGAACGTTACACGATACTTAATAAGCTAAACTTAAGCTTGGAAGACTGTGAGAGGGTTGCCAGAGAAACTGGCGTGATTTAGGTAAAAGGGCTACTGTGCTTTTGTTTTGGCCCCTGGCGCCCTAAACGTTTCCGTGAACTTCACCGTTGTAATTTCCGGAAAGAATTTTTGTACATCTAGGGCTATTCCCCTTTTTGCAAGCTGAATGCCTTCAAGGTATAGGGCTTCTTCCGGCATTTCTATGTCCAACGTTTCCCCGTTGATGGTAAACTTGAACTTCTCAACTTCTACTGCTGGTAGTCTACGGTGGATAAGCGCGGCGATTTTCTCCTCCATTGTTTCCAGCTTTTTTTGAACAGTAACCTCGTAAACCAATGTTTTGCCGGCTAGGGGAGGATTAAAGTCCAAAAGCACTCGGCCAGCTCCTACGGAGCGGACAACAGCCATTTTTCCATCGTATTCCAGGCGCATTCCAATAGTTGGCGTGATCCCCCTGGAGGTTAATCGCCTCAATGGAACCTGTTTAACCTTATCGGGGTCCCTTGGACCGAAGGCCTTTTCTGGAGGTATTTCAACGGTTGCAGGCTTTCCAACATCCATTGTTGTTAGGCTTTCGTCAAGGGCCTTTAGGACCCATCCCTCGCCCACAACAACCAGTTTTGGCTCGTAAATTTCTCCTTCTTTGTATAGTCGCTCCTTCTTGGCTGTCTCCTCTACCGTTGTGTCAAAAACTTCTCCTGTTTCCTTAACCTTGGCCACATAGTCTATGAGTATGAAATCGCCCTTCTGCAGCGGCATTCACACATCCCTTTCAGTTTTGTTCGCCAAACTAAACTTGGAGCATTAATAAAAGCTTTATCTTATTATTAGGGTTTAGTTCATATTTGATTGGTCTTGATGAAAGTTGAGTTGAGGGAAAACATAAAAGGTATGGATCCATCGCCATAATAAGCTTGAATCCCCAGGGCTGGCGAAATTATGGGAGATGCTTCAGCTGATGCGAAAAAAGTGTATTTTGCCATTGTTCTCCTTGGAATTGTAAGCCTTTTGGGCGATGTGGTCTATGAGGGGTCCCGTAGCATTGTAACTCCATACCTTGCTTTGTTGGGCGCTTCCGCCTTCGTTATCACCTTTGCCGGCCGCTTTGGAGAGTTTCTCGGCTATGCCATGAGACTTGTTAGTGGGGTGCTGTCTGATAAAACCCAAGCCTACTGGGTTTTCATATTCCTTGGATACGGATTAATAGTTTCCATTCCCCTGTTAGGCTTTACAGGCGCTTGGGAAATAGCCATAATCCTAATAGTGCTAGAGAGGGTTGGCAAGGCCCTGAGGGCACCCTCTAGGGATGCTGTTCTTTCGATTGTGAGCAGGGGGGTGGGTGCCGGAAAGGCTTTCGGAATACATGAGCTTATGGATCAGGTGGGCGCGGTTTTGGGGCCGATTATCGTGGCGGGGCTAATGCTTTATAGTAACAATAACTACAATCAGACATTCTCTTTTTTCCTTCTGCCCTTTCTAGCCCTTTTAGCCGCTTTGATATACGCTTATACGAAAATTGGCGGGGTTAAAGAGGCTAAGGCATCTCAAGCCTCTAAAGAAGCGCAGCGAACCTGGGATGTAAAGCTCCACAACGCTTTCTATATTTACACTTTATCCGTGGCTTTGAGCACTATAGGATTAATACCCTACGAGCTGATCCTTTATATCGCCTATAAAATTCTTGCCCCTGAAGCACAGTGGATCATACCGCTCCTGTATATGGTCATTCAGCTGGTTGACGCGCCTTCCGCGTTGTTCTCTGGCTATGCTTACGACAGTTTTAAAATCAAAATTTTGATACTGCCATTCATCATTTCAATGATCCCATCAATACTCACCCTTGCAGGTACAAACATGTTAATGCTAATTTTCGCTGCAATCTTCTTCGGCTTGGTTTTGGGAATGCAAGAGTCAGTTTATCGAGCTGCAGTCTTGGAGTATGCACCTCCATTCTTTAGGGGCACAGCCTACGGCATATTCAACACGGCCTATGGGATTGGTATGCTCATAAGCGGCGCAGTATATGGATTAATGATAACGTTGGAAATCCCAGTTATCATTGTAATCCTATATGTTGTTACAACACAGGTTGCAGCCATAATTCTGCTTCTTAAGGCCCATTCAAAGGGAAAAGCAGAAAATGTTAAAGTTTAGGGGCAACATCCAAATTGAAGGAGGAAGCAATTCTGGCCTACAGGGATGAAGCTGAAGTTTTAGACATTCTGGAAAAGGTGAGCAGGTGTGTTGTGAATATAAGCACTATAAGGCTGATTCAGAATATTTTCTACCAAGTTCTCCCCGTTAAAGGCATGGGTTCTGGAACCATAATAAGCAGTGAAGGCTACATTTTAACGAACAATCATGTGGTCGAGGGTGCTGAGAGGATCGCGGTTACCCTCTGGAATGGGGAGGTTTTGGAAGGCCGCCTTGTAGGTACATGTGCAATTCATGACATGTCGGTGGCCAAAGTTGACAGGGCGGATCTTCCCTCAGCAGAGCTCGGGGACTCGGACAAGCTTCGAATAGGGTTTTGAGCTAGGTATTGATTTGTATATATCCAATGCCTAGCCCTTGAGCCTCACCGCCCTTATCTCCCTCTGGGTTCATCGGGAGCGTGTCATCGAGCTTGGCTCCTTTCGGGGCAAACCCCTGTCCCCACATCTTA
>CAZZKO010000041.1:0-1804 GCA_964654925.1 uncultured Candidatus Bathyarchaeia archaeon
TATGTAACATCTGTTTGTTACATACACATGGCAGCCCAATTTTATGCAGAGTCCTTAGAGAATTTGATAGGTATTTTACAGAGATATGGTTTTTACGAGAATTCAGGCGGAAATTTTCATACACCTTACAAAGTTTGGTCCATGCAGTGTTGGAACGCTTGCTAAGGCTTTGAAAACTAATCGAATGAATGTTTTTAGGAACATAAAAAAGATGGAGAGCATTGGCCTGGTTGAGGCTACCTTAGGTAGGCCTATAAGGTATGCGGCGGTGGCCATTGATAAGGCGTTGAATACGATAATTTCTGCGGCGAAAAATGTGGTTTCGGAGATGGAGAGCAGGCTTTCAGCGGTGATTGAGGCTTTTTCAAGGGTTCTCCAGCAGCAGGCATCCGAGCAATAATTCTACGTGAGGTTTAGGGTTCACAGTGGAAGGAGGAACATTTACACTGTTATGGTGCGGATGCTTGAGAACAGCAGACGGGAGGCGCTTTTGCTGACGACGCCTAATGATTTGATATGCCTATCCTTTTTTGGGTTAGAGGATATACTTAAGGGTTGCAAGGGTAGGGGGGTTGAGGTAAAGATCCTTACAAACGTAGCCGACGAGAAAATTGCCAATCTTCTCATGGGCTACATTAAGGATGCCGTGGTTAGGCATGCGGATTTCCAAATTAAAACCCGCATGCTCATAGTGGATGAGAGGGAAACGCTTACGTCCTTAATGGTTGAGGATTCGCTGGATCTTGAATCTCCGGCGGATTCAGGTTTTTGGAATGACTCGCCCCAGTATGCACAGTCGCTGAAAACCTTCTTCGACCTTATTTGGAACCACTCCAGCGACTTGCCTGTACTACTTAAATATTTAAGCGCTGGAAGTATGCCGGAGAAAACGGTGACCTTCAATGACCCGGGTGAGTACGTGCGGTATTTTATGCAGATGATGGGCAGGGCCGGCGGCGAGGTTCTTATAATTGCTAAAAGGTTAGGGGACATCCCAATGTTGGAAGATTTTATTCAATTTGCTGAGCGGGCGAAGTCTCGAGGGGTGAATGTCAGGGTGATAACATATCTAGGAGAGGATTTCACCGGTGATAATGAAATATTCGGTGTTGCAGAGGTTAGGCATTTGGATATCAAATGCGACTTTGATATGGTTGTTGTGGATAGGAAGGAAAACCTGTTGAGGTTTCCCTTCACTTTTGAGGAGGCCGGAGTTAGCCTAACACAGTGTTTATGGTCGAATAATGCTACTTTCTCGCAGTTTTTGAGTGAAGTGTTTATGGAATTGTGGGCGAAGGCTGTGGATTCGTCGATAAGGCTTATGGAGCTAAAGTTTAGAAGAGCCGTTAAAGAGTTGCCTAAAGTGCTTAAGCCTCTAGCCGAGGGGCATGGATGGACCCTTGAGATGCCAGCCAAAATGGAGGGGGCATCAAAGCTAAAGCACATTTTTGATTTGGCCTTAAAATATAAGGGCTCACCTAGGCAGGTTGTTGTCGGCGATGTTTTCACAGGGGCGGGCGATATAAAGCTGGCATCCATTGCAATCCACATTAAAGCCCAAGATGTCGAAGCAAGCAGAAAGTTTATTCTCTCTCCGAGAGTAGATTGGCTGGGCGCGGAGGATAGAGACCTCATAGAGGGACTGGAAACCGAGGAGATAAGTAATAAAATCATGGATATAATTAAGCGGCAATAGGGTTTGATTTAGAGCTGGCGTTTCAACTTTGGCGGTGGAGACGACTTTTAAGTATGGACAAATAAGTTACTGTAGATTATTGTAAATTGTTTTGATTCTTGCCGGATA
>CAZZKO010000042.1:0-16880 GCA_964654925.1 uncultured Candidatus Bathyarchaeia archaeon
AAAGAGGACGGATCGATAGTTTTCGCATATAGTTATCCATGGGATTACATTAAGGTAAGGGTTGAACCTGGAATTAAAGATGGCTTTTATGAGTTTCTATTTATCCAAGTGGCTGACGAGATCTTCTATATCGATTCCGTCACTTTAGTTGTCGTTGAACATTCGGAGGATGTTGAAGTTTACTCCACTAAGGCCACGTATATATACAACCTTGAGGGGCAAGGCAAAATATACACTGTGGGCAAAAATCTGCGTGCTCCAGTTTCAGCGGTGGACGGAAATGGAAGGGATGTTCTTCCGTTTATCGTAAAGCTGGATGGGATTTATACTGAAGGACATGAGTTTCAGTGGGATACTTTAGAGCTGAACCTTGGGGATTTATCCAACGCTAAAGAGATCAAGCTTGTGGTAGCTGGAACAATATTCTACTCGCCTGGAAATGTGCAGGGAGAGTGGGCTGCCCAATTTGTAGATAAGCCCGGCATCAGGCCGTTTCCGCCGCCCTACATGGAGGTTAAGGACGCAAACGGAAACTGGGTTCCCGTTCCGGAGAGCAGACAGTTTCCGCTATGCGATGTAGGAACAGATATCTTCGTGATTAACCTCACCGGATTGTTCCCGACAAATGACTACTCCCTCAGGATACACACGTTCTTTGACACACGTTTCGACTTCATAGCGGTGGACACGACGCCACAACAGAGCATAACCATAATGGAGGTGCATCCAGTTTCAGCCCAGCTTTCACAGGCCTTTCCAACAAACAGCACATCCTCAGGAAATTTCACTAGATACGGCGACGTCACAGCCCTCTTGCTTGAGGCGGACGACAAGTTCGTGATAGGCAGGCAGGGCGATCAAATTCACGTGCTGTTCCCAGCGGACTTGCCTCCGCAGCCAGAGGGCATGAAACGGAGCTTCTTCATATTTGTAAGCTGCTGGTTCAAAGTTAAAGGCCTACCATACCTAAGCTTCACGGTGGATCCGCTGCCATTCCACAAGATGAGCTGCTTCCCATACCCACCCACGGAAAACTACCCCTATGACGAGGACCATTTAAGTTATCTTCTCACATACAACACAAGGCTGATAATGGCGCCTTAAACCTGAATAAAATAGCCACAGAACCTGCAATGCTTAAATAATTGAGTGTATGAATAATTCAAAAACAATAGCCTGTTGAAGATAAATGTGGCCTCCCATTGAAATCTCCGACATCTACCTTGGGTCTCTGGTTTTAGGCTTATTTTACGGATTAAGCCTCTGCGCCCCCTCATGCCTACCCCATATCACAAGCTATATCGCTGGTGTAGGCGCTGGCCTCCGTAGAGCATTAGCCATTACGGCAACATATAATGTCGGCCGAATTACAGCATATACGCTTGTGGGCAGTCTTGCCTACATGTTCAAGCTACTTATTGATGACGTCTACATTAGGCCATATCAGAGCTATGCTTCGATAGCCTTTGGCTTGGTAACGATAATTATCGGAGCAAGTCTTCTTAAAAGGGGGGACAAATCATGCCAATGCAGCCTACATGACGCGAGCAGCTTTCACAAGAACAATGTTTTCGGAAAAGTTGACGCTGGTTCCTTTGCCATGGGCCTTACAAGGGGCCTCATAATCTGCCCTCCGTTGATGACGCTACTTATATATGGGGTGACCGCCCCAAATCCCTTAAACCCGCTTTTAATGGCATTTCTATTCGGGCTTGGAACAACCCTCTCGCCCATATTCCTGTTAGGCGGGATTGCAGGCTGGCTGCTTAATAAGGCCACGCTTTGGAAAAAGTGGATACGCCTTGCAGGCGCTGGAATATTATTAATTCTTGGAATCAGCGCCATGTTAAGCTCGCTGGTGATCTTATGATAAACGCTGGAGCCCGTGGCGAACCATGTTAGAAACAATTTCAACAATATTGAAGATCATAATTGCCGCGGGATTAATTTCGATGGGTATTTTAGCCATCCTAATATGGGTCAGGGATCGAACAAAAAGGGTTACATGCCTCAGAATTTTCATCCAAGCAGCATCAATTCCACTAATCTTTCTCGGGTTGATTGTTGGACCCTTCGGTTTACCCCAATATCCACAGGTGGGAAACGCGCCCAGGGACATAGTCATCGGGACAGAAATCTTTGGGCGACCCTTCCCTGACGGCTTATCCGTGCCGGTGCTTGCTTGCTGGTATCCCTCGGGAAGAACGGTTACATGTCCAATCTGGCAAATGCAAGCATACCTTTATCCCTTCTGGGAGACTGGGGTCGGGTTCGGCTGGGGAATAATTTATACCACAACAGGCTTGGAAAGGCTGGCAATAGTGTTCGGCCTGGTCATATTAATGGCCCTCCTTCTCGGAAGAGCCTTCTGCGGTTGGATATGTCCCTTCGGCTTCTACATGGACTTGCTATCGTACATCAGAAGAGCCTTTGGAAGGCCCTACCGCAAAATGTCGGACAAAGTAAACGTGGCGCTGAAGCAGCTGAGATATGTCATTATCGCCGCTTTCATGATTATAAGCGTTATTTTAGGCTCTAAGGCAATTTTTGGAGTTCAGCTGGTTTCAGGAACCGAGAAAGGCGGCTATTTGTACTCCTATGCTTCGGCGCCCTACTGTCAAGTGTGCCCGATGAGGCCGCTCTGTGTTTTATGCGAAGTTGCTATAGGAGCCATGAACTCCACGTTTGTATTTTCGCATACTAAGGGATTATTCTATGAGGCTGGATATTATATTACATCAATTAACATGGCTGTTTTAGTTTTCGTCACCATCAGCGCCTTAGCGTACCGGCGCCTCTGGTGCAGAATCTGCCCACTGGGCGGCCTAACAGGCCTATTCAGCAGATTTCCGCCCTTCAAGAAGATTTCGCTCCTTAGGTTGGAGAAGGACAAGGAAAAGTGCACAAAATGTGGAATCTGCAAGCGGGTCTGTCCGCCCCAGATTAAGGAGGTTTACGAGAAGGAGGGGGGTGACGTGACAACTTCCGCCTGTATCCTCTGCCTGAGATGTATCGAAATGTGCCCCTATGACGACTGTTTAAAGTTGACCCTTGCTGGAAAAATCATGTTCAAGTCGAGAAACTGGCTTGAAAGCAATTAGGGGGATGTTTATGGAGAAAAAGTATGGAGTTGAAGTTTCCCAAAAAGAGGCTGAAGAAATAAAGAGCACAATTCGGACAGCCTATACTAGACTGATTGCCGAGTACATTGATCGCATGAAGAAAGGTTGGACAAACAGGCCTAAGGTCATGGACTATTTCTATGAAATTGCCGATTTCAAAACCCGTGAAAAGGAATTAGTTGAAGCCAAAAAAGAGGGTAAAAAGGTGATAGGCTACACTTGCATATCCGCACCCATCGAATTGATCCTAGCCGCTGACGCTATACCCGTTCGGGTGAGTTCAGGCTGGTATGATCCGGCCAAAATTGGAAACAGAGTTGTACCTGTGGAGGTATGCCCTGTTGTACGCTCAACAATAGGTGTAGCCCTCTTTGGATTGTCGCCATTTCTTGAATTAAGCGATGCGCTGATAACTCCCCTTACATGTGATAGCATGACGAAACTCAGCGAAATCATAGGCGACTATAAGCCAGTATGGGCTATATGCCCTCCACGGTTTAAGAGCATGAATCAGTCTCAGACCTTCTGGAAAGAACAACTCATAAAGCTTAAGGAGGAAATTGAAAGTTTTACCGGAGTAAAAATTACGGCTAATAGGCTTAAGTCAGCCATAAAACTCACGCATAGGGCCACACGTGCCTTCAGGAGACTGCAAAATTTGAGGAAGGGAAGGCCCGTGATAATGGGCAGAGACGCTATGCTAGTTAACCAGACAGCCATGTGGGATGACCTTGAAAGATGGAGCATGAAAGCTGAGGAATTATGCGCGGAACTTGAAAGGAGGGCTAAAGAAAATGTTTGGGCATGCTCCCCCAACGCTCCAAGGGTTATGATTACTGGAACGCCGATAATCTGGCCGGACAACTGGAAGCTTCCAAACATCATTGAGGAGGCTAAGCCTCAGGGCGTCATAGTTGCCGATGAGTTGTGCTCCGGAGACCGCTTCTTATATGATCCCGTGGGCGTGGATGAGGGAACCATGGACGACCTCCTTGAAGCCATCGCTGAGAGATATCTCCTACCCTCCACATGCCCATGCTTCACATCTGAGAAGGGAAACGAGGATAGGGTTAACTGGCTTGTCAATAGGGTTAAGGAATGGAATGTCGGAGGCGTAATTTATTATGTTTATAGGGGATGCATGCTTTATGCCATGGAGTACATGCGAATAAAGAAGGTTTTAGACCAGCTAAATGTGCCCGTTTATTATCTTGACACTGATTACACTAGGGAGGATGTGGGACAAATAAAAACGAGGGTTGAAGCTTTCTTGGAAATGCTTGAGGCAAGGGTTGAAATTTAAGGGGCGACCAGCATGATAGTAGCCGGCATAGACATGGGAGTGCAGAACATCAAAGTTGTTATACTAAGGGACAGAGAAGTTATTGCAAGGAGCATTATCCCCTCAGGATTCGAGCCTAGAAGGGCAGCTAAACAGGCCTTTGAAGAAGCCCTAAAGGAGGCTAAATTGAGCCTAAAGGAAATCCGGCATGTTACCGCTACAGGAACCGGTGTGGAGATAGCTCCATACGCTGACAGCACAATAAGCATGATAGCGGCCGACGCTAAGGCAGGAGTCTTTATGTATCCTTCGGCAAGAACCATAATTGATGTCGGCGCCGAGGAATCTAGGGTGGTTGTCTGCGATGAGAAGGGAACAGTCTTGGAATTTGCAATAAATGAGAGGTGTGCTGCAGGCTCCGGAGCCTTTCTTGAGGCTATGGCAAGGGCCCTTGAGGTTAAGCTTGAGGAGATGGGAGCCCTCTCCCTTGAGGCTAAGGGTACGGTTTCAATTAACGCCACCTGCGTGATTTTTGGGGAAACTGATGTTGTAAGCCTCATTCATAAGCGGGAGCCCAAGCATGAGATAGCCCGGGCAATTTACGACGCCTTAGCCGATAGGATAACCTCTATAGCCCATAGGGTCAGTATTAGGCCTGACGTTATACTTGTTGGAGGGGTGGCTAAAGACTTAGGTTTCACGGCAGCTCTTAAACGGAAACTTGAAACTGAAATTTTTGTTCCGGAAAATCCTGAATATGCTGGAGCCCTTGGAGCAGCCCTTCATGCCCTGAACAAGGCTGGGGGAAAATGATGAGCGAGGAAAACCGGCAATATTGGAGATGGCGCGAGTACCATCTGGTAATACCTGAAAGAAAGCCTAAAGGCTCAAACATAATCACAGCAGGGGTGGACGTGGGTTCTGTGAGCTCAAAGGCGGCGATAATGGTTGATGGGCAAGTTTACTCAGTAAGCATAATGCGAACAGGCTCAAGCAGCTCTGACAGCGCCAAAAAAGTGATGGAATGGGCGTTAGAAGGAACGGGCCTGAAGCTAAGTGATATACACTATATTGTTGGAACAGGCTATGGAAGGGTTAACGTTCCCATGGCTCATAACACGCTTACAGAGATCGCCTGCCATGCCAAAGGCGCCAACTACATTTGGGGTCCCACGGTTAGAACAATATTAGACGTAGGCGGGCAGGACATCAAGGCAATAAAATGCGACGAGAAGGGCAAGGTTCTGGCCTTTCTCATGAATGATAAATGTGCAGCTGGGACAGGCAGGGGCATGGAGGTGCTGGCGGACCTTCTTAAAATACCCATTGAGGATATGGGTGAGATGTCGCTTAAGGTTGATGAAGAACCTGACCCTGTAAGCTGCACATGCGTCGCCTTCGCAAGAACAGAGGCCATGGGTCTACTTCGCAGGGGATGGTCAAGGGAGAAAGTTTTAGCCGCCTACATGCGGGCCATGGCAATTAGGATGTGCAACCTCCTTGAAAGGGTCGGATGTGAAAGAGACCTTGTGGTTACAGGCGGACAGTCCAGAAATATTGGAATAATTAAAAGACTGGAAAGGATGCTTGGCATGAACACTCTGCCCCCGCCTAAATGGGAGGAAAACGGCCTCGACCCAATGGCCGCAGGAGCCATAGGCGCAGCCTTATTTGCAAAGTCGCTGTATGAGAAAACAAAATCCCAACACAATAGTAGGGGTTGAGGCTCATAATAACCTATTACGGATATATGGACGGTTCAGGCGAATACTACATAGTCGTGGATTCTGAAAAATGCAATGGCTGCGGAGAATGCATAACACAATGTCCAAAACAGGTTTTAGAAATAACACGAACCATAGTCGACCTTGAAGAACAGCTCGTAGCCGCAGTCAAAGAGGAGCATAGAAAAAACATAAAGTACACCTGCTCGGCATGCAAGCCTGAAAAAGCCACTCCACCCTGCGTTTCAGCCTGCGGACGGAAAGCAATAACATGCATTTGGAAGCCAAAAGTCCCTTAAAAGGCTTATTTTTCCCCTTCGGGCTTCTCCCATAGTTCCAGCATGCTTTTCTTCAGTTCTCGGCGTTTCCTATGCAGAAAGCCATAAACTGTGGCGTGCTGTCGCCCCTCGATCAGCATCTGGATGGCTTCTCTTGCCACTTGAACGTTTTCAATGTTTCCAATTATTCCTACCGTGTGGCCGTAAATAGATATGTGAGTATCAGTTAGCTCCTCTATTGTTCTCCTTGTTTTGCCCTCCATTCCTATTATGCGGCCTTTTACACGCCTTATGTCTGATTCTGATCTTCCAAAAATTGCGCGGAGGTCAATAATATCTAAGACAGCGTTCTCGTCTTCGATTAGCTTAAAGGCGTGTTCCGGGGAGAAGCCTCGGCCTATAGCTATAACTACCTCCTTGGCCCGCAGAAGAGACGAAGGATCCTCCGCGCCCTCTTTTAGGGATATTGTAACTCCTCCAGTGTCGCTTTCCACTTCAAGATTGACGGAGAGCATTCGCTCAATGGCCTTTTTCGTCTCTCCGTTAGTTCCTATTAGAACGCCCACTCTCTCCTTTGGAATTCTTACGAAGGTGCTAGGCTGAGCCACCAGTGATCACCCTATAAATTTCATCTGCTGAAAGAACCTCAACGCCTAAGCGGCTAAAAAATCTGTTGAGGTTAGCTATGTCCCTGTTAAGGAGGAATGTGGCCAGGGGATGGGATGTGGGAACAGCCTGCGACATGTCGAAGAGCACTGGACGACCCTTCCACATCATAATGTTATATTCGCTTATGTCACCATGTACAAGGTCAGCCTTTTGGTAAAGCCTCTTAAGATAGGAAATAAGCGTCCTATAAACCCTCTCAGCATCCTCTGGAGGCTGCTCCTTAAGGGATGGAGCGCTAACGCCGTTCTTCCCTATAAACTCCATGATGAGGACGTTATTCCTAACGGCAATGGGCTTTGGCACTTTAACCCTTGCAGCTATCGCCTGTTCAAGGTTTTTGAATTCCTTTTGAGCCCATGCAAAAATAAGCGACCGTGTATCCCTTTTAACACCCTTAAACCTATGGTCGCCCTCAATGTACTTCAGCATACCCTTGCGGAATTCCGCTGAAACCGTGAGGTAAATTTTTATTGCCAGCTCTCTTCCTCCCTTGTCCTTGCCCCAGTAAACCCTTGCCTCTTTCCCAGCCTTTACAACTCCATAAATTCGGTCTATAACCCCGCTGTTCATGAAGTCATATATAATCATGAGGGTTGAGCGGTCAAAAACCTCCTCTAGAACCTCATATTCCTCGCTTCGCTTCTCCTTCATAAGCTGCTCAATTTCGTAGGTTTTCTCCTCTTCGAGAAGCTTTTTCTCAACACGTTCAGGCATTGACAAGCCTAAAAATCTCCTTTCATCATAAAAGGCTAATTATATGGTTAAGTAGCCCTGTTTGCGAAGCCACTCAGCCTGTGCGTGAGTGTAGCGCCAAATAACATCTCCACGGGATTCGGACTGAAAGTCCCATGGAGAAACCAGAACAACATCTCCCTCCCGGATCCAAACACGCCTTTTCATCTTACCCCTGATACGGCATAAACGTTCATGACCATCCTGACATTTGACAAGAACACGATCATAACCGAGAAGCTTCACAGCTACGCCTAAAACATCGTTTCCGGATGGAAGCACCATTTCGCTTAACTCTTCCTCGCTTATAACCTTCTTTTTACCCAAACAAGCACCTCAGCATTCCTTCTAAAAGAAGGAGATTCTCCTTTAAAAACATGCTCATTTTGAATATGGGGATTTAGGGCTTCGCCGCCTTTCTGGCAAAGGTTATGTACCCAGTATGAGCCGTCATTAAGGTTTGAGGCCTTGTTCTACCCGGTTCCATCTGCATACCCCGCATCAGACACTCCACAGTATCAATATCCACGAAACCATTTTCCTTCAAGGTCTCCACGGTCTTGACAACCTGATCTATGGTTGGGCTAAAGGACACTATAGTTCCGCAGGCCCTAAGCGCCTCATACGCATGGGGGACAACAAGCCATGGGGTTGCCATGTCCAAGATTACGGAATCCACATCTCGCTCTTCTATGCCAAGGGTTATGTCCCTAGCTTTCAACTCCACGAAATCCAAAAGCCCAGCCCTTTTAAGGTTCTTCTCGGCGATTTCAAGATGCTCCGCCCTTATTTCATAACTGTAGACCCTACCATTGGGCTTAACATAATGGGCTAAGGCGGTGGTCAAGGCGCCGGTCCCAGTTCCAGCCTCAACAACACGGCTTCCCGGACCAATACCGCTGAATAATACTATAAGCGCTACGTCCTTCGGGTAAACTATCTGCGTTTTCCTAGTAGACTTCATGATATAGTCGCGGAGAAGAGGCTTCAAAATAACAAAATCCACACCGAGACTGCTCTTAATCCTTTCACCATACCCCCTTCCAATAACATCATCGAACTTTATGAAGCCCTTGTGAGTGTGAAACGTTTTGCCAGCTTCTGCCCTAACAAGGTATGTTCTCCTCTGATCAAGATATAAAAGTACATAGTCGCCCTCCACCACATTTTGCGCTGACAAAGCACCACCTTTTACGCCGCCTAAACTATCATGAAAGCTTCATTTAAACCATTTTAAAACTAGCCAAAAGAGCGGATCACTCTGATGAATAGGTAGATGAAGTAGGCCACGGCGAAGAAGGTTAGGGCCAACTCAGTAGATAAAACGAGGGCGTTGTTTTCCGTGGCTATGAAGCATCCGTTCTGTAGAATATCAATAAAGACAAGGAGTTCCAGAAAGACCGCGCCTCCGAGGCAGCTCAATCCCAGAGTATGGATCAAGGTCTGCAAAAAGCTGCCTGCTTTCCGCTGGGATCCCATATCCCATCGCAATTCAACCTCAACCTTAAGGCCTAAAAGAAGTTATGAATTGGGCATCTGAATTTCAAAGCTGTAGTTGAACTTATACTCACGCTCAAAACTTCATGCAACATCCTACTATTTGCCTTTTTTACTCTAGATTTTGTATTCCTTGCCTTTCTCAATTAGGATTACTTGGCCTTCTAATCCCCGCATGAACTTGGCGAATAGCTCAACATGCTCAGTGTGAACTGGGAAAATTTTTGCTGCATTTATCGCCTTTAGAGTTTTCTTTAAGTCGAAGGGGGTTACATGCCCAGAAACATGGACATGATATTGCGGCAAACCATAGTGTTCAAGCCAGCTAATAAGCCGTTCATAGTCTATCTCCATCTCCTCATTAAAGGGCTCGGAGGACGATGAAATATAGCAGCTTCCAGGCCAAGGTTGCACCTCCACCAGCTGTTCTAAATCATAGAATGAGAAGGATAGAAGGAATTTGTCCTGTTTTTTCGAAATAGCTTCGCAATCTAAAACTTTTCCCGGATATTTTTCTAGGAGTTGTCTTTCCCATTTCCTTAATGGACTCTTTCTGTCTTCAGTCTTCGATCTTCGAAAAATCATTATGCTTTCATCATCGAGGCTTGGTATCCTCAATCCTCTATCGCTACGTAGCGCTTCCATCAAGCAGGCTTGCTTCGGAGGGACAACCAAACAGCGTCCGTTGTTCTTTGCAGCGTGATAGAAGGAATTTAGCCTATCAACATCTGTGTAGGCAAACTCGGCAAGCACTAACCCCTCAGCCTGGCTAACAATTCTATTCAATTTCTCCCTAACCTCAGCCTCCGAGGACACGGAAGCACCAGTCATGTTCGTAGCCTCTGTTATTACAGCCACAGGCTCAGCCTCTTTGGCTTCCTGCACAAAATCGCCTGTCATCCTATATTTTGTCCCGTGAATCCTAAAATCACCAGTGTAGACAACAGCGCCGCTTGAAGTGTAAATTATGAAGCCATAAGCTCCGGGAACCGAATGATCCACATGCACCGGCCTAATTTCCATGGTTCCGATGCGCACTTTGTCTCCTGTTCTGAATGGTTGAAATTTTATTCCCTCAACATTAAACTCCAGATCAGCCCTACGCATCTCTCCAAAGACCTCAAGAATAATCTTTGTTGTCTCTCCACAATAAACTGGGATTTCACGCTTTATGAACGAAAGGTAAGCTGAGTGATCCATATGTCCATGTGAAATGAAAACCGCGTCGACCTCAGCACTTTTCTCATCAAATCGATAAACGCCATCAATTTTCGGAAGAATGCCAAGTTCAAGAAGGCTTTTCTCGCTTTTGGGAGAGAGAAACGGCGGAGAATAATACTGCCTTTTAAGAGCAAAGGACATTCCAAAATCTAAGAGAATCTTTGTGTCCAGGTCCCTTAAGAGAATCTTGTTTCCTCCAATTTCGTTAACTCCTCCATAAAACGTTAGAGTTGTCCCCGGTTTAACCACCCTCTCACCCCAAAAGCTCAACCTTTTTACATAAATTTGAAAGGGCGGAGATTACGTGGGGAAAAACGAAGACGCTGAAAACCTTCGTGTATTTCGTTTTTCCAGCAGCCTTTACAAATTTTGGATCCCCGCCGGCCGCCAGATAGCCCTTTATGAATGTTTCTGCAACAAGCTCCACCATTTTTGTACCCCTAAACAGGGGAACATAATGCCCGGTATAGTAAATGAATTCAGCGACGTCCCAAGCCTTATCCCCATTTCTCGAGGCTTGCTCCAAATCGAGGATACACACCCGCCCATCTTTTCCAGCAAGAATATTTTCAGGCTTTGTGTCGCCTAAAGCAATATTTAAGGCGTGAACCTTGGCGAGTATTTCGCCGACTTTATACACTATTTTTAAGTCCGCTTCAACATCATTTTCATTCCCGGCCTCTAGAATTCTTTTCACAAGTTTATCCAGAGTTTCGCCCTCCAAATATTCCATAATAATTAAACGCTCCTCAGGGTATATGCCAAGCATCCTTGGAACAGCGAAACCCTTCGAGTGCAAAAACCTGTTTATGGCATATTCCCTTTCAAGTCTTACCTTTCCCAGAAAAGCGAATTTTACGGTTCCAATAGTCCATATGGCTATTGGGAACCATTTAAAGTTGGACCAGTTCTTAAAACTCTTCACAACAACCCTTCTCACCTCACCGTCCACCGTAATGCTGACCAAGTAGACGTCGTTTAAAATGCCGCCTAACTCTTTAATCTCAACCTCCGCCCCAGATTCAGATGATAGAACTTTTCTGGCAAAAGCTTCAACATTGAACCTGCTTGACAGGGGGGCAAGCCCATTGGCTGTGGGAACAAGCAAGTACGTTTTAGGATCCTCAATAGAGGGCATCAATTCCAAATTTAACGTTTCAAACGATAGAAACTTACGGAGGATAGCTCTGCTTTGCCAAAGAAACTTAAAAATGTTTGGAAAAATCGCTAGTAGGTGCATAAATAGAGTTTTCTGTGAGATTTTGAGAAAACTCGTAAAGCGAACTTTTTTACTCTTCACGTTATTAATAAAATCCTTGGAGATCTTAAAGCATTCATCAGGCTTTTCCACAATTCCCTCACTTTCCAAAGCCTTAAGAGCTTCACAGAATCCTTCCATGGCACTCTGTACATTTGCATTCTTCAAGTCGCTGCGGAGGAAGTTTGAAACAGTGTAGAGCATCGGAGGGAAAAGGCGAACTCTGCTCAGCAAAGCCTCGTAAAGGAAGTATTCAGGCCTTATTTGCAGTTCATAGGATAGTTCTGGGAAATCAAGCACGAGGCTTTCCATACATTCAAGAATTATGCGCCTTTTTAATTTAATTTCATAGGTTTTTAGGTAATTATAATTCACGACCGGAATATAGGGAAAAAGTAATTGAATGGCGAAAGCCTCGCCTAGGAAACCCTGCTCCACATCCCTTTCAAAAAAACGTTTGTCCAAAGCAAAAATTAGTAGAGGGTGACTGCCGATAAACCTAAACTGATTCATTAGCCCAGGGCTAAAGCCATCGATAATAAGCAAAACCTCAAGGGGTACCTCTTTTTGGCCAAGCACGTAGCTACCGCAAACACATGCTCCTACAATGGATCGGGAGCCAGCGATGCTTCTACAGAGACTTAAAATTTGGCTAGCTAAACTTTTGCTTAGTAACTTTCGACCACTATTCAAAGTTTCACCTATTCTTCCACGAGTAAAAATCGTCAACTGAAATATAGGCTTAGCACATTCTAAAAATATCTTCAGTTACGATCTTCTTGGTTAATGAGGTTATATGCATGTTTTTCAGCTTTTTCCATAATTTCTCGTTCGTTTAAGGTTTCAACTTTTCTATTCTCCATCAAAATTTTCCCATCGACTATAACCGTGTCAACATCGCCCCCCCTAGCCGAATAGACTAGGCATGCGTAAATGTCATGTAAAGGCTTTAAGTGAGGTTTTGAAAGATCTATAAGAATTATGTCAGCCCTCTTGCCCACCTCCAGAGAGCCTATAAACCTTTCAAGCCCCAATGCTTTAGCCCCGTTGATTGTGGCCATTCTCACAACTTCATAGGCGGATAGAGATGCGGGGTTCCTGTATATGCACTTTTGGAGCAATGCGCCAACCTTCATTGTTTCAAACATGTCTAGAACGTTATTACTGGCCGGACCATCTGTGCCTAAGGCTACATTAACCCCTAAATCCATAAGCGCCCTTACTTTGGCAGTCCCTAAACCAAGCTTCATGTTAGCCACCGGAACATAAACAGCGTTTACGCGGCCGCCAGCTAAGATTCGAGCATCATCTTCGGAGAGATCTATACAATGCGCTGCGAGAGTATGCAGCTTGAATAGGCCCAGCCTATCCAGGAATTGAGTTTCACTGCACCCATAAATTTTCTCGAAATCCTTGAAAAGCTCATGGGATTCCGCTAGATGAATATGGATACCCAAATTTAATGATGCGGCAGTTTCCTTAACCTTCATCAGGAGCGCAGGGCTACAACTATAGGCTGCGTGGGGCCCAAGCATGGCGGTAACTCGGCCCCCAGCATATCCGTTAAAATTTCTTGCGAAATTCTCGCTGGCTTTCAGCATTTTCTCCCCGAGCAAGCTGTTTCCAGCTTCAATGATGCCTTCAGCTAGGCTAGCTCTTAAACCGCTTTTTTCAATAGCCCTAGCCACAGCTTCCTCGTGGAAATACATGTCCGCAAAGCATGTAGTTCCACTCTTAATCATTTCCAAACAACCCAGAAGTGCACCTGCATAAATGTCCTCAGGGGTTAGTCTGGCTTCAAGGGGCCATATGGCCTCCTTAAGCCACTTCTCCAGAGGCTTGTCCTCTGCGATTCCCCTTAATAAGGTCATAGCCACGTGTGCGTGGCAGTTTATTAGCCCAGGCATGGCAACTTTTCCTCTGCCATCGATAACCCTCTCTGCAATCATGTTGTCGGCAGAAACACGTTTTCCAAGGGAAACTATCTCCCCATTCTTTATGGCTATGTAGCCGTCTTTAATGATATCTCTACTGCTTAGCGGGAGGATTAGGCATCCCTGAATTAGAAGGTCAACTTTTTCCAACAAACATCCCTAGTAATAGCTAGGGAAGTTTAAAGATAAAGGTGACTGGTTGCTGTCGTTTATTATTTCGGAATTCTCTTTGCCGTCTCGACAATGGGAGTTGTAATTATATGGGATATTTCTTCCTCTGAAAGTTTCGGAATCCCCAACGCACCTATCTTTCTGCATATAATATTGAGATACTCTTCCGTTACTTGTAGAAGGTTTTGACCCTCCGCAGTTAACTTATATACCTTCCTCGGCCTTTCACCCGTCACGTCCCACTCGCTTTTTACATACACCCGCTTTTTTCCAATGAGCCCAAGAGCGGATATATCGTGCTTGGTCCAAAATAAACTCCGAAGTTCTTGCGTATCTTTGTTATTATCTGATAGCCATGCATAGGGCTTGTGCTTAGAAGCTGAAGAACTATGGTTTCTAAGAGGCCTTTCATGAGTTTTTCCTGAACTTCTTTTAGGCTGGACATTTAACCACCTTCTCCTTCCCCCTATCTTACAGTTATGTTTAACAACAGAACAGTTGAACACGCATACATATGTTCTTTTTTGGTACATATTTTAACCGATTTATTATTTCCAGAGCTGATATACTAAAGCATACATTAACAATAACTCAAGGGTTAAAAATGTCCAACAACCCAAAATAATAAAAGGGAAAGAGTGTCTAAAAGCATGGAGGAAAATTTTAGAAGGCATATTGTACAACAAATAACTAAAAACCTGCTTGAATTCCAAATTCTTAAGCTAATAAGCTCACAGCCCATGTGGGGCTACAAAATAAAGCGGCAAATTGAAAAAGCTTCAGAATTGAAAGTACGGCATGGAACCTTATATCCTCTCCTAAACAAGCTTGAGCGAGAGGACCTTGTCCAAAGCCAAAAACAGCAGTATGGAAAGAGGAAAAGAAAAGTCTACAGCATAACCAAAAAAGGAAAACAATACCTACAAGTATACTATGACATACTAAAAGAACAAATACCAACCGCGGAATAAAATAAACTGATTACGGATGAATAGCGAGAAAGAAATTAAAAAAATAATTGCAGAAATAGAGCAGATGGGAAGAGAAGCCTGCAACATCGCCATAGAAACCATAACAATGGAAGAATACAGGTGTGAAGTTATCCGTGAAGCGATAAACTATTTTGCAGAGGATCTGCGAACCAATTTCCAGCATCCAGCACTTCTTTCCATTGCTTGCGAAGCTGCCGGAGGCAATCCAAAGGAGACTGTGCATGTAGGCGCAGCATTAGTGCTTTTAACAGGAGCTGCGGACATTCACGATGACATCATAGATAAGTCAAGGAGAAAAGGTTCAAAAATGACGGTTTTTGGCAAGTTCGGCGGTGACATCGCACTTCTTATTGGCGACATCTTATTTATTGAGGGACTCATGCTTTTAAGCACGGCACGTGAAAATCTTCCTAAAGAAAAGGGCAAAATTATAAAAGAGCTTATAAAGAATGGTTTTCTAGAAATAGGAGCAGCAGAAACGCTGGAATCTACACTTAAGGGTAAATGGGACATCGCCCCTGAAAAACTTGGCGGATCCCATGCAAGAGTATACGGTGCCATATACGTGGGGCACCACCGGAATAGCCTATCTTAAAATAGGTGTTAATGACCCTCCAACCTCGTGGAGCACTTTTCTTGACAAGAATTTCCTAGAAAAATATAGGGAAAAGTCTCCCTGTTGGTGGAGTTTTTAGATGTTGTTCAGGCAGCCATGATTAAACTTGGCTATAACCCTGCGGAGCGAAGGAACTGGAATGGTGATGTAATGGATGAGGTGATAAGGTTGCTGAAGGATATTAAACCATACCTTGTTGGATTTTATGGGGCTGGGCAATATATGCCGGAGCTGGTGGCAGGCAGGCTTTACTTGGCTCAAGCCTGGAGCGGCGACATACTTGTGGTTAAAGAGGAGAACCCCAACGTCGAATACGTGCTTCCTGAGGACGGAGGTCTATACTGGATGGACTTCATTGTCATACCGAGGGACGCAAAAAGCATAGATGAAGCCCACGAGTTCATCAACTTCTTACTAAGAACAGATATTATGGCGAGGAATGCTAAGGCAGTATTATATTCCTCCCCATTAAAGAGGGATATTTTAATGCAATATGCAGAGCAGACAAATGACGAGGAGCTTCTGGAACTATTAGAGAATCCGCTGCTATATCCTCCGGAAGATGTTAAACTTGTGCCAAACCCTGTTCTAGATGAAGATGTGTTGAGGATGATTGAAAGAGTCAGAACAGAAGTGCAGGCGCCGGAGGGAGGAATAATCCCCATGGCGGCAATCCTTATCGTTATAGTGGTGGCGTTTATTGCGGTCTCGTATTTAATGTTTCGGAGGAGAAGATCATAGTGGCCCCGAGACATGTATTTAAAGCTCAAGGTATGAGGGAGGTTCAGGCAAGGGAGTGGAAGATGTAGATATCCGATTAGAGGGTGTATGGAAGACCTACGGTGAGGTTCAAGCCCTGAAGGACGTCAATATAGAAATATCTGGGGGATGTATAACATCAATTTTGGGACCCAGCGGCTGCGGTAAGACAACCCTACTGAAGATAATTGCTGGTTTAATAGGGCCTGACAGGGGAAGGGTCTACTTTAACGGTGACGATTATACGCATGTTCCTCCGGAAAAGAGGGGTGCGGGCATAGTATTTCAGGACTTGGCTTTATTCCCACATATGAACGTGTACGATAATGTGGCGTTTGGTTTAAGGGCTAGGCACATAAATGAAGCGGAGATTAAGAACAGGGTTTATAGAATTATGGCAATGCTCGGGCTGGATCCTCAAGAGTATGTCAATAGAAGGATTAACGAACTGAGCGGTGGTCAGCAGCAGAGGGTTGCCCTGGCTAGGGCCCTTATATTAGAGCCTAGGGTGCTTCTTCTCGATGAGCCCTTAGCCCATCTCTATTATAAGGTTAACCAGAAACTGCTGATGGAGCTTATGGGGCTACAGAGGAGACTGGGAATAACCACTGTATATGTGACCCAT
>CAZZKO010000043.1:0-8368 GCA_964654925.1 uncultured Candidatus Bathyarchaeia archaeon
CCTCAGAATTGCGGCTATTCCTCCGAAGGCATTTTTAAGCATGTGTCCTTCCTCAGTCTCCGTCGAGATTATTTCAACCTCCGCGTTTGCATATTCAGCTAATTGAGCAAAGTTTTCAATAAGCTCCTGCTTATCAGCCACACTGAGGGATGGCGCCTTACATCTTGGACAGGGCTTCCCTATGAGACCCTGCTCGAAGCTCATAAGCATGGACCCCCTTACAGTGTGTTCCTCTTCATAGCCGCAGGCGCTGCACTTGACTTTAACCCGCGCTATATCAAGCCCCTCCGAGAGCAGCAGAGTCTTGACGACGCCTGCCTCCAATGCCTTCCTGACAGCCTCCTCGCCATAAGTGGCCATGCCAGTGTCGTGGCCAATCTCGTAGAGGAATTGTTGCATTATACGCCTTTCCTCAATGTAGCGAACCTTCTTCATTATTTCAGGAGCCTTCTCAACAACCTCCTTAACGCCCTGTTCATCAACATACGCCGTGTCAACAACATCCAGAATCTTCTCCTTCAACTGATAATTCAGGTAATCGCCCTTAGCAAAATCATGCTTTGTAGGTCCAGGTCCTCCAATAATAATCCCTTTAAGGTTCTCCTTCTGTAGGAAAACCTCATTAGCATGCTCTCCAACACGTCTAAAATATTCCTGAAGGCGCATTTCCCTAAGGCGCTCATATCTCCTTGCAGACTGGCCTCCAGCCCTTGTTTTTCCAGGAACCCCTGAGGTCAATTCAGAAACTATTTCCAGCCTTCGCCCCTCAAGAATGGCAATGGTTGCCTCTGAAGAATCTATGAGCAGTATGCCATAAGCTTCCTTCTCCTTCAAAAGCTCCTGCAGATGTTCCGTGTGAAATCTAGAGTCGCACCTATATAGGTATATATTTATTGGCTCCGGTGGAATTATGACATAGGTTTCTATTCTCTCGCTTCCAGCGCCATTTTGGGGTATGGCGCCGCAGAATATTACAAGCCCGGTTTCAGGGGTTTCCTTGAAGAGTTTGAGCCTCTGCTGAACTCTTACAATCGCATCCTGCACATTCTTGCGAGTAGTTGTGGATTTTATGTTTGAGGCTGTTCCATATTCCTCCCTAAGCATGTTCATGACTTCGCTTATTTGTTTGCCTGGAGGAATGTATAGCGAAATAAGTTCAGTGCCCCGTCCCTCTTTGCTTGCTAATGCATTCAAAATTTTCTTAAGTCTGAAAAGTTCAAGGGATGTTCTTTTAACGCTCACAAGGGTTCACTTCTCATACTGGAAATGGAGAATAAAACATTAAAAACAGGTGCAGGTTAAGGTTTAGCCGCTCCGAGAACCTCTTTTAGAAATATCTTATATGGCCCCAGCTTCCCGCCATAGTTCCCAGCCGAAATCTTCACAACATTTGGAACGTTTATAGCCGCTTTTATACCCTCGCCCATAGCCTTCTTAACAGCATCAAGGGTTAAACCATTAATCACAATTTCATAAACACAGTTCACATCCTCTGGAAGCTGCGTGTCAGCCACAACTTTCTTTAATGTTGGACAGAAGGGATGATTTGTTGAAGCCTTAAGCTTATACTTTAATGAGCCTGCCTTAGAGCCTGACCGGCAGATCCCCCCAGGGAAGGGCATTATAGCCTCTACACCACTGCTTTTTATGGCTTTAACGGCTTCCTCGGCAGCCATGAGCCCTGAAGCCTTGTCCCTTGCGAATATTAGAAAGTTTCCGCCTGCATAGGCATTAGCAACTCCGAAGGAATCCTCAACTATGAACTCGCCCTCCATTACGGGTATGCGCCAAACCCTCCTGTTTCCCACAAGTCCCTTCCTTTGGAAGCCATCGCCGAAATATCGGAGGCTCCTCCCAATTTTTAGGCGTCTCTTAGCTTCTGGGAGGGCATCAAAAGCTGCTGTTGTGGGACATGTCATCACGCACTGCCCAATTCGCAGAATTAGCTGATTTTTCAAGTCAAACCTGTTGCTGTTGTATATCTGAATCAATGCGCCTACCCTTCCATCTGGAGTTTGGCTTCCAGGGACAATGCCCTCAATCCCAGCTTCAGCCGGAGCCATAATAACGCTTGTGGCAAAGCCTGTTGTGACCTCAGCCGCCGTTAGAGCCCACTTCTCATTATCAGCCGTTATCAAAACGCGGCTAACAAGCAGGGGGAACATCTCGGCAAAAGTGTCTGCAACCTTAACAGCATGTCCCTTAACAGACTCTACGATAAAGCATGGCCCGAACTTGTCCTTATCATCGTAGCCAACAACCCTGAGACCTTCCATATCCCATCCGGCCTTTTCTAAACACGTTTAAATTCAGCTTTCATAAAGGTTTCCCCTCTTTAAAATTTTCCTTTAAATAAGGCAAAATGAACATATAAAAAGCCATTATACGAGTTAATATAGGTGACAGGCCACCCAATGGCCGCGCTTAGTATCCTTCAAACTAGGCTCATTTGTAGGACATAATTCCATGGCCTTTGGGCATCTTGGATGGAATTTACATCCGAGAGGGGGCTTGGCAGGGCTTGGAGGCTCCCCCTTCAGTATGATCCTCTTACGCTTGATTTCAGGGTCCGGTATTGGTATCGCAGAAAACAGGGCCTGGGTGTATGGATGAAGGGGGTTATTAAACAGCTCCTTGGATTCAGCCACCTCAACAATTTTTCCAAGATACATCACCGCCACCCTGTCGCACAAGGCTTGGACCACTGAAAGGTCATGGCTTATAAACAGGTATGTCAGCCCCATCTTCCGCTGAAGTTCTTTGAAAAGCTGTAGTAGGGAAGCCCTCACTGAAACATCCACGGATGATGTGGGCTCATCCAACACAACAAACTCGGGATTGGTTATGAGGGCTCTGGCTACGGCTATCCGCTGCTTTTGGCCTCCACTGAATTCATGGGGATACCTGCGGAGATGCTCGCTTGATAGACCTACATCCTCAAAAATTTCTAGAACACGCTTCTCAGCTTCTGCGCCACTGCATATTTTGTGGACTATAAGCGGTTCTGCAACAAGGTCTTTTACAAGCATTCGCGGATTTAGCGATGTTGAAGGGTTCTGGTATACAATCTGCATGTGCCGCCTTAAACCCTTCAGCTGTTTACCTCTCAGTCTAGCTATATCAAATTGTCTATAATTATCTCCAGGGTTCTCCGGGAGACCACCTTTTGGATCGAAGAATATTTGACCACCATCTGGCTTGAGGAGCCTTATAACGGTCTTGCCGCAAGTTGTCTTACCGCAGCCTGATTCGCCTACAAGGCCGAAGGTTTCACCTTTTCTTATCGCCATATTCACGCCATCAACGGCCTTAACCTCACCTTTCTTTGTGCCAAACAACCCGCCTCTTATGGGGAAGTATTTCTTAAGATTCAACGTCACCAGAATGTTATCCACTATACATCACCATGCAAGAAACAGGCAACATAATGCTCCTTTGAAACCTCTTTAAGCTGTGGAACTTCGACACTACATTTTTTCATGACACAGGCGCATCTTGGATGGAAGCGACAGCCGCTCGGAGGGTTTATAAGGTTTGGAACAGTGCCAGGTATCGACTTGAATGCGGATCCAGGTTTGGGAATAGATTCAAGGAGCGCCCTAGTGTATGGGTGCAGCGGATTTTTGAATATTTCTTTAACCGGGGCTACCTCTACAACGTTTCCGGCGTACATGACGGCAACTCTGTCGCATATTTCAGCTATGACGCCCATGTCATGGGTGATATAGATAATAGACATCCCAAACCTTTGTTTAAGCCGCATAATCAAGTCGAGTATTTGAGCCTGAACCGTCACATCCAAGTTTGTCGTAGGCTCATCTGCCAAAAGAAGGGCAGGTGAGCAGGCAAGAGCGATGGCTATGACTATCCTTTGCTGCATACCCCCACTTAGCTCATGGGGATAAGAGTCCAAAACCCGCTCAGGATCAGGAATTTCCATTAACCTTAAAAGCTGCACAATCTCCTCTCGCACAACCTGATTAAGCAGCTTTTTCTCAAAAAAGCCCCTAAATATAGGCAGACGCATTAAGAAACTACCTGCTTCTTTCTTTTTAAGCCGATTCACCCTTTCAAGCATTTCTGGAAGTCTATGCGTCAATATTGCTTCTGCAATTTGGTCACCCACAGTGTAAAGGAGGTCTAGCGCTGCGTTCGGCTCCTGGAAAATCATGGAGATCTCTTTACCTCTTATCTTTAGGAGTTCAACTTCCTTCAGTTTTAGAACATCAACTATTTCGCCTGATGTCAGTCTAAAGTATATGTTGCCTCCCTCCACCCTGCCGGGAGTCGGGGTTAAAGCCATTATTGTGAGTGCTGTAACAGATTTGCCGCTTCCCGTCTCCCCGACAATTCCTAGGGTTTCGCCGAGCCTTAGGTTTAGTTTTGCCTTTTCAACGGCCTTCACTATACCCTCATACGTGTAGAACCGCACCAATAGATCCTCAATTTTCAGCTGCTCATCTTCCTTTAAAATTGGCGGTTGCAATTCTATCTCCTCCTTATCATTGGATCAAACACATCCCTAAGCGCATCGCCCAGAAGATTCCAGCCCATCACAAACAGGAATAGGAACACTCCTGGAATAATGTAGGTGTGCCAGTAAGCGAATGGATTTCCGGGAGCGCCTGTAATCCAGTTTCTGGATAAAGAGATTATCTGTCCCCAATCGGCATAACCGGTGGGCGCGCCTAATCCTAGGAAGCTTAAGGCAGCCGCAGTTAGGACAACTGAGCCTATGTCCAGAGAAGCCATTATGATCAGCGGAAAAATGGTGTTTGGGAGCACATGCCTAACCATGATTCTGAAATCTGAGCACCCCACGGCCTTGGCAGCTTCAACAAAATCTTCAGCTGTTACCTTGAGAACCTCGCCTCGAACAAGCCTTGCGTATGATGGCCACCACACAAGAATGAGGGCGAAGGTTATGCTGTTGAGACCCCGACCGAAAGCTACAACAAAAGCCATGGCTAAAATTAGCGCGGGAAAGGCTAGGATAATGTCGGTTATCCTCATCAAAACTTCATCTACAACTCCCTTATAGTATCCGGCTATGCTCCCGATGACTATGCCTATTATCATGCTCACAGCAACCACAAGCACACCAATGCGGTAGGCCGTTCTCGCACCCCATATAATTCCATAATATAGGTCATATTGCCCCTCTGTTGTGCCGAATGGAAACTCTGGGCTTGGAGGGCGGGGTATTGGAGAAAAACCATATCTAGGCATAATGTAGGGATCCCTGTTAGGTTGGGGAACAGCTAAAACCGGGGCAAAAATAGCTATGAAGGTGAAGAACAGAACTATGGCTATACCAGCTATTGAGGGTGGGCTCCGTCTAATCCTATTTAGGATAAACGCGAGTTCCCTTATTCTCGGACTTTCTCTCCAGAATTTGCCTTTAACCTTGGCCATTTTCAAGCCAGCCTTATTCTTGGATCAATGTATGCATAGAGAAGATCCACCATCAAATTCGCTATAACGAATATTATTCCCGTTAGGAGAGCGAAGCCTAAAACCGCTGGTATATCAAGCTGCGTTGCTGCATGAGCCGCAAAGTATCCTATACCCTTAAATTCGAATATAGTTTCGGTTATAACCATCCCCGAAAGCATGCCTGCAGTCAGCAATCCCGAGAGGGTTATAACTGGTATCAAAGCATTTTTGGCTGCATGCTTATCTATAACTTTTTTATCGTCAAGCCCTCTAGCCCTCGCGGCTATAATATAGGTTTTCCCAAGCTGCTCAAGCATGCTTGAACGCATTATACGCATTATTAAGGCGACGTTTATTATCGTCAGCGTCGTAACTGGAAGAATTAGATGGCTCAAGGCATCCAGAAATACTGCGCCATTTAGGTTAAGAATGGCATCTATAGTGTAAAGGCCCGTGTAAACTCTAAACTCGCCAGTTGTAATAAGCACGTCAGCCCAGGGGCTGAGTCTTCCAGGGGCGAAGATTCCTAAACCTCCATAAAAGAAAGCCAGCAGAACTATCCCAAGCCAGAATGCTGGAAGGGACCAGCCTATTATCGCAAAGGCCCTTGTAATGTGATCTATCAAAGTGTCCTTCTTTACTGCTGAAAGCTTGCCCAAACGTATACCCAAGAAAATGGTTATGGGTGCAGCGTACAAAGCAAGTTCAAGGGTTGCAGGAAACCTCGTGACAATAGCATCCAGCACTTGCATGTGGAGGGACTGGGACCATCCGAAGTTCCCTTGAAGCACCTGGCTGAACCAGCTGAAGTACTGTAAATAAAATGGCTGGTTAAGGCCGTACTTTTCGATCACTTCGTCAATGTCCCTCAATTGCTTGGGATCTCTAATGTAGAGGGACGCCCTCTGAATTGGATCAAAAAGCTGTGCAACCGCGAAAATTAGTATAGTAACGCCTAACAATGTGGGTATAAGGAGGAGCAACCTTCTAGCTACATACGCCTTTATATCGTTAACCATTCTTACACCTTGTAGTTCAACTCTAATATAAGGATTTGCCAATCTTGCCAAGATAAGAGAAAAAGGACGGGATGTTGGCGGGGGTCTAATAGCCTTTCCAGAGATCATAGAAGTAGGCCGACAAAGGAGCCCCTGGGTATATCGGGTTGTAGTACCAACCTTTAACCCAGTCTCTTGCCCAGTGGCGCCCTAATCCCTGGTCTATAATAAAGCTTGGCACGTCTTCGAAATATAACCGCTGCAGTTCATAGTATATCTCTTTTCTTCTATCCGGGTTAATTTCAGCTATTCCACTTTCGATCAGCTCATCAACATGGGAATTACTGTATCCCTGCGCGGAAGCATAGTCCCCGTTCGAGTGCATGAATGGAAAGACGAAGTTATGGGGGTCTGGATAGTCCGCAAGCCAGCCGATAATGAACACGGGCAATTGACTTTTCACAAATGCCCGTAGGTAAGTTGGCCAATCGACCTCTATAATTTCAACATGGAACTTTGGATTTATGCTTTCAATGTTATGCTTAAGTATTTCCGCTGCCGTTTTTCTAGGAACGTTTCCACTATTGTAAAGTATCTGTATCTTGAAACCTTTCTCCCAAACTTGCCCATTCCAAGCAGCCTTAAAGTGCTGCTCCGCCTTTGCCAAGTCAAACTTATAGGTTTCCTGGTTAGGGTTGAAGAACGGCAAACCTTCAGGAATCGGCCCAGGTATGTGTTTAGCCTCGCCTAAAAGAGCCTCTTTAATGTACGTTTCAAAGTCAAATGAGTAGGCAAAGGCCTTACGCAGGTTTATGTCCGAGAAGAAGTCAGGCGGAATACCATTTCCATCAAGCTTTCCGCTGCCTAAATATGGACTGTTAGGGTCTACGTTGAACGTGAAGAATACAGCATCAACAGCCAGCGTCGGCAGGTTCTTTACACATACAATCCCTTCTGCACCTTCAACCTCGCTGGAATATTGCCTTGGCACATAGCATAGGTCAACGTCCCCCTGAAGGAACATCAGCTTCCTAGTTGACCACTCATCAATATACTTAAGAACCACCCGCTCCAGCTTTGCAGGTCCAGCCCAGTAATCATCAAACCGTACTAGGGACAACTCTTTTCCATGCTCCCACTTCTCCAGTTTGAACGGGCCTGAACCGCAGTCTGCCTCTTGAAGCTCGGGAACCTCCGGGTCATGATATTTGGCAAATACTTCAACCCAGTTATCCTTATTACCTGGCCATGCACCACTAGCCACCGCGGCTTCTTTGTCCACAATGCTTGCCCATGTTTGGCTCCAGATCTGAAGGAGGGCTGTCAGTGCAAATGGTTTCGCTAGTCTGAAGACGACATTGTTTCCTTCAACCTCAACAGCATTATCGATCATCTCGCCAACCCTGGCAGCCTCGACGGGATCTGATAGATTTCCAAGCTCGGATAAGTCATAAACACCAAGTAAGGGCTCCATGAGCATCCATATTGGCCCGTGGCTTCGGCTTTGAATTATAGCCCTTTCAAAGGAATATTCAACATCTTCAGGTGTTATGGTTCCCCCGGCGTGGGTTTTTATGCCCTGTCTTATTGGGAATATTATGGTTAGGCCATTATCTTTCACTAAGCCATTCTCAACGGAAGGAACTTTTTCAGCTATTTTTGGAACAAAACTGTCGACCCTCTCTTTATCAAAGAATATCAAGGTGTCATACATGTTGCATATTACCTCGCCGCTTGCGGTGTCATATGCCCATGCGGGATCGAGGGTTTCAGGCTCACCTATGGTTGCAATAATGAGCGTATTAGGGTTCTTTATAGGGCCTCCCTTTGGCATAAGGTAGAAGTAGTATATGCCAGCGATTATTGCTGCAATCAAAACCACAGCAATAATTATTGCCGCCACTTTCCCTATAGCCTTTTTATTAAACATGGTT
>CAZZKO010000044.1:0-2714 GCA_964654925.1 uncultured Candidatus Bathyarchaeia archaeon
GATTGCTTTTATTGCTTTTTCGAAACTTCCAGGTAGGCCTCTAAACTCGTCGTGTCGCTTAGGATCAGCATAGTCTATGGGTATGCCTACAGCTAAAATCCCGGCATTTTTAAGCTCCAGAGCTGTTTTGTAATCCAGCAGAGTCCCGTTCGTAAGCATGGCAGGTATTATGCCTAAGTCGCTGCAGTACTCTGCAAGTTTAAGCACAAATTTTTTCCTTAATAGAGGCTCTCCCCCACTGAAAATGAGAACCTCCGTTCCTAAAGTTGCTAGATCTGTTATTGCACCTGCAGCTTCTTCAAATGAGAGCTCATTTAAACTTGCCCTTTTTGCGTTGGCGTGACAGTGAGGGCATTTGAGGTTGCATGCATTTGTTACGGCGTAAGATACGACCTGAGGGGTTAAGGGTTTAGCCTTAAGTCCTTTTCCCAACAACTTAAGTCTCAAAAGCATTTCAAAAAGTTTAAGCCTTACATCAGCCATTGGGATCCTCTAGAATAAACTTCATTCCTTAAACCTTGAACTTATTCCCCAAGTTTGTATAACTCTTCGTAGAAGCCAAGCTGCGGCGAAGGCTACTGCAACTATAGTTATTGCCAGTAAAAGGTTAGGCCCTACGTCTATCTCAGTGCGGGAAGCAATCAACTCCATAGTGTTTGTTAATAGAAATTGAGTTGGCTTCAAGGCGGCATCACTCACACGCGGTTCGTCTATTATTACTTCTGCGTCGTGTCCAAAATATATTTCCGTTCCCATCAGTATTTTACCTCTAGGGTTCCGCACCCCGTATATGACATTAACCTCTGTCTCTTCGCCATTTATGTATAGATGCATACCTGTGGAAACGCTGCGGACGAAGGCTACATGAACCCATTTTCCGATAGGGATTACAGGCTTAGTTGTTATTATCTCGTTAAAATGGTCCCTGTCAGTGTATACATATCCCCTTAAAAAGCCTCTTAAAGGATCTGGAGATGGTGTAATAGCCATTCCGCATATGCGTGTGGTTGTTTGCCATTCTAGTCCAGATCGATAGGCAATTACGATAATATTGTTATAATCCACTTCTTTAAAGGCTTTTACATATATCCATGCCTCTAGGCTGACATCGTCGGGTGCATATAAGCTGGATGAGAATGGCACGTAGACAAAGTTCTTACCGTCGAAACTCAAGGCCTTTCCATACTTTCCTTCAACAATGAGAGGAGGAGGCATACCTCCTAAAATGGAGATGCTGTCACCAACAACTTCCGGGGTGTGGATTTCATCAAAATGCCAAAGAGCTAGAGTTCCTGAATTTACCGAAGGGATCCCTAAAGATTTTGCAGCAAAAATTAGGCCTACTATTACAACCGCAAGCATCATTATTAATATATAAGTTAGCGAGCGCATATTAATATGCCACCTCCAACACGTTAATTCCTAAAATTATTACTTATAGATTACCTTGTCTCGACCGAGTCGCTTACGCGGTTTCGATTTAATAAAATTCAACGTTGGAGAGTGTCAAAGTTTGTTTTCAAAAATTTCCTACAAAGTGTTAGGGAACAAGAGGCAAAGAAACTTGTTTTGGGTCTCAGAGTAAACCGCCGTATTAGTGTATATTCAGGGCCTCCATGTATGTGTCAAATATTTTTTGTGCACATTTTTCCCAAGTGAATTTCTCACAGACAAATTTTCTGCCATTCTCGCCCATTTTCTCCCTTAAATGTTCATCAGAGAACAGTTTCTCGATAGCCTTAGCTAGTTCGAGATGGTTGGGCTCTATGAGGATTCCGGTTTTTCCGTGTTGGACTATTTCTAGGATCCCTCCGACTTTACATGCTATTACAGGCTTTTCAGAAGCTTGTGCTTCAAGCAAAGATATGCCCTGTCCCTCCTGAAGGGATGGTAGGACAACTATGTCGCTGCAGTTGTATATTTTAGGTAGGATTTCGTCTTCTACGCTTCCGAGGAAATTGAAGTGTTTTATGACGCCTCTATCCATTGCATATTTGATTAGACTGTTTTTTAAAGGGCCTCTTCCAGCGATGACCACTTTAACTTCTTTTATCTCTTTGCTGACGTGTTTAATAGCATCTATAAGGAGATAAAGTCCTTTCCTCGGGATAAGATTACCCACATATAGAATGCATTTCTCATCGTCCCTTAACCCCATTTTCCTTTTTATACGATTCATTTCTTCCCGTGAAAGGTTTAAGGGTTTGAAGCGTTCTACATCAACTCCGTTGGGGATCACGCGTATTTTATCTTTTTCAATGTGGTAAAGCTGAACAATTTTTAGGAGGGAATATCTGCTTACGGTAACAATCAACGTTGCTTTTTTTGCAGCTTCTTTCTCCTGTTTCATGAGATAGCGCATGAAAAGTTTGGATAGTCTCACTCGAAGTGTTCCAGGTGTTCCTTTAAAGGCTTTGTGGAATTCGTCCGCAAGAACTCCGTGGATTGTTAGTATGAATGGTTTAGCTTGCATTTTCTTTTGAAAAGCTTTCGCTACTCCGTACCCGCTTGCCGTATGTGCCTCGTAAACATCCGCTTCGATTTTATTTAGCCCTCCTGTTATAGTTTTATTGAAGAACCAGTTGTCTATTGGAAAGAACATGTCAGTGGAGAAGCATGGAGCTATAATTATTCCATGAGTCCTTACAGCCCTTTTAAAACCGGATTTTGTGCCGCTGTAAACAGTTATAAAAACTTTACTGCTAAGCCTTTTT
>CAZZKO010000045.1:0-2096 GCA_964654925.1 uncultured Candidatus Bathyarchaeia archaeon
AGTTTTTAGCAAACTCGCAATTTGATATTGTTGAGCCCTCGGTTAAGTGAAGGTACACGCCGTAGTCAAAACCTTTAATCCTAAGATTTATGATTGTTATGTTCTTTCTATAGCTGATATCCATTCCCCTTGATCCAAGAATGTCTTCTCCCAAAAGGTATAGGCCTGCTCCGTCAATGACGATGTTGTCTTTCAGCACTATTATAGGAAGGCTCGCGTTGCCCGTGAACATGTAATAGCCTTCCTCCACTTTAACAATTGGAGCTGTGGAGGGCTCAACCCTGCCATCAGGCCATATGTATATGGCTAACGGGGTGGAATAGGGTGGCTGCTGTCCAGTAGTTTCAAGTGGTGGATTTTGCTGTTGGGGCGTCTGCCACGTGACGGCTGCTATAAGAAGTAGTGCAAGAATTATGAAGCAGGATGCTAGGATGGCGTTGCGGTAGCTCCAGCCTCTTCTCCTGAGGGTTTTCTTTAGTTTAGCCTCATGGGCTGCTAGGATCCTTTGGTGTCTAGCGCGTATTTTGTTGAGTTTCTCCTTGAAGCCGCCGCCCTTTTTTCTCGCTTTTTTATCAGGCATTGTATCACGCTAACAAATGTTTAGTTGCTCAGCTATAACTCTAATGCTTAATCGTGGCGAAGTAGAGCCCTGCCGGAATTAATCCTATACACCACAAGTCGGGATTGTGGTGTGGTCCCAGCATCTCCATCCAAACTGTCGGATGAGCGTGATATCCGCCGTATAGCAGGAATATAATTAGGGTAAGCGTAAAGTACAAGCCCAGGGCGGTTAGGATTATTCCAATGCCCCTTGGACTTGGCGAGATTTGTCGCCTTGCCGCTGGAATTAGCACAGCCCATCCGTAGAGCATGACTATTAACAGGAAGAACACTGTTAATATAAAGCTTGCGAGATCAAGAGGGTTCAAAAGGATGCCTAAGCCAGGCTGGGCCCTTGCACTCCAGGGGATAAGGGAGGCTATCCATGAGATGGTATAAACAAACCAGAAGACGAAAAGATAGGCTGCACCGGTTAAGTAAGCCCACTTCACAGCCTCCTGACCAAGAGTGCCAGGCACTATTTTGGACCTTAACTTGAATAAGGGGAATGGTATAATTGTCACCGTTGCTAACGTTGCAACTCCGTTGAGGAGCAGAACCACCATTACCGGGGTTTCCCCATAATACCATAGGTCCCCCCCAAAGGGAAACGTGAATCCGGAAATCACCACAGGAGTCATTGTCAAATAATTCAAGCCTTCGAAAAGTAGGGCTGCCCTAACAGCTTTTCCAGCCTTCAACATAAATCCCGCCCCCTCTCTCACAAAGATGGCAGCAGAATATAACGCCAACAAGGCTGCAATCCATCTAAAAAGTATCCCAAATGATGGCGTCACTTCCGTCGCATAGAAAATAGCCGTCCACCAGCCAATCTTCGTCTGCTCAATGAAAAAGGATCTTTCACAAATAAGCTGGGCTGTAGCCTCAATAGACTCGCATAACCAGTATGAAGCCCAAATGAAGAATGCTATGGCAGCCATAAATATGAATAGCCTCGCTTTCAAGCCGAGCATGCCACAACGCCTTAATTATCGTTTTGGGAACACCCTTTTATATTTTTGGGTTTCAAATTATTTTATTAAAACCTTAAACCGACAAAATAAGAACAGCAAACATCCTCAGAAATTTTACGAAAAGCCGCGCATCTAAGACTTTCGCGATATATTCATCCAAAATGGCGCAGGTTTTGTAGCGAAATTCAAATAAAAGTAAAAAAGTGGAGGGGTTATGTTTTTCTTAGTTTTCTGTGGTCGTATATGCTATATATGCCAATTATTAGGGTTATGATCACTAGCACTGTTAGAGCGGTTATCATGGGTTGTTGGGCTTGGATCGCTGCTTGTATTGTTTCAGCCTGTTCTGGTGTTGCTGGTGTGGGTGCTGGCGCGGGTGCAGGTGTTACTGCTATGCTTGTTTGGGCGAATGATGGGTAGTAGCTCTTTGATCCTGGGAATGTGGCTAGGATTTTCCATAGGCCCTCTTTTGGCGGGGTCCAGGCTATTGTGAACATGCCTGTTTCGTCGGTGTGGGTTCCG
>CAZZKO010000046.1:0-4937 GCA_964654925.1 uncultured Candidatus Bathyarchaeia archaeon
TCCTGCTGAACCGCTCTTCCGATCTATATCACATCAAAAATCCGCTCCTCAGATAAATGCTTCACAACATCCACACTTCCTCCTGTTATGGCGGCAAATATGGTGACGCTAAGCTCTGGCAATGTTGTGCCCATGGCCACCAATATAAAACCTATTGTGGTTTTTCCGAAGCCTGTTAAATCCGCAATTTTAACAGCGTTATTAATTACGAGGTCGCTTGCCCTATCGAGGATTAGGATCGCGGTTAGAAGAACCAATATGTTGCCTAGCAATCCGATAGTTTCCAGCACAGTGAGCGCATCCTGTTTTTGTTTAATCAGCTTCGAATTAAAATTAAAATGTTTTGTTCGTTATTTTTCGTTTAAAGATAAAACAGAAATTTTTGTTCGATATTAAAAGAGATATATGGGTCAGTTTGAAATATTTTTCTTAGGGACTGGTGGAGGAAGATTCACGACAATAACTCAAAAAAGGCGCACCGCTGGAATTCGAATACTCGGCGACCTTTTAAATTTGCATTTGGATCCAGGTCCCGGGGCTCTTGTTTACTCCGTAGGCGAAGGTCTGGACCCTCAAAAAATCAACGCCATATTTGTATCCCATTGTCATCCTGATCATTACACGGACGCTGAGGTGTTGATTGAGGCTATGACCCGGGGCATGACTCGTAAGTGCGGCGTACTTGTTGCCTCTAAGAGTGTCTTAAGGGGCAGCGATGTCTGTGAATCATCCATATCGAAGTATCATCAGCAAATGCCCGAGCAGGTTATCGAAGCTATCCCGAACTTTAAGTTTAACCTTGGCAATGTAACAGTTCATGTTACCGAAGCCAGGCATACAGATCCGGATGCTGTTGGCTTTAGGTTTGAAACCAAAGAATTTGGTGATCTCGCCTATACGAGTGACACGGAATATTTTGAGGGGATAGGCAAGTACTACGAGGGTGTGAGGCTTCTTATACTTTGTGTTATGCGTCCATCTGAAAAACCTTGGAAGGGACACATGACCACTGGTGACGCATTAAAAATCGTGGAGGAAACTCGCCCGGAACATGTTATTTTAACCCATTTTGGCATGCAAATGATTTATTATGGCCCCTCAAAAGAGGCGAAGCTTATTGAAGAGAAGACAGGCGTGCCTACAGTAGCGGCAACTGATGGGATGAGAATAACTTTTGGAGATACCATAAAAATTCAGAGTAAAAGTGTAAAAAGCTCAGGAGGGACTTGATAAATTCTTTAAATCTGGAGTCCGTATAGATCCTGAAATCCGGCTGGAAGCATCATGAAACTCGTAATTAGGCTTGGCGGCTCTGTCGTAGCCACACCTGTTAACATTCGCCTCATAGCCGAATATAAGGAGATCTTTAAGAAACTGAGGGCTGCAGGTCACGAATTGGTTGTTGTTGTAGGTGGCGGAAGCTTAGCTAGGAATTTTATACAATATGGAAAGGATCTTGGCCTCGATGAGAGGGATCAAGATGATTTGGCGATTTCGGTCTCAAGGATTTTTGCTCAACTTATTGCTAAAGCGCTTAGGCCCCTTAGCTGCGAGGTAACTCCTCTATGCGTTGAAGGCGCCGTTGAATGTTTGGAAAAGGGAAAAATTGTTGTTATGGGAGGCTTAAGGCCTGGGATGACGACAGACACCGTGGCGGCCCTTGTTGCTGAAAGGCTGAGGGCGGACATGCTTATAAAAGCTACAGATCAAGAGGGTATTTATGATAAGGATCCTAGAAAATATGCAGATGCTGTTAAACTCGAAAAGCTAAGTTTTGAGGATTTGTCGAAAGTTTTGGAGGAAAAAGTGCATAAAGCTGGAATCCATCAGATATTAGATCCAGAGGCTGTTAAGGTTCTAAAGGCAAGCCGCGTAAAGGTTGTTGTTTTAAATGGGTTTAAGCCCGAAAATATTCTTTTGGCCGTTGAAGGTAAAAATATTGGAACTATTATAGAATAAAGCAATTTTTGTTTTGCTGAGAAAGGTTTATATAATTATATACTGTCTTGTTATCATATTTGATATCAACGGTGATATAATGCCTATTCCATCCTTCAAACATTGGATGAGACACTTGGCCGCCGTTCCCAAGGGATTTTTACGTTATCAGGTTCTTGAACTGTTAAGCGAGAAACCTCTTTCAGGTTCGGAGATAATGGATGAAATTGAGAAAAGAACTGATGGGCTTTGGAGGCCTAGCCCGGGGTCTGTGTATCCCCTTTTGGCCTGGCTTCAGGATAATGGCTACATAAGGGAGTCTCCCAATGGGGAGGGTGGAATAAAACGTTATATGCTGACAGATAGCGGTAGGCAACTTCTGGAAGAGCAGAGGAAAATGAGGTCTAATTCCCGTTGTGGACGCAAGTTTTTCGCCCCACCTCTTCTAGGTACTCTTTGGCTTCGTATTCCTGCCCAAAAAATCGGGGAACTGCGAAAGGCTTCAGTGCGGCTTCTTAAAATATTCTTGGATCTTAGTATAGGCTTGGAGGAAAAATTTTCTGAGGAAGCTTTGGATGAGATTATAAAAGTTCTAAATGAAACTGCAGAGCAGCTTGAAAGGATAAATAAGAAGATTTGGGGTGAAGAGCAGAATGGCTGATGATATTATCAAGGTTGAAGGACTTACGAAGGTCTTCAACAGGAACCTCGTAGCAGTCGATCACGTAACCTTTAACGTGAAAGAAGGCGAGTTCTTCGGCTTCCTCGGCCCCAACGGAGCTGGAAAAACCACCACCATAAAAATGTTAACAACCGCCCTAAAGCCAACGGAGGGTCGAGCTTCAGTTTTAGGCTACGACATTATAGATGAGGCAAACATGGTTAGAAGGGTTGTAGGCGTTGTACATCAAGAATATACGGCTGATGAAGACTTAACCGGATATGAGAACATAATGCTGTGTGCTGACCTCTATGGTATCCCTCGGGATGTCGCCAAAAAGCGTGCCATTGAACTTTTGGAACTTGTTGAACTATCAGCGTTTAAGGATAAGAGGGTTGAGACTTACTCGGGCGGGATGCGCCGGAGGCTTGAACTCGCCTGTGGACTGATTAACAGACCGAAAGTGCTCTTTCTTGATGAGCCTACCCTAGGCTTGGATGTTCAAACAAGAACCGCCACTTGGGATTATATTAGACGTTTAAAGAAGGAGTATGGAATGACTATTTTCATGACAACCCATTACATGGAAGAAGCTGATGCGCTCTGCGATCGCATCGCTATCATTGACCATGGAAAAATAGTTGTCAGCGGTTCTCCAAGTGAGCTGAAAGACAGTTTGGGCTGTGACATAATAACTATAAGCATAAAGGAAAATGCGGATATAACGGATTTGATCCGCAGTGTTGAACATGTTAAAGAAGTAACGAACATGGGAAATTCATACTGGATTAAGGTGGAGCTAGGCGAGATTACAGCGCCCCTTATAATTGAAACTTTGAGAAAGAATGGCTATACTGTCACTAGGTTGTCATTGACGGAGCCAACTCTAAACGAGGTTTACATGGAATATACGGGGAAATCACTGCGGGACACTGAAGAATCTAGGGAGGCATTTAGGGCTTATAGAATAACATTGATGAGGGCAAGGAAATGAGCAGCGCAAATCAATATAAACCTAGCCTTTTTAGAGGTTTATGGGCTCTAACCCTTAGAGAGCTTAAGAAGTGGCTGAAAGATCCCGTTATGCTCACCATGTTTGTTCTTCAGCCAGTAATATGGATGGGTCTTCTGGGCAAGTCGATGAATATAATCGCCCTATTCTCACCCAGCAACTTGGGCAATTTGGCTATAGGTGACATTAGCATATCCGGCTCCATGCTAAGTCCTCCGGTTAATGGAATTATTGTTATTCCAGGCGCATTAATTTCCCAGCAACTTCAGCAGATGTTTGAAGATATAGGTGCAAAGGTCCTGCAGAATGCCTTCGGAGTAACAGATTACTTCAGCTTTATGGCTATTGGAATGGTGTCTATGATTGTAGTGACTACCGCCGTGTTTAGCGGCATGTCCATTGTGTGGGATAGGCGATTGGGTTTCCTAGACAAGGTTATTAGCACTCCGGTGCCTAGGGCAGCAATAATATTCTCAAAGGTTCTTAATGCAACACTGCGGGCAATGTTTCAAGCAACAGTTATTCTGATGCTTGCATACTTATTTGGCCTTAAGCTTAGCCCAACTTTTAGACCACTTAATATTCTTGGATTTTATGCAGCTATACTGCTGCTTGGGATAGGTCTTTCATCAGCTTTTCTTGCCCTTTCAATAAGATCCACAAGGATAGAAAGGCCCATGCAGATTGTAAACTTGATTATGATGCCTCTAATGTTTGCGAGTAACACCTTCTTCCCCACGGCTTTAATGCCGGATTGGCTGCGGGCCATAGCACGTGTAAACCCGTTAACATACCTAACGGACGCCCTTAGACAGCTTACAATCCTTTCGTTAGACCCATCGGCGTTAATAACAGACTTAATCTCTCTAGGTCTTTTCGCGGTTGTGCTCTCAGTCATCGGCATTCTTCTTTCATGGAGATACCTAACAGAGTAAGCTGCCAAAAGAGCCGGCGTATTTTAAAGATCACTCTAAAAAGCATTAATTCAATCAAGGCTAGGAAAGTTTTGTAGCTTTATATTTTAGGTAACTTAATAAGGCAAAATATAAGATATGCTGTGTATCGGTTTCGAGGAGCTTTAATTTGCCTAAAAAGCTCTACCCAAGTCAACCCGTTGTCGGTGTAGGTGCCATAATAATCTGTGATGGGTTTTGGCGTAAAATTTTGAAAAGACTTATCTTTATGGATAGAGTTATTTTTGTGCATGAGATGGCGTAAAAACGTTTTAATTGGGCTTTATACGAGAATCTTTGCAAGATTGAGCGTAACGAGGCTTTTCGCTTGTTGAAGTGGGCTGTGGATTCGCTTCCGCCGCCTTGGGATAGC
>CAZZKO010000047.1:0-6003 GCA_964654925.1 uncultured Candidatus Bathyarchaeia archaeon
AGCCGCCATAAGTAGGCGAGTCTATGGAAGTTATGCTCTTCCTCGACACAAATTTTTTCTGAATTTAAGTTTTGCTCATTGATGATGGAAATCGGAACTTTCTCAATTCTAGCACTTTCAAATAACCCTCCTCTGCTTGGAATTGCTGTAGCTTCGGGATCAATTGGAGTGGGTTCCAGAGTTCCACATGCCAAACCAGGGATAGGCGGCGTTGTAACTCAAGCCTACACCAGCATTACCTATGGAGTTGAAGGATTAAAGCTTCTTGAATCGAGTTTCTCACCTGCGGAAGCGTTGAACAGCCTTTTAGTCAGAGACCCTGAAAGGGAAATGCGCCAAGTAGCCATCATGGATTTTGCTGGGAGAAAAGCCGTTTTTACAGGCTTGATGGTTCCCAAGTTTCATGGCGAAATAATAGCTAAAGATTATGTTGTAATAGGCAATCTTCTAAGAAATGAAAGGGTTTTGAAATGCGTGGCTGAGAATTTTAAAAATTTAAGGGGGAATATGGCTAGACGAATGCTTGAGGCGTTAAGGGCTGGGAGTATCTGCGGAGGAGACTCGAGGGGAGAGCGATCTGCGGCGCTGATCGTTGTGGATAAAGAACATGTAAGAGTTAATTTGAGGGTTGATTATTCCAAAAATCCTATTCAAGAGCTTTTAAATAGACTTTGAAGTGCACAGCCGCTGTAGCCACTTTCCTTCTTAAACTTTAAAGTTCTACTTTTACAATATTCATTTTATGTCCTCGCCTATAGCTCAGGAGAAACAACGGTTAAGAGATAGAATATGGCGTGAAATGGAACATTTAGGAATAGCTACCTTTCCATTGCCGTGTAGAGGAAGAATCCCAAACTTTTTAGGTGCTGAGATTGCCGCGGAGAAGTTACGTCAGCTTGAGGAATGGAAGAGCGCCAGGGTAATTTTTGTTAATCCCGATTCACCGCAGAGGAAGGTCAGGGAAAACGCTTTGAAGGATGGTAAAATTCTTCTCATGGCTTCGCCTAGGCTGAAGAGGGGCTTTATTATGCTGGATCCCAGAAAAGTCTGCGGCAGAGAATATTTTGCCTCAACTATAAAAGGTGCTTTAGAACTCGGAACGGCAATTGAGGTTAAAGATCTTTCGAAACCAGATTTAATTGTCGAGGGATCCGTTGCCGTTGATGTAGAGGGCCATAGACTTGGTAAGGGAGGGGGATATGGCGATTTAGAAATAAGCCTAATTAAAAGATTTTTTGGGGATATTCCAGTGGCAACGACGGTTCACGATATTCAAGTGGTTGAGATGGTTCCTCATGAAGCTAAGGATGAAAGGGTCTCAATAATAGTTACCCCTACAAGAGTTATTCGGATTGATCTTTAGTGTTTATAGCAAGCTCTTTTAAGCCGAACAATTATTTTAGAAGAGAGCGGCTGAAGCTTGAATTTCGAAGGTATATTTCAACAGCTTACGTGTTGGCTGAAAAATTTTTCCATACAATATGGTTACTTCGGCGTTTTCCTAGCCAGCCTGCTGGGTTCCGCCTCCATTTTCTTCCCCGTGCCCTATACGGTGATTCTATTTACATTAGGGTCCATTGAGTCCTTCAATCCCGTTCTGCTATCCGTGGCGTCAAGCTTAGGCTCAGCGTTGGGGGAATTTTCAGGATATTTGCTTGGGTTAAGTGGTAGGAAAATAATAAGCGAGAAAAGCAAGCGTAAAATGGATTATCTCCTAAAACTTTTCGGAAAATTTTGGCCATTCGCCATTTTTCTTTTCGCTTTAACACCCCTTCCAGACGATCTTATCTTCATCCCGCTTGGCGTCATGAAATATAGTCTCCTGAAGGCTATAATGCCCGCCCTCATTGGAAAGTTTTGCATGAGCCTAATAATAATCTATAGTGCCCGCTTAACAGTCCACATGGCCCAAGAAATTTTCGGCGTGGAGGGTGAGTGGTTCTCTGCGTTAACAAGCATGATTGTGGCTTCAGTGTTGCTTGCGATAATCTTCATTTTAATTTTTAAAGTGGATTGGGAGAAGATTTTTGAAAAGCGTTCAGCTAAAAAGAAAGAGGTTGGAAAAATTGAGGGTGATCGCTGACCTTCATATACATGGTCGATATAGTCGCGCAACAAGTCAGAGTATGCGAATAGAGGAAATCGCCCGCTTTGCCAAAATCAAAGGTTTAAACCTCGTAGGAACCGGCGATTTCACCCATCCAAAATGGCTAAACGAGTTGCAGGAAAGTTTAGTTCAAGATCCGGAAACTGGTCTTTTCAAGGTTGCAAAGAATCCCGAGCTACCCGTATATTTTATGGTAACCGCAGAGGTTAATACCGTTTTTTCTTTTGAAGGCGAAGTGAAGAAGGTCCATCATGTTATCTTAGCACCTGACATGGCAACGGCCATTCAGATTAACGAGCGGTTGGCTAACTATGGAGACTTAACAGCCGATGGGAGGCCAACACTAAATTTAAGCGCCCCCCAGCTTGTGGAGGAGGTTATGGAAATTTCAGGGGAGGTCATGATTTTTCCAGCTCATGCATGGACACCATGGTTCAGTGTTTTCGGGGCTTTCAGCGGTTTCGATAGTATGGAGGATTGCTACCAAGACATGGTAAAGTATGTGTATGCGCTGGAGACGGGACTCTCCTCCGACCCGCCGATGAACTGGCGATTAAGCAGGCTAGATAGGTTCACGCTTGTTTCTAACAGTGATAGTCATAGTTTTTGGCCGTGGCGTATTGGAAGGGAAGCAAATGTCTTTGAATTCGAAAGGCTAAGCTACAGTGAGGTTGTGGATGCCATCCGAAATAAGGACAGAAGAAAATTTAAATTCACTATAGAGACGGATCCGGCGTATGGAAAGTATCATTGGACCGGCCATAGAAACTGTAACGTTTCCCTTCCCCCCTCAGAAGCTATCAGGCTGGAGAACATATGCCCGGTTTGTCGAAAACGGTTAACTAAAGGTGTGGAGCAAAGGGTCGAAGAACTTGCCGATCGTCCAGCCAACTTTAAGCCTGAGAATGCCATAGGCTATATACGCTTGCTTCCCCTTTCTGAGATTATTGCAACAGTGCTTGGAATAGACTCTCCTTCCTCTCAGCAGGTTTGGAACATTTACCACAAACTTATTGAAAAGTTCGGAAGTGAATACAATGTGCTTCTTGATGCAACAAAAGAAGCGCTGTGCGATGTTGTAGATGAAAGAATTGCGGAGGCCATAATTAGAGTTAGGGAGGGTAGAATACGTGTTGTACCCGGTTATGATGGAGTCTACGGGCGTCCCATTTTCTTTGAGGAATCTTCACGAAACTCGAGGAAAGTTAAGCAATCGAGTATTTCAGATTTTATGTGAACCTTAGTCTATTTAGTGTTTATATGTTGGACAAGAATGTGGCAATATTTATTAAACTGTAATAAATCTTATTTAAGTTTAAGTAGTAATATTCGTGATAAACGAAACGGAAACGGGCGGCCGATAATGGCAAATTCAACACAACAAAGTTTGAACGAAAAATCTCCCGAATTTGACTTCGCCCATCAAATGCGTTTAATTATGCAAAAGGACTAATTTTGTTCCGAATTTAATGTTGAACAATTTTTATTAATCCTTGCATTCTTTTGATAGTTTAACATCGCAGGGAATCAATATGATGGATCTTCTTGCCAGAATTGTTAAAATGGCTAGAGAAAAGTTTAATGTTGAGTATGTCGAGGCACGCGCGCAAAAATTGCTTAAAACCATGCTAACCATAAAAGAGGAAAAGGTAGAAGCTGCAAGAGAGGGCGTTGAAACGGGCGTGGCCATAAGGGTTCTTGTTGACGGGGCCTGGGGCTTTGCATCTGTTGGGGCTACTAAAACCGAGCTTTTGTCCGAATCCCTTTCAGATGCTTGTAAAATGGCTAAAGCTGCCGGTTTAAAACTTAAGCATCCCATAAAACTTGCGGAATACAAATCCTTTGAAGATAAGGTTAAAGCGAAACCACGCAAGAACCCTGCCCAATTTTCAATCGAGGATAAGATAACAACAACTTCTACCATTGCAAAAACAGTGTTGTGTTTTGACAGGCGCATCAAAAGCTGCACCATAGACTACTTAGACCTTTTTGGAACAAGCTATTTTGTGAACAGTGAGGGCACATGCATAGAGCAGGACAAGTTATATGTTTGGTCGAGGATAACAGCCGCAGCTAGGGAAGCAGACGTTTTAACCTTCAGCCGTGAAGAGGTGGGTTCAACGGCGGGCTACGAAATTTTTGATGTGGAAACCCCTGAGATTTTGGGGGAAAGGGTTGCCAAAAGGGCCGTGGAGCAGTTGAGGGCTAAGCCTCCTAAGGGCGGAAGATTTGAGGCCGTATTGGGTCCAAATGTTGTCGGCGTTTTTGTCCATGAGGCCTTCGGCCACTTGGCCGAAGCGGATTTGACCCTTTCGGGTTCTGTCCTAATGGATAAGCTTGGCAAAAGGATAGCTTCTGAAGTCGTTGAAATTTATGATGATGGAACCATAGATGGTGCGTTTGGGTCCTTCAAGTATGATGATGAAGGAGTTCCAGCGCAAAGGACGTTGCTAGTAAAAGGCGGAGTTGTTGTTGGACTTATGCATAACCGTGAAACTGCCAGCAAATTTAATGTAGAGCCCACAGGCAATGCAAGAGCTGAAGATTTTCGTGTTGAACCCATAATCCGTATGCGTAATACCTTCCTGGCGCCGCAGGACTACTCCTTTGAGGAGTTGATTGAGGATATAAAGTTTGGATATTATTTCAAGAGCTTCAGGGGTGGCCAGGCAAACTTGGATGGAACTTTTCAGGTAGGCGTTCAGGAAGCTTATGAAATAGTGAAAGGAGAGATTGCGGATCCTGTGCGAAATGCCTCTATAAGCGGGAATACCCTCGAGACGCTTCATAAAGTGGATGCTGTGGGGAAGGACTTTGAGCTTTGGCCCGGTAGATGTGGGAAAGGCCAGACGGCCTTCATATGTGACGGTGGCCCCCACATAAGGGTAAAGGATGTGCTTGTAGGTGGAATTGCCTAGGGAAGAAGATATTATAAGCTTGGCTGAAAACTCTGTTAATTCCGCGTTAAAGAAGGGAGCTGATGAAGCGGAAGTTTTCATTTATCACGGTGTCGCTAGAACCGTGGCTATTGAAAGGGGTCAAATCGAAAAAGTCTCCAGGCTAATTGACTTCGGTGTCGGCATTAGAGCCGTAGTCAATAAAAGCCTAGGTTTCGCTTACACAAACTTGTTGGGTGATGAAAGCTCCGTTGAAAATGCTGTTTCTAAGGCTGTAAAATCGGCAAAGGCCAGTAAATCTGACCCAGAATGGCCAGGTTTTCCTGCCAGAAGACCATTATCAAGTGTTGAGGGAATTTTCGACAAGGATGTTTTGAATGTTTCCTCTGAGGATCTGGTGAAAATGGCTTCTGCTATGCTTGAAGGCGCCGAAAGGGTGGACAAACGTGTCTTTCCTGTGGAGGGTGGTGTGGGTGCATCTTACATTTGTCGGGCCATTGCAAACTCGCATGGTATTTCAGCGTTTGATTATGGAACCGTCATGGAATGCAGTTTGGCTGCTATTGCCAGAGAGAACGATAACATTACTCCAATATGTTTTGAATTTGATATGGGCAGATCCTGTAAAGTTGATCCGGAATCCATTGGACAGGAAGCTGCTAGGCTTGCCGTTTTATCGCTAAAAGCCGAGAAGGTGGAAACAAAGCAGATGAAGGTGATTTTAGCTCATTTCGCTCTCCAACAGCTTCTATCTTACACGTTATTGAATGCCATTAAGGCGGATTACGTTCAAAGGAATCAATCCGCCCTCCAGGGTAAGATTGGAGAAAAAATAGCCTCAGAAGCCATTACAGCGTCCGATGACGGATTATTAAGGGGCGGTCTCCATACATGGAGGTTTGACGGAGAGGGTGTTCCTCAGCAAAAAACTCTAATAATAGAAAGGGGGATCCTCCGCGGCTTTATTTATGATAACTACACGGCTAAAAAAGAGAATAA
>CAZZKO010000048.1:0-22485 GCA_964654925.1 uncultured Candidatus Bathyarchaeia archaeon
TATTCTTCCTGCTAACACTCCTCCCACCGCCTCGTAAACAGATGCGAAGCCAACGCGTTTTCCATCAACAATCCCGGAGAGCATGGGCCCTCCAGTCACCAGGATTGCGGGTATATTCAGTCTAGCAGCAGCCATAAGCATACCTGGAGTTATTTTATCACAGTTTGAAATGAGGACCAGTCCATCAAATCTATGGGCTTCGGCCATTATTTCAACCGAATCAGCAATAATCTCCCTGGATGGTAGTGAGTACCGCATTCCAATGTGGTTCATTGCTATTCCATCGCAGACAGCGATGGTGTTGAATTCAAATGGTACCCCGCCTGCCGCTATGATGCCCGCTTTAACTGCCTCTGCAATCTTATTTAAATGTATATGCCCCGGAACTATTGTTGTGTAGCTATTCGCGATTCCAATGAATGGTCTGTTTATTTCCTCATCAGTTAAGCCTAGCGCTTTAAGCAATGACCTATGGGGTGCTCTCTCTATCCCGCGTTTTATTTCATCGCTTCTCAAGCTTTTAACCTCTCCAGAATCTGTACAGGTAGGCCAAAAGCTTTATATTTAATTTATTGTAATGAGATGCTACATCCAGAGGAATCGACATGGGGTATCGCTTTATTAAATAACTTTCCAGAGTGTGTGAGATTTCTAGACACCACCCTCAGAGACGGCGAACAGACCCCCGGAGTTTCATTAACCCCTGAAAGTAAACTTTTGATTGCTAAGCAGCTGGACGAGCTTGGAGTTGACGTCATAGAAGCTGGTTTTGCTGCAGTCTCAGATGGTGAAATGAAAGCTATCCAAAGAATCGTCAAGGAGGGATTAAAGGCGGAAATTTGCAGCTGCTCTAGGGGTGTAAAGTCTGATATTGATGCTGTGATAGAGAGTGAAGCTGATAGCATACACCTTGTTATACCCACATCCGACATACACGTCCAGTATAAACTTAAGAAGACAAGGGAAGATGTGTTGAAAGCCGCAGAGGAATGTGTAGAGTATGCTAAGGACCACGGGCTGATCGTGGAGCTGTCCGCTGAAGACGCTACCAGATCAGATCCACAATTTCTAAAACAGGTATTTAATGTTGGGCTATCAGCAGGTGCCGATAGGATCTGCGTATGTGACACTGTTGGAATTTTAACTGCTGAAAGAGCATACCAGCTGTTCTCAGATATACGGAAGGAATTTCCTAACGTGCCAATTAGCGTTCACTGTCACAACGATTTTGGAATGGCCGTGGCGAACTCAATCGCGGCGTTAATGGCTGGCGCCAATCAAGCTCATGCAACCATCAATGGGCTGGGTGAAAGGGCTGGAAATGCCTCACTTGAGGAGATAGTTATGGCTTTGAAAATCCTCTACGGTGTAAAAACAAAGATAAAAACAGAACTTCTTTACAGCACATCACGGCTGGTGTCCCGGTTGACGGGTATTTTTCCGCAGCCTAACAAGGCGATAGTCGGCGAAAATGCCTTCGCCCATGAATCGGGGATTCACGCGCACGGTGTGCTATCTAATCCACTAACTTATGAGCCAATCCCCCCAGAACTTGTGGGCGCTGTGAGACGAGTAGTTGTAGGAAAACATGCCGGTACTCATGGAGTAAAGGCAGTTCTCGAAGATATGGGCTTACATCCAAGTCCGGAGCAGCTTGAACGAATATTCTATCAAGTTAAGGAGCTGGGCGATAGAGGAAAAAGAATAACCGATGCAGACTTGCTGGGAATAGCTGAGGAGGTTATGGGCCTAAAGAGTGTTAAGCCAATACGCCTGGAAGAGATAACGGTTGTAACGGGTAATAGAGTGACCCCAACGGCTTCGGTCAGGTTGAAAATTAACGAAAAGCATGTCATAGGGACTGGAATAGGTGTAGGCTCTGTTGATGCCGCGATTAATGCTGTAAAAAACGCCGTTTCGGAGGTGGAGCCAGTAGTATTGGAGCACTATAGCGTTAAGGCAATAACTGGAGGCACGGATGCAATGGTTGAAGTTTTTGTGCGCGTAAGGAAGGGCGATAGAATTGTCACAGCGATGGGTGTTAGAGAAGACATAGTTATGGCTAGCGTAGAGGCTATGCTCGCTGGTATGAACGCTCTATTGGCTGTTAATAAAAATAACCGGAAATGCGATGAAAAGTTGGATGGCAACATCTGAGACTAGTTTACTGGTTAATAGACCGAAAACTTTTTAAATTTGAAACTCTAATGCGTAGCAGTCGTTCGACGAGGTATAGAGATGAGGGATCGCTTCCTCCAAGTATAAAAATGCCTTGGACTATACAAAAGATCCAAGGAATCCACAATATTCCCCGATTCTCATCAAATCTTCCTGGATTATGTTTTGTTATATAAATGGAGGAGATAGTTGAATGACTAAAATGTCGGGTGCACGGGCCCTCGTAGAGTCTCTGAGACAGCAGGGCGTTAAGGTTGTATTCGGTATCATTGGCGGGGCAATAATGCCCACCTACGATGCACTATATGATTCTGATATAAGGCATATCCTATCAAGACACGAGCAATGCGCCGCTCATGCAGCAGACGGTTATGCCCGCGTTACTGGTAGGCCTGGGGTTTGCATGGCGACCTCAGGCCCGGGCGCCACGAACCTCGTTACTGGAATCGCTAATGCTTATATGGATTCATCCCCAATTATAGCGTTAACTGGGCAGGTTAGCACCCGTAGTGCAAGCTCTTCCTACATGATAGGGAAGGATGCTTTTCAAGAGGCAGACATAATCGGGATAACTACACCGATAACAAAATTCAATTATCAAGTCAGAAGTGCCGCTGAGATTCCTAAAGCTGTTAAAACAGCCTTCTACATTGCAACTACCGGCAGGCCTGGGCCTGTTCTTTTGGATCTGCCGAAAGATGTTCAAATGGATACTGCGGAGATGGACTTTTCAAGTATGCTTAAGATTAGAGGCTATAGGTACGTGACGGATCCGCATCCTCTTCAAGTCAAAAAGGCTGCGGAGCTGCTCTTAAATGCTGAAAAGCCTGTGATTTTGGCCGGTGGTGGTGTCACAATTTCCGGTGCCTTCCAGGAGCTTCTTGAGTTAGCCGAGTTTATACAGGCCCCCGTTGCAACAACCTTGATGGGTAAAGGCTGCTTCCCAGAAAATCATCCGTTGTCGCTTGGACATATCGGGATGCATGGGAATCCTGTTGCGAACAAGCTGATTTTGGAGGCTGACGTCTTGCTTGCCGTTGGTACGAGGTTTGCTGATAGAAGCACTGGCAGACTTGACACTTTCTGTAAGGATGCAAAAATAATTCATGTAGACATAGATCCTGCTGAAATAGGGAAGAACATAGAACCTGATGTGCCGATAGTTGCAGACGCCAAAAAAGCGTTAAAGGCAATTCATATGGTGTTAGCTGAGAATCTGAAAAGCCCAAAAAATGAAACGCTGTGGATTAAGCGGATTAAGGAAACAAAGGAAACATTTGCTAAAAACTTCGCCAGCAATGCTGATTTAAGCCCAAAGGTTTTGTTGAAGACTCTTAGAGAGCTACTTCCGGAAGACGCGATAATAACCACTGAAGTTGGTCAAAATCAAATGTGGGCTGCCCTTCACTTCCAAGTGATTAAACCGAGGACGTACATAACCTCCGGCGGATTGGGAACTATGGGTTTTGGCTTTCCAGCGGCGCTTGGCGCCAAAGTGGCATGTCCGGACAGGATAGTTGTTGATATAGCTGGAGACGGGAGTTTCATAATGACTGAACAGGAGCTAGCATGTTCCGTAGAGGAGAAAATACCCGTTGTTGTTATAGTTTTAAATAATTCGATGCTTGGGATGGTTGCTCAGTGGCAGAGGCTTTTTTACGGTAGGCGATATATTGCCGTTAAGCTTGGGCGAGTTCCAGATTTTGTCAAGCTTGCAGAAGCTTATGGCGCCCAGGGCATTAGGGTTGCCAGCCTTGAAGATTTTAAGAAGGCTGTTAGAGCTGCTATGAAAAGTGAAGTAACTACGGTCATAGACGTCCCGGTGTCGCCTGAGGAGGACGTTCTTCCAATGGTTCCTCCTGAGAGGGGGTTGAATGAGATGTTGATTGGGTGATTGTATGGGTGGAGAAAAAAGTCACATAATAGCGGCAATAGTAGAAAATAGGCCAGGTGTGCTTTACAGTGTTTCAAACATGTTCCGAAGACGAAACTTTAACATTGACAGCATAACTGTTGGGCCCATCAATGGCGAACTCGCCAGAATGACAATAACCATAAAAGGTGACGATAAGACCGTTGAACAGCTTGTAAAACAGCTTAAGAAGCTCGTGGATGTGGTGAAGGTGAGCATATTGGATCCGGCGAGCACTGTTAGTAGGGAATTGGCCTTAGTAAAAATTAACGTTCCAGATTCAAAAGCTAGGGCTGATGTGCTCCATTACGTAGATATATTCAGAGGTCATATTGTAGATGCTTCTCATGAAACTTTAACGGTGGAACTTACCGGCGACTCTAACAAGATAGATGCGTTTATCAATCTGATGCAATCTTTTGGTTTAAAGGAACTTGCCAGAACTGGGATAGTTGCCCTGTCAAGGGGTCATCAATCAATAAAGATTAATGGTGAATGAGGTGGGAAAGAATGGTTAAAGTATATTATGATGCAGATGTAACCTTAAAGCCCTTGGAAGGCAAAGTCATCGCCGTTATTGGTTATGGCAGCCAAGGAAAGGCTCAAGCTCAAAACATGCGAGACTCGGGTATCAACGTAATAATCGGGTTGAGACCAGGCGGCAAATCATGGGATATGGCTGTTAAGGACGGTTTTGAAGTATATCCAATATCAGTGGCTGCTCAAAAAGCCGACATAGTGCATATGCTGATTCCAGATTTAGAGCAACCGGCAGTCTATAACAGTCAGATAGCCCCCTACATGGTTAATGGGAAGTCCTTATGCTTCTCCCACGGCTTTAACATTCACTTCAAGCAAATAGTTCCTCCGCCTCATGTTGATGTCATAATGGTTGCCCCAAAGTCCCCCGGACCAAGACTTCGTGAAACATACCTTGAAGGTTTTGGTGTTCCCGCCCTTGTGGCTGTTCATCAAAACGCATCTGGAAAAGCGTTGGATACAGCGTTGGCAATTGCAAAAAGTCTTGGATGTACTAAAGCCGGAGTGTTAGAGACAACCTTTAAGGAGGAAACCGAAACGGATCTCGTCGGCGAACAGGCGGTTTTAGTTGGCGGATTAATTGAACTAATTAAGAAGGGCTTCGAGGTGCTTGTTGAGGCTGGATATCAACCTGAACTTGCCTATTTCGAAGTATGCAATGAAGCTAAGCTGATAATGGATCTAATATACCAGAAAGGCTTCGTTGGAATGTTAAGAGCTGTTTCAGACACTGCAAAGTATGGCGGATTAACGGTTGGTCCAAAGGTAATCGACGAGCATGTTAAAAACAACATGAAAAAAGTCGTCAAAGATGTTCAAAGTGGTGAATTTGCCAAAGAATGGGTTGCAAGAAGCGCAAATGCGAGGGAAGTTTTGGATTCCCTGATGAAGAATATTGAGGAACATCAGATTGAAAAAGTAGGTAGATTTATAAGAAAAATGGCTGGCATTGAAAGATAACATTTGCATTTCAGCGTGGTTTGCCTGTGAACATCACTGAAAAAATTTTGGCTAAAGCCTCAGGCAGGGAGGTTGTATACCCAAGGGAAATCGTGGAAGCCAAAGTAGATGCTGTTATGGTTAACGATCTGACAGGACCACTTGCAGTTGAAGCTTTTAGGAAAATTGGCGTAAAAAAGGTGTGGGACGCAAATAAAATAGCTATTATCCTCGACCATTTAGCCCCTGCAAGCTCCGAGAAAGCTGCGGAGCTTCATAAAATTTTGCGATTATTTGCCAAGGAACAGGGAATAGAAGGATTTTACGATGTAGGAGAGGGAATTTGCCACCAAATCATGGTTGAGAAGGGCTACGTGAAACCCGGTAATCTAATAGTCGGGGCGGACTCTCATACATGCACTTATGGAGCCCTAGGCGCTTTCGCGACGGGCATAGGCTCCACCGAAGCAGCAGCTGTTTTTGCCACTGGGAAAATATGGCTCAAGGTTCCAGAAGCAATTAAAATAAACGTGGTAGGCTATTTCCAGAAATTTGTGACACCGAAGGATCTAATTCTTTATATAATCGGAAAAATTGGTGCTAATGGGGCAACATATAAAAGCATAGAATTTGCAGGCCCAACAATTCAAAAAATGAGCATCGACGGAAGAATGACTGTTTGCAATATGGTTGTGGAGATGGGTGCCAAAAATGGGATAATCGTCCCCGATGAAATAACATTAAAATATTTAGGGCTAAAGCATGCCGAGATGCTAAGAAGTGACCCTGATGCCTCATACGAAAGAATAATGGATGTAGATGTTACTGGTCTTGGGCCCCATGTTGCTTGTCCCAACGCTGTGGACAATGTTAAAAGTGTGGACGATGTTGAAGGCATTGAGGTCGATCAAGCATTTATTGGCTCGTGTACTAACGGACGTATTGAAGACCTGCGTTTGGCGGCGCAAATTCTAAAGGGACAGAAGGTCAAGAGGGGTACACGACTCCTCATAATACCCGCCTCAAGAGCTGTTTATCAGCAGGCCCTAAGAGAAGGCCTTATTGAAATTTTTGTAGAAGCGGGGGCTGTGGTATGTAACCCAACATGCGGCCCCTGTCTTGGAGGACACCTGGGCATACTGGCTTCTGATGAAATATGCATAAGCTCCTCGAACAGAAACTTCATTGGAAGAATGGGTAGTGCGAAGGCTAAGATTTACTTAGCCTCCCCGGCCACTGTTGCAGCCTCAGCTATAACTGGTAAAATTACTGACCCAAGGAAACTGGAGGTTTGATACCATGATAATTTCGGGAAAAACTGTTAAGTTCGGCGACAATATCGACACGGACGTCATAATCCCAGCAAAATACTTGGTCTTACTTGATCCAGAAGAGCTTGCCCGTCATGCGATGGAGGGCTTGGATCCAAACTTCTATTCAAAGGCTAAAAATGGAGTGATACTAGTAGCTGGCCACAATTTTGGATGCGGATCCAGCCGGGAGCATGCTCCGTTAGCGTTGAAACATGCAGGCGTTAAATGTGTGATTGCATTGTCTTTGGCAAGGATTTTCTATAGAAACGCAATAAACATAGGCTTGCCTGTTGTGGAATGTGATGTTCCAAATATTGCTGATGAGGGCGATGAGTTAGTGGTGAATTTGGAAGAAGGTTTGATACAAAACAAGACAAGGAATACTGTTTTTTCATTCCCTAAATTTCCACCGTTTATTATGGAAATCCTGCATGATGGAGGTTTAATAGAAAATTTAAGGAGGCGGCTGAGCGGAAGATGAGCTCGTATAGAATAGTTGTTATTCCAGGCGATGGCATAGGCCCTGAATTAACAGACGCCACTTTGAAAGTTTTAGATGCCGTTCAAAAGAAGGCTAATTTAAAACTTGACATTGTTCAAGCCGAAGCTGGTGATGATTGCTTCAGAAAAAGAGGCGTCGCTCTTCCAGATGAAACCATACAAGCGATAAACAACTCTCATGCATGTTTAAAGGGTCCTGTAGGTGAAACAGCTGCTGACGTCATAGTCAAATTAAGGTTAATGTTTGATCTTTACGCAAATATACGCCCCATAAAGGCTTATCTGCCCGCCTACTCCATCAGGCCGGACATAGACTTTGTATTTGTAAGAGAGAATACCGAAGATGTTTATAGAGGGTTAGAGTTTTCCCTTGATGGGAATACGGCCATCTGCTTGCGTGTAATAACTAGGAGGGGGTCGGAGCGCATCGCTAGAATGGCTTTTGAGATTTGTAGGAGACGAAACAAGAAGAAGAAAGTGACGGCAATTCATAAGGCGAATGTTATGCGTTTAACATGCGGTCTATTTGCGCGTGTGTGTAGAGAAGTGGCAAGTCAATATCCCGACATAACTTTTGAAGAGCAGTACGTAGATGCAGCTTCAATGCGCTTGATCAAGTCTCCGCAGGATTATGATGTAATAGTTACCACTAACATGTTCGGGGATATACTCTCAGATGAGGCTGCCCAGCTTATTGGGGGGTTAGGCATGGCCCCGGGCGCAAATATAGGCGACAATTATGCGATCTTTGAACCGATTCACGGCTCAGCCCCTACAAGGGCCGGAAAGCAAACAGCAAATCCATGCTCAATGATACTGGCGGCTAAAATGATGCTTGAATGGTTGGGCGAAAGATACAATGATCCAAGGTGCATATTATCCGCTAAAGCTGTTGAGGATGCTGTTGTTAAGACTTTACATTCCGATAGAGTGGTTCCAGACTTCGGCGGTAAGGCCACAACTCTCGAGATGGGTGAAGCCATAGCTGAGGAAATCCTTAGCATGGAGGCTGAAGGGCTGCTTTAAGGGGGTATGAGTTGAATGACATACATACGCATTTTTGATACGACCCTACGGGATGGAGAGCAAACACCAGGGGTATCTCTGAGTATAGAGGAAAAGCTTGAGATCGCTCGCCAGCTTGATGCGTTAGGAGTAGATGCCATTGAAGCTGGTTCCCCGATGTCTTCAGAGGGTGAAAAGGCCGCGGTGAAGGAAATAGCTAAAGTTGGGCTGAATGCTGAAATATGCGCCCTCGCGAGGACCGTACGTGAGGATATAGATGCTGCAATTCAATGCGATGTAGATGCTGTACACACTTTCATTTCTGCTTCTGATGTTCAAATCAAGCATGCCCTAAATATGACCCATGAACAGGTAGTTCAAGCCGCTACTGAAGCGGTTCAATATATAAAAGATCATGGTCTGATATGTGAGTTCTCGCCAATGGATGCAACGAGGGCAAACCTCGATTTCCTAAAAAGGCTGTGCAAGGCCGCCGAAGACGCAGGAGCCGATAGGATCAATATTCCAGACACTGTTGGAGTTATGTTCCCCACAGCCATGAAGAAACTCATAGCAGAGATAAAAGATTTAGTACACGTTCCAATAAGCGTTCACTGCCACGACGACTTCGGGATGGCCGTTGCAAATTCCTTGGCCGCCGTCGAAGCTGGCGCAACTCAGGTTCATGTCACCGTGAATGGAATAGGCGAAAGGGCTGGGAACGCCTCTCTAGAAGAGGTTGTAATGTCCCTTCAAGTCTTGTATAAGTATAAAACTAGGATCAATACACGCTTACTTTACAGCACCTCTAAGCTAGTTTCAAGGCTCACAGGAATACCAGTGCCGCCTAACAAGGCAATTGTAGGCGAAAATGCTTTTTCTCATAAATCCGGCGTGCACACCCGTGGGGTAGTTGTTGAGCCGCAAACCTTTGAGCCTATAGACCCTGAGCTTGTAGGGCAGAGGAGAAGGCTTGAAGCGGGTAAGCTTGCAGGAAAACACGGCATAAAGGCACAGCTTGCGGAGTCAGGGATATACCCTGACAAAGAACAGCTTAAAGTCATTGTAAGAAGAGTGAAAGAACTGGGCGACAAAGGGAAAGTTGTGACGGATGCTGACTTGTTGGCAATAGCGAGGGCTGTCATGGGTGAAATTGTTCAAGATAAAAAAATCGTCTTACTGAAGGATTTAGCGGTGGTGACCGGAATGAACATTGTTCCAATGGCCTCAGTTAAACTCGTAGTGGATGGTAAGGAGTATATGGCTGCGGAGACAGGGGTGGGACCTGTGGATGCCGCTATAAAGGCTATACAAAAGATAGTTGGAAGCCTAGCAGATGTGAAGTTACGTGAATACCGCCTTGAGGCGCTGACAGGGGGCTCCGACGCGGTGGCTGAAGTAATTGTAAAGGTTGAAGATAAGTATGGAAATATCGTATCCGCTCGGGGAGTGAATGAGGATATTGTCAGAGCAAGTGTGGAAGCAATGATTGAAGGAATAAATAGGTGTCTACTAAGGCGGTCATCGGAGAAGTAAGGATATGCGTGTTGCCTTTCAAGGGGAAGTAGGTGCCTATAGCGAAATTGCAGTTTACACATACTTCAGTCCGAATGTTGAGATAAAACCATGCAGAGATCTTTCTGATGTCTTCAGGAGTGTTGAAAGTGGCGAAGTGGATTATGGCGTTGTTCCAGTGGAAAATTCTTTAGAGGGAAGCGTGAATCAAACATACGATCTTTTCTTAATCCACGATCTTAAGGTCTGCGGTGAGGTAATAATTAAGATCGTCCACTGTCTAATATCTCATCCTGGGACGGAACTAAAGGACATTAAAACGGTATATTCCCATCCACAAGCCTTGGCCCAATGTAGGAGATTTCTTGAAAGGCTTAATTTTAGGGTTATCCCAACGTATGATACTGCTGGGAGTGTAAAAATGATAAAAGAGGAAGGTCTGAGGGACACGGGGGCTATAGCCAGCGAGAGGGCTGCAAGAATTTATGGAATGAGTGTTATTGCCCAGGATATAGGTGACTCCCCAAATAATTATACGCGCTTCTTTGTCCTATCAAAAAGCGATGCACCTTTCACGGGTAAAGATAAAACCTCCATAATCTTCTCAATAAAATCCTATCCAGGCGCATTATACAGCGTACTGGGGGAGTTTGCTACAAGGAACATAAACCTTACAAAGATAGAGTCAAGACCAACCAAGAAAACCCCTTGGGAATACAATTTCTACCTGGACTTTGAGGGCCACAGAACCGAAAAGAGATGTCAGGAGGCTTTGGAGGCTATAAAGAGCAAAACAACATTCTTGAAAATCCTTGGTTCATATAAAGCCGCTTCTGTGGAAGATTCTAATTTTCACTTTTAATTGCTTCAAGTATCTTATACATAATTTCATAAGCTTTAGAATAATCTGGATCAGATTTCGCCAGTTCGCCTTTAAAATATTTGGCTTTATTGATAAAAGCCATTTTATCCTTCCGCTTTATAACTTTCAGCCACTCTTTAACTTTTTCTAAAAAAAGGTCAGCAACTTCGCCCACTTTTGGGAGGCTCATTTGTAGGCTTGCAGCAAATTCGGTCTCTTCAGAAACTAAAGCCTCAACAAGAGTTAATAAAAGTTTGTAGCTGGGGCCAGCGGTCTTTTTTGCCTCAGAGAATTTTCCGCAGCTGATTAGGGTCTCGCAGGTGACATAGCTTAAAAAGTATGGAAGACCAAGTACAATTGACATTATTTCATCATGCTCTTTGGGCGTCATGAAGTAAACCCTTGCGCCTTTATTTTTTAGCCATTCTCCAAAACTCTTTGCAAGCATTTCCTCTTTGGCGTTAGTTGGTGTTAAAATGAAATTCTGATTTTTGATGTTTTTGACGCCTGGTCCAAACATAGGATGCGTGCCCAAGATCGTCCCCGTTTTTATGTACTTATGCATTAATTCTACAGGCTTTTCTTTTACAGAGCAGATGTCCATTATCTCATGGTTTTTGTGGATGTATGGTTGAATTTCGCTTACAACCTCCTCAAAATTGTCTATGGGCACGCATATTAGAATTCTATCTGCGCTTTGAACAGCCTTTACGTTGTTTGTGGTCTTGATAATATTTAATTCCTCAGATATTTTTGCTAGTTTTTCAGGGTCTTTGTCCGAAACAATCACGGAAAAACCCTGTTCTAAAAAGAACTTTGCAAACCATCGGCCCATCCTCCCAGCGCCTATAATGGCTATTTTCATCTAAACGCCTCAGCTATTATTTTTAGTCCCAGCATTACTTCATCGTCGGGAACCGTGAGAGCTATTCTGAAGTGCTCTCGATAGTCTCCAAAGGCTGTTCCCGGAGCTACGGCAACTCCCTTGTCCAATAGTTCGAAGGCAAACTTCTCAGAATCTAGCCCATCACACTTTGGGAAGAGATAAAACGGTGCATCTGGCTTTGTAAATTTCAATTTTGTGTCAGAGAAAAGTTTACAGGCCGCGTCTGCTCTTCGCTTGTATTCTCCTCGTATTTTATTAATTATTTCATCCCTAAGCTCCAAGGCCTTTAAAGCTGCTTCTTGAATGAAAACAGGGACGTTAGTGAATGTTATCTGGTTTAACTTAACAATTTTATCTATCACCTCTTTATCAGCTACGGCGTAGCCTATTCTCCAACCTGTCATCGCGAAGGTTTTTGAGAAACTCTTAATTACTATGTGGTTGCTGTTGCCGTCGCACTCTAGAATGCTCTTAGTTCTTACAAAACTTATGTCAGCGTAAACTTCATCAGACAATATTTTTATGCCTTTGTCATTTGCTATGCTAACAATTTCCTCAACGGTTTTCTCGTTCATAACCTTGCTTGTGGGATTATTAGGATTATTGAGTATGATGAGCCGTGTCTTCTTGTCAATAAGCGACTTCAACTTTTCAATGTCGACAGCCCACTCTGACTCAAGCCTCGTTTTTAAAAGTCTCGTTTCGACACCTAAACTTCTTGCTGTTAGGTCGTAAGCTGTCCAATGGGGGGTGGGAATGATCACGTTTTCTCCTTTTTTCAGCAACGAGTACATGACCGCAAAAATAGCCCACTTCGAACCTGGAGTTATTACTATGTTATCTGCTGGAACTCCATGAATCTCTGCTAAGGCTTCTCTTAGCTCTATTTCGCCTGCCGATGAAGAATATTTTGTCTTCCCATTTTTCAAGGCTTTATAAGCAGCTTCAATTATTTCAGGGGGTGTTTGCTGATCCGGGTCTCCGAGATTAAATTTTATTATTCTTTTTCCTTCCTGTTCGAGCCTTATTACCTTCTCATTTAATTCGTATAGCATTCTCGTCAACCTTCAGATAGTCACTCAATCTTAAACCAGTTTTAATGCATAATTTTTGAGGCACTATTGCTTTCTAAATATTTCTATCTATATAGACGCTTTCCTGCGCCTTTACGCTCATGTCAATTATTATTTGATATAGTTTCTTAATCTCCTCCGGATTAAGACCAAGCTCCGTTGCCTTTTTGAGAATATGATTAAACTTTTCATTCTCCCTCTTCGGATCTCTTATCAGCATTCCATGCTCCCGTTTGATGCTGCCAATGATTTTGGAGATCTCGTTTCTCCTTTTTAATAGAAGGAGGATCGTTTCATCTATCCTGTCTATTTTTTCCCTCAGCTTTGCAACCTTCTCCAAATTATTTCCCTCTTCCTAAAACTTTGGGTATGATGCCTGCTCTGATCATGTGATCAGACAGCACTATGGCCACTGCTGATTCTATTGTTGGAACAGCTTTTGGAACAATACAGGGGTCATGTCTACCCCTTATTTTTAGTGTGGCTTCCTCCATTCTCGTCAGATTTACTGTTCTCTGTTCTTTTGCGATGGAGGGGGTTGGCTTTATGGCGACTCTCACAATTATTGGCATACCGTTGGATATGCCGCCCAGAATTCCGCCAGCGTTGTTTGTAAGCATCGTGATTTTTCCATTCCGTATGGCATATGCATCATTATTTTCTGAACCACGCATTTTGGAGGCTCTAAATCCCGCCCCAAATTCTACCCCTTTCACAGCTGGTACCGCGAAGAGAATCTTCGCAATGTCTGCATCTAACGCATCAAATATTGGCTCGCCAACTCCTACTGGGACGTTTAAGGCGAGGCATTCAATTATCCCTCCTAGGCTGTCGCCCTCGTTTTTGGCTTTCAGAATAGCTTTTTCCATAGCCTCCGAGCACTCTTGGTCTGGGCATCGCACTGGGCTTTGATAGGTTTTTGCTAAAATCTCCTCCACAGTCAGTGCTCTCTTAACTTGGATATCGCCTATGGCCAGCGTATAAGCTAAAACTTTGACGCCGAAGAAGTCCAAAAGTTTTTTGGCAACAGCTCCTGCCATCATAAAAGCTACGGTGATTCTGCCGGAAAAACGCCCACCGCCCCGGTAATCGTTGAACCCTCCATACTTAACATGGGCCACATAATCTGCATGTCCAGGCCTTGGCAGGTCCCTAATAGCTTCATACTCAGAGGGTCCAGCCTCCTTGTTCCACACGAGCATGCAAATAGGGGCTCCAGTGGTGTACCCTCCAAAAACTCCTGATAGGATCTCCACGGTATCCTTCTCGATCCTCCCGGAGGTTATTTCAGGTTTTGGCGGTATTCTTTTGTCCAATTCTGCTTGGATATCCTTCTCCGAAAGAGGCAACCCTGCTGGGCATCCGTCAATCACAGTTCCTACACATCTGCCGTGGCTTTCCCCGAAACATGTTACAACAAAGGCCTTACCAATCGAGTTTGCCGCCAATGATATTCGCTCCTAACAAGCTTAAGTCTCTAAAGAATGTCGGATAAGACTTTCTTACACATTCAGCATTAATTATCCTGGTTTCACCCTTTGCGCCGAGGGCTGCAGCAGCGCAAGCCATGGCTATCCTATGGTCATTATGCGGATCTATGTTTGCGCCGTGCATGCTGCAGGGGCCTTTAATAATAAGGCTGTCCTCCTCTGCGACTATGTCTGCACCCATTTTCTTCAGTTCCATGTGCAGCGTCGTTAACCTATCGGACTCCTTATACCTTAATCTCTTGGCATTATAAATTCTGGAGACACCGTTGGCATAGCAAGCTATAGCCGCGCATGCTGGAACGAGGTCAGGAATGTTTGATGCGTCAACTTCGATGGCTTGGCTTATGCCTCCTTCAACTTCAACTAATCCGTCACTGATGGTTACCCTCGAGCCTGCCTGATTAAGGATTTCGAGGATGGCCTTATCTCCCTGGGTTGTGTTTTGGTCCAGGTTTCTAATTCTCACCTTTGAGCGTGTTATAGCTGCAGCGGCTAAAATGTAAGCTGCGGAGGAGAAGTCTCCTGGAACAACATGGTCGAAGGGTTTGTATGTTTGTTTTCCTGGGACATAAATGTGGCTAAGATCCTCTGACCTCAATATCCTTATGGCATGTTTGCCTAGAACTTCAAGTGTCATTTCAATGTAACTTTTTGATTCAACAGGAGTTATGACGCGTATTTCTGTATCCCCTTGCGCAAGTGGGCATGCAAACAACAGCCCGGAAATGAATTGAGAGCTAACGTCGCCATGTAAGGTTGTTTTACCCCCGCGAATGCCTCCGCCATAAACCGTAATCGTGGGGTTGTCGTCGGCTTTGTAGAAAGTTTTGACTCCCAGCTGTTCGAGGCTTTGAAGAAGTGGAGTTATTGGTCTCCTGCCCAGCGAGGGCTTCATGGCGAACGTCGTGTTTCCAAGAGCCAAGGCAGCAATCGGCACCATAAAACGTAGTGTAGCTCCAGATTCTCTACAGTCTATGGGCCTCTCTGGGCTTTTGAGTGGAAACCTCCCCTTAACCCTCCATACATCATGGTCTCTTTCAACTTGAGCTCCGAGGGATTCTATCGCGTGCAGTGTTGCTAAGGTGTCCTCTGAAATTAGTGGCTTCGTTATCCTTGACATGCCGTTGGAAAGTAGGGCTGCAACCAGCATTCTGTGAGTATAGGATTTTGATGCTGGTGCTTCGATCTCCCCCATAAGTTTTTCAGTTTTCCTAACTATGACATCAGCCATAGTGACTCAACCTAAAACCCTGGCCTTTTCGTGATTAACCTTAGCTTGCAGGATTTTCCCCTCATATTTTGCCAAGGCTTCCTTAACTGATTCAACTTTTTCCTCTGGAACAACAACAGTCACTGCCGGACCTTTACCGCATAATCCCGCTGATAAAGCCCCGGCCATTAATGCATCCATAACCAACGATGGGTTATAGCCTAAAGCCAAAGAATAGGCTAGGCCATTAAGGGTTAAAGCCTGCCAGAAATTTCCCTTCAATGCTTCCTTATATGCAATGTTGACAAGCGGAGCTATCGCCTTCGCTTTTTGGACATCAGTATTTATGGTGTAAGCTTTCCTATCTGGAATATGGAACAGAACATTGAGGTTTTTGGGCATTTCAACCCGCTTTACAATCCTTCTTTTAATGTTGTCCGTGACTACTGCTCCCCCAAAGTAAGAGGCACAAGCATCATCAAAAGCCCCTGTAATGGTTACCTTCGCGTCGATGGCACCGTCAACTCCTAACTTAACAATAGTCAAGTCGTCAAGTTTTTTACCTAAAGCTGCTACCGTAGCTAGGGCTATAGCGTTGGCTGCGGCGCTGCTGCTTTTTAGACCTCTAGCTATCGGTATGTTTGACCATGTTTTAACTTTAGCCCCAAATTTTCCGGCTAGTCCAAAGTATTGAAGAACTCTTTTAACAACTTTTTCAATTAGCACTGTGCTTTCGTTTGGATCTGAAGTAATTTGGCCTTTAATTACTCCTGGCTCGTCAGTCAGTCTGACTTCAGCCTTGGTCCAGAGGTCAACACCAAAAGCTGCCCCTTTACCTGTGGCTATAGCGTTTACTATAGTGGCTGCTCCAAAGCTTACTGCAGTTGCCTGGCCACTCAAAGCGATTTCTCCCTTTCACGGATCTTTTTCAATATGGCTTTTCTCATCACTTCTATTGGTGCTGGAAGACCCCACCAGATTTCAAATGATGCTGCACCTTGAAAGAGAAGCATTTCTGTTCCATGTATTACCTTAGCTCCTGCGTCCTTCGAATCTCTTATTAGCCTTGTTTCTATTGGGTCATAGACTATGTCCATTACGGTTAATTCATCTCTTAGCCACTCGCGTTTGACTAGGGTTTGATCAGCATTAGGGTGCATGCCCACAGACGTGCAGTTTACAAGTATGTCCGCATCCTTCAGCCACTTTTCAATAAGTATAGGTGATAGTTGATCTCCCACAACGTTTCTGCCCAGCTCCTTTCGGAGCAAGTTTGCGAGCTGCCTTGCTTTTTCTCCATTCCTGTTTAATATCCTAAGCTCTTCAGCCACCTGTGCCAGCTGGAAAGCTATGGCTCTGGCTGCACCTCCTGCGCCAAGAAGGAGAATTCTTTTACCATCCGGATCTGTTTGGTTTTCTTTTAAAGCCCTTAAAGCGCCGATCCCGTCAGTATTAAAGCCTATAAGCTTTCCATTATCGTTTAGTAGAGTGTTCGCCGCGCCGACGAATTTGGCCGTCCGGTCCACCTCATCCAAATAATTGATAATCGTGCTCTTATGGGGCATGGTTATGTTTACGCCCCTTATGCCTAGACTTCGAATGCCCTTTATCGCGTTTTCCAATTCATCGCTTTTAACCTTGAAAGCAACATAAACCGCGTTAAGGTTTAGGTGTTTAAAAGCAGCGTTATGCATTGTTGGGCTAAGTGAATGTTCCACAGGGTCACCTATAACACAAAAAACCTGCGTTTTCCCGGAGATCTCCATCTAAATGACTCCTAAAATCCTATACGCCGTTTTTAGCTCTTCAATCGTCATTTGGCCAGGAGCGGTTTCTCCTCCAGTTTCTAATGAGGCAATTGTAAAGAAACCTCCAAAAATAGGCGATAATAGCCTTGATGGCTTGCCCAATGGTCCCATGGCAAAACATACAATTTTGGCGTTCTCAAATGTGTTTAAAAGAAAATTTAGTAAGGTTAAGTTATCCCTGAGAGTTTTAGCTGTAGTTACAATCTTGCATATGTCTGCCCCCTTTGCAATTTCTTCTTGCAGGACCTTTTGCAATGTGGCTGTTTCAGGTGTTTTTTGAAAATCATGAAATGATATAATCAGTTTTACGCCGGTCTGACGTAAATCCTTTAAAAAGCTGTCTAAATTCTCCGCATCCAATTCAATGTCAACATATTCGAAATTGCTTCGGGCTGCATTAAGCAATACCTGTCGCCTTTCAGATTCGTTTCCCGAAAACTTTCCGCCACAGCTTTGAGGCCTATTTGTTGCAATTAATGGGACCTCGGTGCATCCTGCAATATCCCCCAATTTTTCGCCCTTGCAAAGGAAGTCAAGCCGCACTTCGATAAAATCCGATCCGTGCTTTTCGGCTTTCTCAATAAGGTTAAGCGCCTCTTCAACGTTTTTGGGCATTATAGAGACGCAGATTTTCGGGGTCAAACTTCGACCACCATTTCTTCCTTGACCAGAGTTCCGAAGTGTCTCCCTCCCTCAGAGAGATATGCTAAAACCTCGTTTCCCGGTTTCAGCTCAGCAACTGATATTGAACCCTTTTCTGTTACAAGCCTGATGGTTTCCGCATTTTGCACTATTGTTTTGAATTTTTTTCCTTCATGCTCAGCCTCAATCAGCAGGAGTGGTCTCCATTCAATTTTAACCCTGCCAATGTTCGTGAATCTGGCCTTTCCATTTCTGTCGACTATCATCACCTCATCCCCTGCTTTTAGCTCAGAGAGATACCGTGTCTTGTCTGGCGAGCATAGCGTGTAAAGGGATATTGGTCCAGCGTTAACCCTAAAGGGTCTTGGCTGAACAAAAGGATTTTCATGAACTTCTGCTTCCACGAGGAACAGGCATGCGGACTGGCATCCTACTAGAAGGCCTTCTCCTTCCCTCATGAGATCGCATGTGTCTATGCATGCTCTTGCTCCCAAACCTATTTGCTTCACTCCGACTATTTTAATGGGTGCCAGTTTGATTTTCGGGATTTGCCGCTTAACTAGATAGGCTGTTTTTGTAAGTTCGCCTGAATCAAGGGTTTTTAAGACAACTCCATCTGAGCCCAATTCAAGGGTTTCCAGTGCTAGTTTAGCCTCTTCCGCTGAAGAAACCTCTGCTAGAATTTTACTCTTACCTTTTATATTTGCTATAAGGTTTTCTAGGGGTATAACCTTCCAGTTTGAGCATTGAATGATTATATAGTCCGCTGAAAGGTTCGCGACTTTTGCGGCAAGTTCTTCATCTCCCTTGTCTCTAATCGTAACTTTCACAGCGACGGTTTTACCGGCACTCTTCAATTCTGATAGCTTTTTTGCATCAAAGGATTCGAGAACCCTTATGTTGCAATCGCCGGAATGAGCTGCTACTCTTATTTTGTCCTTTACGACTTCGCCTACAATTTGATCGTCGACGTATACCGCGTCGCATATTTGATATGCTATGTCGAGTAGACTTTTTCTAACATTTTTTGGTATGTCTTCCTCTATCCTAATCCAAACTTCCTTCATAGTTTACATGCAACCTTAAATGCTTCTCTCATAAGTACTTCTTAGCCCTTAGATATTCAGCGTTTAGAATGCTGCAGCCTGCGGCTCCCCTGATTGTGTTATGTCCTAATACGATATATTTGACGCCGCCGAGAGCTGGGTCCCTTCTTATTCTGCCGACAACAACGCTCATGCCATTCCCTTCCATACGATCCAGCCTGGCCTGTGGTCTGTCTTCTTCAGTTCTCACCACTATGGGCTTTTCCGGTGCTGTTGGAAGTTTAAGTTTTTGTGGTTCGCCGATGAACTTCCTCATTGCCTCTGCAACTTCCTCAGGGTTGACTTCCCTTTTTGTTTCAACGAAAACGGCTTCCATATGGCCGTCCAGAGTCGCCACCCTATGGCAGCTGGCTGAAACTTTAAAATCAGCCGGCTTTGAGGGGGTTCCAAGTATTTTTAGGGTTTCTGTCTGCATTTTTTCCTCCTCGTTTTTGATGAATGGTATCACGTTGTCCACAATATCTAGCGAAGCTACTCCCGGGTAGCCGGCTCCTGAAAGGGCTTGCATTGTCGAAACGATCACTCTGTTGATTCCAAAAGCGTCGTAGATAGGCTTCAAGGACAACGTCATTATTGCTGTGCTGCAGTTTGGGTTTGTAACAATTGCGCCGTCCCACCTTCTCCTTCTGCGTTGTTCGTCAATGAGCACTATGTGATCCCCATTCACCTCTGGGTTGAGCAGCGGTACATCGGGGTCCATCCTATGGGACGATGCGTTGCTTAGCACTATGTATCCTGCCCTTGCAAATTCCTCTTCGACCTTTCCTGCCACATCCGCAGGCAACGCTGAAAATACCAGATCCACGTCCTTTACGGCTTGAGGTGTAACATTCACGACCTCCATGTCCGCAACGCTTTCAGGTATTGGCGTCGGCATTTTCCAGTTGGCCGCCTTTTTATACTTCTGGCCGCTGCTTCTCTCGGATGCTGCTACCACTGCTGTTTCGAACCATGGATGGCCGTCTAGAAGGCGTATGAATATTTGGCCGACCATTCCTGTTGCTCCTAACACAGCTGCCTTTAACATTTTACTCGCCTCCATTTAATCCCAGAGAACTTTTAATCAAACCTAAAACCTTTTCCCGCTCTTCCCAACTAACAAAGAGAAGTATGCTTGACGTGTTTGTCAAAATACCATAAATGTTTATTCCATGAAGCCTAAGGGGTTCAGAAATTTTCCCTATTAAGCCGGGAGTCTCTTCTAGGCCTACACCGCTGACCCTGAGAAAAGCTAGGTTTCGCCTTACAGACATGGCGACGGCTTCTTGGCACCCCAAAATTGTTTCATGAACCTCATTGATTAGCTGCTCTATATTATTGTGCTCTGAAACGAATAACACCATTGAGTTATGATCTAGGGATGATCCTAAAAGTGATGAGTGATTTTTAACTTTCTCGATAAGCTCACCAATGACACTTGGCATTTGTGACAGCCCATGGCCTACAACAGTTATTGACGCGATGGGATACTGACTAGCTAAGGTGACATTCAGCTCGGTTTCCAGACCTCCACTTATGACAGTGCCATCTTTATTTAGGTCGCCATGCTGGTAAGAGATCACTCTAACGTTTATTTTTGGATCCTTATATTCTAGGGCCTTTCTATGTATAAATTTGGTTCCAGCATCGGCTAATCCAACAAGGGTGTTCACGTCGATTTCACGGATTCTTTGAGGATTCTTTACGATTTTCGGGTCCGCCGTCATTATCCCATCAACATCCGTAACTAAGATAACCTCATTTGCGCCTAATGCCTTGGCTAGAATGAAGGCTGTTGTGTCGCTGCCCCCTCTTCCTAGCGTTGTTATTTTTCCATCAACCGTCTTCCCTACGAAACCAGCGATGACAGGCATAACTCCCTCATTAAATAGGGGGAGTACATGTTGTCGAATCCTTCTTTCACACTCTTCAAGGATGGGATTTGCATTAGAGAAAATGTTGTCGGTTATTATGGGCCAGTCATCATCCGATGGGTCGAAGTAGCGGGCCTTTAAGCCATGCGCTCTTAGGGTCGCAGCGAAAATTCTGACACTAGTGCGTTCACCCATGGATAGAACCTCGTCCAAATCCTCTCCCTTGATGTTTCCTCGAGAGGCATTTTTAACCGTGTGAAGAAGTTGATCTGTCGTCTTTCCCATGGCTGAGACAACAACGGCTATATGTGTGCCTTTTGCTGCTTCTTTGACTACTGCCATGGCGGCCGCCTGTATTCTGTCACTGTTGGCAAGACTGCTTCCGCCATATTTGACCACAATTTTTTTCGGATTATTTTCAACATTCTTCACAAAAATCAACCCCCAAAAAGGGCTAAAACAGAATTTTAAACCGTTTCAGCCCGTTTAGTAATAGTAATAGCGTTTAAAGAAGAATCGTGTTCCAGTAGAGCGTTTAACCACTAAGATTGGGGAGTCATTGGGCATTCCTTAACACGCTGCCTAAATTGGTTTACATTTCCTATATAAAAAGATTTCTGGGTGTTCTGTTGAGACATCCGCTGAGATTGGCGATATGGCCTCCTTGCTGGGAAGAGCCCCTTATTTTTGCCAGTCTTCTACAAGCTTCCTCGATGTCTTTGATGGGTAAAGTAGCGGAAAATCTTATGAAACCTTCACCATATTTCCCGAAACCTATTCCAGGTGTTACAGCTACTCCGACATCAAGGAGTTTCTTTGCGAACTGCATGGAATCTTCTCCGCAAAAGGCCCATACGTAGTATGTTCCCTTTGGAATTTCACAATTAAGCCCTATTTCTCTAATCCTTTCGGCTAAAAACTTCACCCTTTCCCAGTATGTTAAGATGTTTTTTCTGACCTCCTCCGGAGGTTTTCCATTTTTATAGCTTTGCAAGGCCCGTATGGCAGCGCGCTGTATGTATTTCGGTTGTCCTGAGTCCACCTGTGATTTGACCTTCACTATGCCTTCTATAAGCTTTTGGTTTCCTACGGCGAAGCCTATTCTATCCCCGGCCATGCTGAAGGTTTTAGAGAATGAATGTAGCTCAACCGCAACATCCCATGCCTCGTCTATTTCAAGTATGCTTGGTGCCTTATATCCTCCGAAGGTTATCTCTGAATATGCGTTATCATAGCATATGATGATCTTATTTTCCCGTGCAACCTCAACGATTTCCTTTAGAACCTTTTTATCTGCCACTGCGCCTGTGGGATTGTTTGGATAATTTAGGAATATCATCTTAGCCTTTACGGAAGCTATAAACTCAGCTTTTGGGAGAAAGGAATTTTCCTTTAGCAGCGGCATAAAGATAGGTTCGGCATCATTAAGTACAACTGCGCCATTGAAGTAAGCTGGGTAGCCTGGGCTTGGGATTATAACACTATCCCCTGGATTTAGGAATGCTCTGGCCAGATGATTTATTCCCTCCTTTGACCCTATTAGGGCAGTTACTTCTGTTTCCGGGTTGACATCCACTTTGAATCTTTCTTTCATCCATGAGGCTACAGCTTCCCTGAATTCAGGTTCTCCTCTGCTGTTGGAGTAGCCATGA
>CAZZKO010000049.1:0-11332 GCA_964654925.1 uncultured Candidatus Bathyarchaeia archaeon
CCCCACCTATATGGCCATTATGGAACAGCATGGCAGAACCAGCGCAGGGAGTTCGCCGAATTTCCCGGCGCCATACTTATGACGACAAATTGCCTTCAAATACCATTGGAAAGCTATAGGGATAACGTTTTCACAACGGGGCCTGTTGGTGCTCCAGGAGTAACGCACATCTCTAATGGAGACTTTACACCCGTCATTAAGAGAGCCTTGGAACTTCCAGGATTCCCAGAAGACGTGCCTGGAAGAACCGTTAAAGTAGGCTTTGCAAGAAACACCGTCCTATCCATTGCCGATAAAATAGTTAATCTTGTTAAAGAAGGGAAAATTGTGCATTTCTTTCTCGTCGGCGGATGCGACGGAGCAAAACCTGGGAGAAGCTACTATACGGAATTCGTGGAAAAGGCGCCTGCTGATACAGTTATATTAACCCTCGCCTGTGGGAAATTCCGGTTCTTCGACAAAGACCTAGGCGAAATAGAGGGCATACCGAGGCTTTTGGATGTTGGACAATGCAATGACGCCTATTCCGCTGTAAGAATCGCCCAAGCGTTAGCCCAAACCTTTAAAGTGGACATAAACGAGCTGCCCCTATCGCTGATACTTTCATGGTATGAGCAGAAGGCCGTGGCAATACTACTGTCGCTTCTATATCTTGGCATAAAAAACATTCGTCTAGGACCAAGCCTGCCAGCCTTTCTAACGCCAAACATCCTTAAAGTATTGACTGAAAAATTCAACATTACACCAATAAAAACCCCGGAGGAAGACCTTAAAGCCATTCTTGGGTAATCAAAGACTTTAAAGTCATAACCGGGAAAAAATGTTTACGAAAATGGCCAGGATTTCCGTTGACATTATGCTGAGGGCAAGTAAAAACTTAAGCATCAGCCCAGCTTTAATTTCCCCAAACTCCTTTTTTAAACTTCGACCATAAAACCTACGTGCTCCTACTCCAGCCTAAGACCAACATCTCGGCATGGCTAGTTAGACCGTTATAAATCACAAGAACTTGACCGTAAAAATATAACTTAAACATAATTTTTACTTTTTCTTCACTTCTTTAGCCTTCTTTTCCTTTTTCTGGTAGTAATAATACTTTTTCTTTTTTTCTTCCTCACCCTTTTTTGCTTTCTCCATATTAAATACCTCGGAGAATTATTGTATTAATAAAAATAAAAAATTTGCTATAATCTAAAACCGCACTAAGTATAGAGTTATCAACGAAATTTACAGGTGGGAACATTCTGGGCATTCGATTTGAATAAGAAGAAGCTTGCTTAGGATTTCCACGGTACTGGGAAGATCTGTCGCTTCTTCTGCTATTTTTTGATATCGTAATGCGCCGAATCTATCAGTTATTAAAATCGCGGGAAAGGGCATGTTTCTGGATTTATCAATATAAGTGAATCTTGCAGTTGTTGCCCCATTTTGGTCAGAAAGTAGCGGAAAGGGTAATTTGTCTTCTTCTACTTGAACTTTGGCTTCATCTGGGTTGTCGAAGGAAACAGCTAAGACTTCAGCTTCAAAAGCTTGAATTTCCTTATAAGCTTCCGCTAATCCTTTAAGCTTCTTCCTGCAATGTGAGCACGCCCTTCCATGATGAAAAATTAATATGAGATTTTTCCTCTGTTTAAAATCCCAAAGGTTCACATTTGTGCCCTTATTAGATGGCAAGTTTAGATGAGGAACAACTTCTTGAAGTTCCAGTTTAGGCTGTAAAGCTGCTTTATCCTCTATGCTCATCAAGCTTCACTTTCATTTTATTTTTAATCAATTATTGCCTATTAATGTTGCTTTTTGGCTTTTATAGCTAAAAAATTAAATTAGCCACGGAATGTAAAAAGAGTATTAAGTGAAGGATATGAATTTCATTAGGGTTCCAGGCGAAAATAAGAAACATAAAGTCTTGATGTACGCCTTAAGCACATGTGCATGGTGCAAGCGTGCAAAGCGGTTTTTGAATGAAAATAAAGTGGAATATGAGTATGTAGATGTTGACTTATGCAGCGCCGAAGAAAAAGAGAATATCAGTAAAGAGATATTGAGCAAAGGCGGAAGCCTAAGCTACCCAACAATACTAGTTGATGACAAAATTTTGATTACAGGTTTCCGTAAGGATAAACTTAAGGAGGTTTTGGACCTTTGATAACCCTTGACATGGTGCGCCAAAGAGCGGAAGCTGACGCTCGAACCCATGGGTACTATTTAAACCCTGATCCTGAGTTTCTGCATAGCCTATTAGAGGGACTGAAAAAGAACGAGGAACGTTACGGTTACCCTTCTTGTCCATGTAGGCTTGCTTCTGGAAAATTTGAATTTGACCGGGACATCATCTGTCCATGTGACTATCGAGATCCTGACGTAGAAGAGTTTGGAGCATGCTACTGTGGCCTTTACGTTCGAAGGGACGTTTTTGAAATGAAAACTTTGATTCAACCCGTTCCAGAACGTAGACCATTGGAAAAACAGATAAGAGCATATGTAGTCTCAGCAGCGCCCACGGAACAGAAGACTGAGATTAATGCGGCAGTTGCCAGTGAGCAAGCAGCTGGATCTTCTGAAATTAAAAAGAAATTTTGGTACTGCAAGCAGTGTGGCTATGTAGTGTTCCGCGAAGATCCCCCATATGTTTGCCCAATATGCAAGGCGAAAAGAGAGTTATTCGCGGAAATAAGAATTCGCATAGATGCAGTTGGGTGAATTAGTTTAGGCACAAATGTCCATATAATTCCCAATATTTCCATTATCTCTTTATCACTTTAACAAGACAACACTCCAGGTCATCATTAGGCATATTCGTCCAGAAGGCTAGCCTAACCATAAAGGAGGATTCTGATAAAATAGAGAATGATCTGACGAAAATTGTTCTGAAAACTAATTGAATGAGAATTACAGACTTACAGATATTTCACGGTAGGAGGGTTGGTAAATCTAAACGTTTTACATGCGGAGTTTATGTGCTTAATGAAATTTGCCCCTCAGCATTCACATTTAAGTAATCATAATAATGCCATTTTAACCGTCCAATTGCATTTTTCAGTGCTCACTTAAGGCTTTTGGGTATCCCTCATCTTCTAACTGTATGGTTGTATGATCTATTCCAAACTCTTGTTTCAGCATTGAAATCAAATTTGAGATAAGTTTCCGCTTATTTGTACCTTCTTTAACCACTATGTGGCAGCTTAAAGCACAAATCTTAGTGGGAGTCATGCACCACACATGGAGATCGTGAACCTCTTTAACTCCTTCTTGCTCCATTATCTTCCTCTCTACCGCATTTACATCTATACCTGGAGGTACTCCCTCCAGGAGAACGTTTATGGAATCCTGTAAAAGTTTGAAGGAGCTGTAAAAAATTAGGAGGCTGACCATCATGCTGATTATAGGATCCGCATAGTACCATCCGGTGAAATACATTATTAACCCAGCTGAAATTACTCCCATGGAGCCAACGGCATCGGCTAGAACATGGAGAAAAGCACCCTTAACGTTTAGACTTTCCCCTTCAGACTTTGAAAGAACAAACGCTGACAATCCATTGGCTAATAACCCAAAAAAAGCTATTATCAGCATCTCAGAGGTCTCTACAACGGCCGGAGTTTGAAGCCGTTGTATTGCCTCATAAAAAATGAAGACAACCACAATCCATAGGAAAATACCGTTCAAAAAAGCCGCAAGAATCTCAGTTCTATAATAGCCAAAGGTTTTCTTGGAATTAGCAGGTCTTTCAGCTATCCAAGCAGCTGCAACTGCAAAAACCAGTGTTGACGCATCGTTAAGCATGTGCCAAGCATCTGCCAAAAGCGCTAGACTATTGGTAACTATTCCTCCTACTAATTCCGCAAAAAAGAAAAACGCGGTTATGCCCAAGGCTATTTCCAAAGATCTTTTACTATCACGTTGTTGAATATTTTCCGTCAATGGAACAACACTCATTAACTTACCTCTTTGTCGCTATTAAATCTAATCTGAAAGTTACAACAAAATGTATGATATTAGGATATTTCTCCCGACTTTTAAAAAGAGATAAGTATAAGAAATACAAATACGCTTGAAGCCTGAAAATTTAATTTTGGAGGGAACTGCAATTAGAGAAGCTATGTTTTACGAAAAACTTGAAGGAAAAGTTGTCCATTGCTTTCTTTGCAATCACCATTGTAGAATAGCTGAGGGCAATAGAGGCATATGCGGAGTCCGTGAGAATATTGGAGGAACCTTGTACTCCCTAGTATACGGCAAACTTATAGCCAGCGCAGTGGACCCCATTGAGAAAAAACCTTTATTTCATTTTCTACCAGGCTCGAGAGCATACTCAATAGCCACAGTAGGCTGCAACTTTAGTTGTTTAAATTGTCAAAATTATGACATATCACAAATTCCCAAGCCACGCAAACCAGTAGTCGGGAATGAAGTTACTCCGGAAGAGATAGTTGAAGCTGCCAAAAGTTTCAACTGTAAAAGCATAGCCTACACATACACTGAACCAACAATATTCTTTGAGTATGCATATGAAACTGCTAAATTAGCCAAAAAAGAAGGTATAAAAAACGTTTTTGTATCGAACGGTTATATAAGTGAAGAAGCCTTAAAGACGATGGCTCCCTATCTCGATGCAAACAACATAGACTTAAAAAGCTTCAGCGACGATTTTTACCGTAAAGTTTGCGGAGCCCGTTTGGACCCCGTACTTGAAACAATAAGGCTTCACAAAGAACTTGGCATATGGATTGAAATTACAACATTGATAATACCATCCCTTAATGATTCTGAAGAAAACTTCATAAAAATAGCTGAATTTATTAAAAACCTTGACGAATGCATCCCATGGCACGTAACACGTTTTCATCCCGCTTATAGGTTGATTGATCTGCCACCCACACCAGTAAGCATCTTAGATAAAGCCAGAAAAATAGGATTAGAAGCTGGTTTAAAGTTTGTTTATCAAGGTAACATTCCAGGAAAAGGAGAAAACACCTACTGCCCCAACTGTGGTAAACTCTTAATCGAAAGATATGGCTATATAGTAAAACTCAATAAAATAACTGGGTCAAGATGTCCATATTGTGGAGTGCACATTAGCGGCGTATGGGCAACATAGGTTCAACGTTCTTTTACCTTTTCAATTTATAGCAGATTTTTAACTCTTCATATTTTTGTAAAATAGAAAATCTTAAATGCTATGCAACAAGGATCTCTGATCGAGAATATGACTATAGATTTTTTGGATGAAATTCTCGTTCCGGTAGATGGGTCTGCTTCAAGCCTCATGGCTGAGGAAACAGCTGCAAAAATTGCTAAAAAACTGGCGCAAACATGACTGTCCTACATATTATAAGGGAGCCTATGTTAGGTTATAGGCTTCCCCATAAAATAGAGGAAGAAATTATGGGTCGCATCGAACAAGAAGCTGAAAAATATTGAGAGAATCATTGGCTAATTTTTGCCGAAGAAGGAGTGAACATATTCAAAGCTGGTAAGATGGCGTGATCCCGCAGACAAGATACTTGAGTTCTCTAAAGATTATGATTTAATTGTTATAGGTGCCTATGGAGAAAATGAAAAGCCCTTACGCCCTCGGAAGTGTAACTAAAAAGGTTATGTGCCATATAAAACCCCTTTGTGGTAAAAAGGGTTAGTACGTTATCAAATCTCCTAATATGTGTTGATGGTTCTGAAAATGCGATTAAAGCCCTAAAATACGGGACACAACGTGCCGATAAAATGGACGCGAATATCACATTGCTTAATGTTCAAAAAAGATGTTTGATTATGCGCCTGATGTTATTGAAGATTTAGGCAAAAAGATTCTTTCGGAAGCCGCGGAAGTTATCGGGGAGAAAAAATTTTAAATTAACATGAAACTGGAAATAGGAACCCCTGCTGATGTAATAGTTGAAGTTGCGGAGAAAGGTAATCATGACTTAATTGTCATGGGACGCAGGGGATTGGGAATAGCGAAAAGATTCTTGCTTGGAAGTGTAAGTGACGACGTAATCCACAAAGCCAAATGTTCAGTTTTAATAGTACCAACAAAAAATTGAATAGATTTACAATTACGACCCTTTATTAATGCAACATCATGGTCCGTAAAAACATTGAGTAGGCGATGTACATTCTCAATAAACAAAGGGTCCCCTTAGAATTATCGGCTCTCTATGGGGTTTGCCTCCTATAAACACAAATCTAGAATTCTCCTCTGTGTTTTTATTTCCACCTTATTACCTGTTGTAAGCAGAGCAGCTTCACCCTTTTTTACTGTTGAATCAGCAATAGCAAGATTTCCCTCTAGAGTATAGATGAACACGTTGGCTTCTGGTTCTACTTGGTATACAAAATACCCTCTTTTCCGAGAAATGACGTCTAGATAAATAATTTTTGTGTACATTTTCACAAGCGAATTTTCTCCGGCAATAACGCGTATTCGTAGTCCATCCATTTCTCGCTCAGGTACGCTATTGGACTCGATTTGCTGATAATCTGGTTTAACATTGCCAAGTTTGCTGGGAAGTCTCACCCACAACTGTAGTCCCCTGTTCAAGCCTTTAGTGCCAGGCAATTCAGGACGCACTATTCCTCTGCCAGCAGTAAACTTTTGCAAACCGCCAGCTAAAACAACACTATCATTTCCTAAGTCATCGGTATGATGGAAACCTCCTTCAAGCATGTAAGTAATAGCCTCAAATCCTCTGTGAGGATGAGAAGGAAAACCGGCTGGAGGTTCAACTAAAAACTCATCCAACAGTACAAAGGGATCAAAATGCCTTAATTGGGATGTTGGAAACAATCTTTTCACTCTTGCACCAGCCCCCTCAAAGGTTTCAACGGCAACAACCTTACGCGAAACTTTCCTCACATTCTCCATAAACCTTCATCTCAAAACACAATTAGCTTCAAATTATCAAATGTTTAAAATGCTAATAAAGTTATTGAAGGCGTTAACCTAAAGTTCCTTTTACTTTTGGAACATAATAAAAAAGAATAAGGAAAAGTGTTAGGGTTTTATGCTCTTCAAAAGTTTTATTGTTTCTTTGCAGAATTCTGGAAGGTCTGCAGGCATACGCGAAGTAACTAAGTTTCCATCAACCACAACAGGTGCATCAATAAAAGTAGCTCCAGCGTTTTTCAAGTCTGTAACAACTGATTTCCAGCACGTGGCTTTTTTCTCACGCAATATGTTAGCTTCTATTAACATCTGAGGACCATGGCATATGGCAGCTATTATTTTCCCTTTGTCATGTGCTTCCCTAACGATGTTTACAAGGTCTTTATCTATGCGCATTTTGTCAGGTGCCCTTCCTCCAGGTATTATTATAGCATCATATTCGTCAATTTTCACTTCCTTTGCTGAAATTTCAGATTTTATTGGCACTCCATGCTTTCCAACATATGTTTCCTTAGCTTTTGAGGCTACAACAACAACCTTGAAGTCTTCTTCTTGAAATCGGTAGTACGGATATAAAAACTCGAAATCCTCGAATCCATCATCAACCATAATCAAGACTTTACGCAACCTTGACCCTATCAAAAATTTTATGAGAGTTCTTTAATATGAGCTTTATTTACTCTGGAAAATAAACCGCCTTTTTTGTAATTTCAATAGAACATGTTCCAGTTCTCTTACACCATTCTTCACACTTTCTGGCAGTTTCTTCATCCAAGTAACCGAGGCCACATATCTCACACAAAAAAAGAATTTTCTCGCCAATTTTCTGCTTTCTAACCAATGATTCCAGCTCCAATTTGGAGTGGCTTGTTTTTATTTTATCAATTCCTCAACTCTTCTATTAACTTCATCCCAGTTAACGATGTTCCAAAAAGCTTCGACAAACCTTGCTCTATCGTTTTTGTAGTCTATGTAGTAAGCGTGTTCAAACACGTCTAAAACCATCAGTATCCTAAACATGGGATACACGTTAGTGTTATGTTTTTCAATTTGCATTATTATTGGTCTTTGGGGTTTGTTTGCAATAGGTGAGAGCGGCCCAACCAGATCCCTCAACGCTTACGGCTGCTTGAGAAAATTCCTTCTTAAAACGTTCAAAGCTTCCAAAATCCTTTTCAACGGTGTCTCCTAGGATTCCGCCCGGTTTACCTCCACCCTTTCCCGGTGGAGCGAGATTCTCCCAAAAAAGCGAGTGAAGAAGATGCCCGCCTATGTTCCACGAAAGTTCTTTTAAGGAGGATTTTATGTCCACTTCTGCATTCTCTTTGCGCGCCTTATCCAACCTTTGTAGTATGGCGTTTGCACCATTAACATATGCCTGATGGTGCTTGCTATGGTGAATCCTTAATTGCTCTTCAGACATATATGGGGCTAATGCTCCATATTCGTATGGCAGCTTAGGCAAAACGTAAAATTTGTTCTCCATCCATCCACCCAAATATTATTTTTAACATCTTACTTAATATTATTTTTTGTATAAAGAATATTTTTCAGTTTTAGAAAAATAGCCATGCTGATTTTGATCTTTTTGTTGTTAGCTACATTTTTTACATATCCCGTAAACGTCTATGCGTTGCCCATTTACTTTGAAGTCAGCTGAGTTGGTTAGTTTGTCAATTATTAATTGCGCCACTGGATCGTTTAAGTCTTTGATTGCGCCACATTTTAGGCAAACCAGATTTATATGAGGCTTGGTATAGGGGTCAAACCTTATTTTTCGTTGGAAAAAGGGTAATTCTTGGACTAAATTGAGTTCTTTTAGAACTTTAAGAGTTTGGTATACTGTTGCGAGGCTTATTGTAGGATGTTCCTCTTTAACTTTCTTATAAATTTCCTGTGCAGTTGGATGTGTCGAAGTTTGTAGAGCGGCTTTGCATATGGCTATTCTTTGAGGGGTCGCTTTGTACCCTTTTTTACGAAGCGCATCGATTATTGTCCTCAAAGTTTCGTTAGGACACATGACCTAATTATTAGGTAATAGTAATTATTAAATAATATGACTGCCCTATGTAGGGATGATCAAGCGCTTTTAGCGCCTTTTTTATAAAAATAAATGTTAGAGAAAGGAGGTAGACATATGACGAACAAAAAGTACTCTACAAATGTTGGCAGAGAAATGGTTGAGAAGGCAGGCGTTGACGTCGACCTGCTAATAGACAAGTTGAAGAAGGCTGCCGCAGCCGAATTCACAACATACTATTACTATACTCTGCTCAGGATGCACTGCACTGGGCTGGAGGGCGAAACGATTAAGGAGGTTGTGGAAGACGCCAGGCTTGAGGATAGACAGCATTTTGAAACCATTGTGCCGCGGATTTATGAGTTAGGCGGCGAGCTCTACCGTGACTTAAGAGAACTTCACGATAATGCCGCTTGCGAGGCAGCCTACTTGCCTAAAGATCCAAGCGACTTGAAGGCCATTTTGAAGGTTTTGCTGGAAGCTGAAAGATGCGCGGTGAGGGTTTACACCGAAATCTGCAACATGACATACGGCAAGGACCACAGAACATACGATTTGTCTTTGGCGATCCTTCACGAGGAAGTGGAGCATGAAGCTTGGTTCCAAGAACTCCTAGAGGGAAGACCATCAGGCCACTTCAGACGCAGAAAACCCGGCGAAGGTCCTTACACACAGAAATTCCGCCACATAGAATAGTGTCAAACCCAACAACAAAATCACCCACCCCTTTATTTTTTATATTTCAGCATTGCAATACTTTATTTTAACCATATAAAGGGACGCTAAGGGCCCTTATGGAAATAATCTATGTAGGGTTTATCGCAAGCATGCTGGCTGGTTTAGCTACTGGAGCAGGAGCTCTACCAATCTACTTGGGAAAGCAATTCTCAGACGACACAATGGACATCATGCTTGGGTTCGCCGCAGGCGTTATGTTGGCTGCAACTGCCTTTAGTCTGCTGGTTCCATCAATTAATTTAGGCGGTCCATTAACAGCGGTTTTAGGACTCATAATAGGGGCAGTTGCAATACATTTCATTGACCAATTTATCCCTCATTTTCATCCCGTAGCTGGTCTAGAAGGCCCTCCATCGAAGCTGTCAAAGCTTTGGCTTTTCATAATCGCCATAACCATTCACAACTTTCCAGAAGGACTCGCAGTAGGGGTTAGTTTCGGCGCTGGTGACGTTGCAGCAGGGGTTGTTGTGGCAACCGCTATAGGTTTGCAGAATGCTCCAGAAGGCTTAGCTGTTGCTTTACCGTTTTTAAGAGAGAAATATAGCAGGGCAAAGGCGTTATGGTATGCTACTTTGACGGGGCTTGTGGAGCCAGTTGGCGGCCTATTAGGTCTGGTGCTTGTTTCTGTTGCTCATTTTGCTTTGCCTTGGGGTCTATCGTTTGCAGCTGGAGCCATGCTTTTCGTAGTCATTGACGAAATGGTTCCGGAAAGCCACCGGAAAGGTTTCGGGCGGAAGGCCACCTTTGGGTTAATAAGCGGCTTTGCCATAATGATGCTTCTTGACAGCCTATTTGCCTAAGGGTGAGCTGGTATTGGCTAAATATTTGAGAGTTGCCAAAATTACAGATTTTCCGCCTAATGGGATGAAACTCGTAAAGGTTGATGATTTTGAAATCTTGTTGATACTAGTTGAAGATAAAATTTATGCTTTTGACAATAAATGCCCCCATATGGGTTTCTCTCTGTTCCTCGGAAGCCTCAATGGCAAAATTCTACGCTGCGGTTTTCATTATGCAGAATTTGACGTTACAACCGGAAAAACCTTAAACAAGGTAACAGAAAAACCCCTCAAGAAAATCGCTGTTAAAATAGTCGACTCTGAAATATACATTGAAGTCCCCAGCTCCAAAAAGAGCCTATGATTTACAGCTTACTCGAAAAGCAAATATTTACGCAAAGATATTAACACTTCACTACGAAAAAGAAAGGGGAATACGCTTGAGTAAAGAAGAAATTTTGAATATGCTTAACAAGGCTTTAGAGCTTGAACATGCCGCAAGAATTCAGTATTTAACCCATGCTGAAATAGTTAAAGGAATAAACGCTGAGCCTATCATAGCTAGACTAAAGGAAATTGCTGAAGACGAGAAAAAACATGAAGAAATGTTCAGGGAAATAATCGGCGCCTACTTAGGCGGAGTGCCTTCCATGGGGATGGCTGAAACCCATCCTGCTAAAACAGTAGAGGAAATACTCGAAGTTAATATAAAGGATGAAATGCACGCAGTTGACGTCTACAAGGGGATCCTAGAAAAAGTAAACATGATGAAGAACGAGTTTAAATATGAATACTTCCAAATTGAGCACAAATTAAGACATATCATAATGGATGAGCAAGAACACATTGCTGAACTATGCCTGCTTAAAGGTTAGAGGCAAAACCTTAAACTTCCCATTTTTATTCATTTTG
>CAZZKO010000050.1:0-6143 GCA_964654925.1 uncultured Candidatus Bathyarchaeia archaeon
GTCTGTGCATGTGTTTTTGGCGAGTTTGCAGTATCGCCTTTCTCGTATTTGCAGACTTTTAAGCTTGGAAAGCTCTATAAGGACGATGCTGGGCTGAATTGAGGGTTTAGAAGCTTGAACATCTACAAGTCGGTATAGGAATTTAGGTCTTCCTCTCCCTTCAAATGGCTTTTTCTCCCTTAAAACAAGCTCTTTCAGACATTAGCCTCTCAAGATGAATGATTACCGTGGAACGGGCAAATCCAGCATCCCAAACCAGCTCATCGAGCGTAGCAGACGCACTCATCAACCTAAGAACATCAACAATTTTACGATAAAAACATCCAAAGGCATGACAAGAAATGGGCAACACAGATTAAAATCCATTTTTGTCCGAATTTAGCAACAAGCTAGCGCGCAGAAAAACGTAGACGCAGAAACATTAAGTTTCCTTGATTTTCTGCTAGGAAAAGTTTTACGGCTTAAAAACAGCCAACGCTTTTCAAAGTCTCCTTCAGAATGCCATGTAAGTGATGCGCCTCTGAGGTTTCCAAAACCTGAGCTGTCTTTCTGCTTCCAGAATTAAGAAAAGTTGGCATGGAAGCGGTGATAGAACTGGTAAAAATTTTGGAGAGTGTACATTTTAAGAGAGCGCGCCTAATGTCCAAATTAATTGGCTCCAAGAATCGATTAGAGGCTCAACTTCAGAAGGGGTCTTTTGCTAACTCCTTCGCTATTTAGGCATTATCCGCTTAAGCAGAAAATCAGGGTCTCCATATGCCTTTATTAACGTGTTTGATAAATCTCTGTTGCTTTTGTAAGAGAATTTCTCCAGTTCTAAAAGAAGGTTCTCAACTTGGTCTTCATCCTTTATTGAACCGAATGCGCTGATTAAGTAAGAGTTATGTTCTAACATCCTCTTCAAAACTGGCATCATATCCTCTACCTTCTTCTAAACAAATGCAGGGAAAGGCACACAGAGTCTTTCCTTCCCTTCTAATTTAGTATCAGATAACAATTCATAACCCATAATTATGTTGCGTCCGGTATGGGTATAAGTGCTAATGTTGCACGTCGTCCACAACTTCTACAGCTTAAATAGAAAAGAACTATTGCCATCTGCGCCGGAACTTCAAACCCCCCATCAAATTTTTCGATGCTGGGGATCATTAGGTGTCTCCACAGCCCCCTCATTTTTAACGACTAATCTTGGAGCACCACATAAAATAGTAGTTCAACTCCACTAGCATACGTCAAAGTTGAGCACCATGTTATTGAAAGGTGGGCTGGGGACCTTCAGCTTAAAGGTTTTTCAAGTTTAACACTTTTTTAAGGACCGTGAGTAGCGGAACACCCACCAAGATAGATGTTGTGACTACGAGGGCGTCTTCTATGTAGGAGCTTATGGCTCCCCCTATGAAGGTGTAGTATACAGCTTCTGGAGGCCAGCCGAAAACACCTATAATCCAGCTGGAATGGGTAGGAATATGCGTGTTAACGAGTCCATCACTGTGGCTATAAATGATAGGAGAATTAGAGACATGGAGAGTTTGAAGTTTTTCTCTCCATACAAGTTCCTGCTTAGTTTTGCGGCAGGATATACAAGCACGAATGCGAGCAAAACGTCTAGAATCGTCCATAATGGAAGCCACCTCCCAAATGGGTGTATAAAGTAGGCTGAAAGCATAAACACGTAAATCGCCATGACAGGTTTCCACATTCCTTTGGCAATGAAGCCTGCAGCCAAAACTGCAACGGGCTCAGCAACAACTCAAAACATCCAAAGGTCAATTGGCTTTATGAACCTGGCAACAACACTACCCAAAAAAGCTGTCAAGAAGTCTGCCCATGGACCAAGAATGACACCCTCAATAGGCTCCAAATAAATAGCCCAATTACGCCACAAACCAAAAGACATAAAATATAAAACCACATGTAAGGCCGCGAAACCCCGACAAGAGCAACAGTCCTGGCAGATAAGCTTCTCATATTCCAACCCCGGTGTAAAAATTTACCAACAACTAACTAATAAGCTTCTCCAAAAAACCCTAAAGTTGCCGTTTCTGGAAGAATTCGCTAGACAATACAGCTTAGGAAGCTTAATGAAATACTCTTATCTTACGAGACTGAAATTCGAAGACTATTTTGCTACTTTATCTTCGCCATCGCAAATCCAGCTACTATTATAAGGACTAATAGCGCTATGAATAAGCCGTTAAGCCCTTGAAGGACTGATGCCGCAACCTCCGTCCACAAGACCATTCACCCAACAGCGGTAAGATTACTTTACTCTCATAAAATGTGCTTCTTAACATGAAATACTTCCGAACTCGATATGTCTTTTAGTCTTTATGAGCATTTTTGGAAGCTGTAATTTTCTCTTTCCTTTCGTTACAAACTAGTCCCTTCCACGTACGCATTTGAAGTCACTGTTGCGCCTGTCACCTTTTTATTTCGACTCCAGCACCCCTTGCAACCTTCGAAGGGCTACTCCGAGGAACGCTGCATTTAAAGCTATAACTATTCGTTCTACAGGATAAAGGAATGTTACGGCCTGCCAGACTGTTTTCCAAACATTTACATCCGGTATGAGAGTGGGCCATGAGAGCATTTCAAATGTTAAGGAGCCAGCGATGTGACCCATTAAGGTTGAAGCTAAAGATATTGTAAAAAGGGCCGCAAGAAGCTTCAAATTATTATCTGAGTTGAGGTTTTTTACAGCTATGGAGTGAAGGGGCGAAATCAGTATTAGAAAACCCACTGTTTGAAACCACATTGCTGGTAAATAGAGCCAAACAGGGCCGACAAAAGGGTAAAACCAAATAGAAGAAGCAATGACAAGTAGGTAAAAACGCAGTGGATCCATTTACCCGCACATAACATTCCGGCACATAGAGTTGCAAAAGCTCCGGCGAAAAGGCTTGGTAAAGAGAAAGAACCAGCGAAAAAACCTATTATCCCGCCTAAAATTGTAGATAACGCTCCCACATATGGTCCAAGAATTATGCCTATAATTGGGGCTGCGATTGCAGCTGCAGTTATAGCTTTGCCTGGTAAACCTATAATTGGGAGATTGGCGAAAAGCCGAAAGCAGCGTATAAAGCCGCGAAGCAAGCTGTTAAAGCCGCATCCTTTGCTCCGGGGTTTCCACTTAACAAACATATCAGATTCCTACCGCACGTTCAGATTTAATCGATAGCGTTACTTTCTAAGAATAAATAAGAATAAATAGCAGAATAATAGAATAAAAGTAAACGGTTTGAAGCAGTACTCAAAATTTGCACTCATTTTTTGGCATTGGTTTTACAAAACTTGTTTGCGTTTTTTGTTTGCGTTTTACTGGGATTCTGCGTAGACTTTTTGACATGCTTTCAGTATAGGTGCTCCAATTAATATTGTGCATATTAATCCTGTTCCGAGGGTCCAAACTATTGTTGTTAGGATCCATAATGCTGGATCTTTGGCTATGGCCGCTAGCGAGCCTTTAATGGCTTCGTAGGCGTATGTTCCGGCTGGTATGAGGAAGCAGAAGTTTGCAAGCAGAAGCCACAAGCCAAACCCTATTATTATGCTTCCGGCAAGGAAGCCTAAGGCCGCTGCGGCTATGAAGCTTCTCATGCTGAAGGGTTTTGAAAGCCTTCCCATTAGATAGAAGCATACAAAGTTTGCAGGCGTTCCACTGAAAATCGTTAAAACGGCTGTTCCATAGGTGAATATGCTCGCAATAAATGTTCCAATGGCCGCGCCTAAACCACCAACAAGTGGGCCGAACAAAACTGCAAAAACTGCTGGGATAACAACGGCAGGCCTCAGCTGAACAATCCACGGAGTAGGAATATAAGCGGTCGCATAAGAACCAACAGCGTATAAAGCAGCGTTAATGGCTAAAGCAGAAACTTCCTTAGCCCCAATCTTAAACATCAAAACTTCCCTTTCGGTAGCTTTCCTTTCCAGAAAATAAAATTTTCGTATAAAATCTTTAAAGCGTTTTAAATATGTTAATACTCAAATTTGAGTAGCAACTCATAAATAATTAAAGAAAAAAGATTCGTTCATGTATCGTGGGGTTAAGGCTGGAAGTTTAAGGGTTTGCTTTGCCGCTGTTTGTGCAGGTTTGGCCGTTTATATGACTGTTTATAAGCTTGTTTTTGCTTTTCCAGTTCTCCCATACCTCAAGTTTGAGGTTGCAGAAATTCCTGTTGTTGTGGCCTTCTTTTCAGCTGGCCCATTATGGGGTTTGATTTCGGCTGCGATTTATTGGGGTGTTTTAACGGTGGTCGGCGAATGGTCTCCTCTGGGTCCAGCTATGAAGTTTTTGGCGGTTGCGCCCATGCTTTTGGGGCTTTGGGCAGGCTCAACAATCCACAGGCGCCTGTTCAATTGTAAATGGGGCTTGAAGGGGTTTTTCGCCTTAAGCCTTCCCATAGCCATAGTCCTGAGAGTTATCGTCATGTCTTTGTTAAATTTTGTGGTGCTTTGGTACCTTTTCCCATTCTTCCTTGATATAGCATCAGCATCAATGAAGGCTACGGTGGGACTAAACGTACCAGGCCGAGAGGCTGCATTAATGTGGACATTAATTTTCACGGCAGCCTTCAACATTATACATGTTTTCCTATCAACCATCCCATCCTACATCGTGGTAAAGGCAGCCTCAAAGGCTAAGATAGCCAAACTATGGATAAACGAACTCCTAGGAAAAGGGTAGTTTCAGGTTAAGACGGCTACTATTCCAAGGATTATCAGAATTATGCCAAGGGCTATCAACAGCCAGCCTGCTGGGATGGCGAAGGGCAAAGCTAGAAACGCAAGTATTCCAAGTAATGCTAGTCCAAAGGCTAAAAGCGGAATCAAAAGCATGCCTATAATTATGCCTATAATAAGCCAAATGAGCTCCTTAACAGCCAATGATCCCAGCCCTCCTACAAAGTTTTTGAAGCCGACACACGCCATGGCATAGTGATCCAGAAGCGGACAGCCCCTACAATCTTCCACCGTGATTAGGGGCAGAAGCCTCTCAGCAACCCGCCTAAAAAGTGTGGAATTTGCAAGACGAATGAGAATTGGCTGAACTCTTCTCTGCCCAAATGCTTTAAGGATCGCCACAGTTTCACTTCTCCGCTCTAGTCTCTTTTCCCTCAAGCTCTAAGTAGCGCTTTAATGCTGCTTCAACAACCTCGGCAATTTTAAGGCCTTCCCTGGCAGCATAAACCTTAACATCACGCCAAAGCTTCAAAGGAAGCTTCAAACTCGTCTTAACAAACTCCTCAACCTTCTCGGACATGTAAATCCCTAAAGAAGGAAATAGGGAAAAGATTATTTAAGGATTTCCTGAAGTTCTTCTATGCCCCAAACGTCAAGTGCCTTACCCCTTTTCATTTGAGTTATGAGCACAAGCTTGACGTTGGCCACCTTGTAGCGGGCAAGCTGCCCAAGCATTTTAACTTCGCCAAGCAGCCAAAATCCACCCCTTTCCGCTATAATATCTGGGCTTCCAACATTTTTTATGAAGCTTGGGACTTCATCCCTTGATCGAATGGTATAGCCCATCCGCCTAAGCTTTTCCTCAGCAATTATTCTGAAGACTGTTTCAGGAGTGAGATAACGTGCAACCTTTAAAGCCTCTTCAACCCTACCAGTTTTTGTAAAAGCTTCTAAAACCTTAGATGGCTCAACCTCAAGTATTTCATGCGCCTGGGGCAGCCGAGCTTAAACGCAATCTTCCTCCTCTGCTTCTCAAACGTCCTCCTTAAACTATTGAGGTTCTTGTAGCGGCTTAGGATCCTCTGCCCGTCTTTCGGGAGGCTATTTAGCATCTGAGTCAGCTTGCTGCTCATTCTGAAGATGCGCGGCCTCCCACTTTTTTCGGGCGTGACTCTTAGAACTCCACTTTCAAAGTAACATCAGTCCACTTGAGCCTGAAGATCTCCGCTACGCGCGCGAATGGTATGAGAAAGGATAAATGTTTGGGGCGCTCATGCCATTCTATGAGCGCCTATATTGGTTTAGACGTTCATAAGGACTGGACTTTCGCCACCGTCCTCGACCAGACTGGTCGGGTTGTTGTTCAGAAGCGTCTGCCGAATGAGCATGTTCCAAGTTTCGTTGGAAATTTTAAAGTTGAAAAGATAGGTTTGGAGGCTTCAACCCATGTAGTCCCGTTG
>CAZZKO010000051.1:0-5860 GCA_964654925.1 uncultured Candidatus Bathyarchaeia archaeon
CGTTTATGGCTCTGTCAGATGGCATTCCAAACTTTTCTGCAAAGGCTATTTCTCCCCATTTTGAAAGCCAATAGCAAAAGCTCCTTCCAAGTTTTGTGAATTCTATTAAGCCTTTTCCGCCTTCTTTTGGCAATTTAGCAAATTCGTAAAGCTTCTTTTTGAATTCTGAGTATTTCTTTGTTGAACAACCCCATTCCTTAAGCTTCTTATTTGCTTCTTCGTAAATGTCTGCTGAGGTGTAGTTACCAACGCCTATAGCCCACAAAACAGCCTTTTCCAAAGGAGTCATTGAAGCAATAATTTCTTCTAACGTTGTGAGCTTTTCTTTCTCTTCAGCAAGTTTCTCTTTAACCTTTTCATCAGCTACTTTGGACTTTCTCTCTAAAAGGTATTTCCTTCCAAAAACAATCTTATCCATGAGTTTATCAAATTCCTCTTTTTCAATTCCGAACTCCTCATATGCCGAAAGTACATCAGCAGTCCTTAGTGGCAAAATCCCTCCTTCAATTTTATGCTTTGCATAAAAACACCTGTTTGGAAGGTTTTCAAGCTCTTGAATGTACATTTCCCATTCTTCTGGATAGCTGAACCAATCGTAATCAGCATAATCCCCTGCAAACCTTACAGCTTTAATTTCCATTCCAGTCGTTTCAAAGGCTTCTTTTGCCAAAATCTCAGCATCTCTTCTGCAAACTCTGAAGTAACATTGGATTCCGCAGTTGGTTAAAACGGAATCTTGCAGTTCCCTCGGTAATTGAGAAAGGTTTTGGTGAGCCATGATTAAAACCAGACCATACTTTCTCGCCTCACTTAGAGTATCAATAAACTCTTCAGTTGCAAAGTTTTGAAACTCATCGATGTAAAGATAAAATGGGACTCTTTGCTCTCTAGGAATATCGCTTCTTGAAAATGCAGCCATCCTAATTTTCGTCATTAAAAGAGAGCCTAACAAATCGCCGTTTTCTTTAAGCCTGCCCCTATCAAGCTTAATCAACAAGATTTTCTTGTTATCCATTATCTCTCTTAAGTTGAACGATGATTTCTGGTATGAGAAAATCTCCCTAATTCTGTCATCTGAAAGGAAAGCGTTTACCTTGTTTAATGTTGACTCCATCCATTCTTCGCGGGTTCTTGGAGCTAAGGCATTAAACCTTTGAAAGTACTTTTTGGCTATTGGATGGGTAACCCTTTCCAAAACGTTCTCCCTAAAATCTTCATCAATCAAAAAGCGTGGCAAATTGTCTAAGGTTAGTTCAGCCTCTATTAAGGCAATGAGCGTGTTTCTGAGAAGGTCTTCCATTCTTGCTCCCCAAGCATCAATCCAGATTTTCTTGAAAGCTTCAACAAGCTCAGCAGCAATCTCAGCAGAAGAAACACCTTCAAGCTTTTCTAAAGGGTTAAAGGCAACTGTATATTTCTCATCAGTGGGATCGATTAAGACAACTCTTTCTTCAAGCTCTTCTTTTGGCAAAGTTAAAACCAAATAGCCCTTGACATCTTCAACCAAATCTCCATGAGGATCAATAACACCAAACCCATTGCCTTTGGCAATGTCTTGCCTTATTAAAAACTCTAGAAACTTTGATTTACCAGTTCCAGAAGCCCCAACAATATAGAAATGAACCTTCCTATCTTCCTCTCTTATCTTTGCCATCTGCCACTCTACCTTTCGCTCAGACCAATACCAGCCTAAATCTAAGACGTCTTCCTCGATTGGCTCTGGTTCTTGCTCTTCAGTTTTCTCCTCTACTTTTGTTTCTTCCCTCTTTTTCCTTCTAAATAGTTTCTCAAGTATTCCCATCAGCTTACGCCCAAGAACCCTCTAGATTTTCTATCGACTTTTGAGAAGTCTTGACCCAAGCTCACCATTAAAGCCTCAACCGCCTTCAACACGCAGTGATGGGCGCAAGTAACGTAGGCTGTCAACTCTTCTTGGTCGAACAGAAATATTGGGGTGTAGACGATTTTTTCATGAGGCTTCTTAAACAGCCAATCCAAGAAATGTGGTTCGCAGACAAGATACCATGAAATATGCAGGTTCTTGCCGTAATCCATCGCTCTCGTGAAGAATTTATAATGGTGCAGATAATCGTTTGAAATCATCAAATACTGCCTGCCCATCTTCTTGGCGCTCTCAAAAATAGCGCTCCAAAACTTATAACCGCCTGGAGGATAGGCCAAAACCATCTCAGCCCTCACATTAGGCATCCTTTGTTCCTCAACAAACTTCATCACCAGATTGTAAAACTCATCAGCCCTCCCCTGAGCGCCCTCAATCAAAACAGACCAACTATCAAGAATTTTCTCCTCGCCCAAAGTCACCTTCTTCGACATCTCCAGCTCCTCGATAAAAAATCTTCATAGAATATTTTCATATAAGCTTATTCCATTCTCTTATTCTATTCATTCTCGCATTCTCCATTCTCAAAGTCGTATGGCTTTGCCTACGGAATTCTTAAATAGCGAAAGTATACAAAGGTATACCAAGGGATACAAAATGCCAAAGACAACCGTTAAGGTAGATAAAGATTTAGTTAAAGAAGCCCACGAATTAGGTTTAAATGTTTCTAAGATTTGCGAAAATGCTTTGAAAATGGCAATAGAGCAATTAAAACCTCTTTATAAGAAAAATAACCCTGAAAATAGGGAAAAAGTGATGCGGCCGCCGGGATTTGAACCCGGGTCGCCGGCTCGGGAGGCCGAAGTCCTACCAGGCTAGACTACGGCCGCAGCCATTTGAGAATACATAAACTAAGCTTTTATTTGTTACCATTCCTTGAATACATTCAAGGATAGAGGAGCCTCAAGCATTGGGAAAGGTGACATATGCAAAAGCCGGTGTGAACAGGCGCTTAAGGGCAAAGTCGAAGAGGGCATTATCCATACTTAAGCAAACTTACAGTCAAAGCCGTTACGGCGAAGTAATCCGGCTCCCATACGGCAACATTTTCCCATACCATGGAAACGTCTACTTGGACCTTGTAATTGAGGGTGTCGGCACAAAAGTGCTTGTCGCGCAGCTTGCAGAAAAATATGACACCATAGGCATTGATGGCGTCGCAATGGCCGTGAACGATGTTATCCGCTCCGGAGCCACACCTATAGCCATAGCCGACAACATCCACGCCCAAGTGTCGGATCTAAAGCTTTTGGAGGAGCTGATGAAGGGCATAGCCAAAGCCGCCCTAGAAGCTGGTTGCCTAGTTCCAAGCGGCGAAATAGGCGACGTGGCTGAGGTTATAAAGGGCATGGTTGAGGGAAAAGGCTTCGACATGGTTGTAGCGGCTATAGGCGAGGTTTCAAGAGAAAAAATAATATGGGGCAGCGGAATAGCGCCAGGCGACACTATAATCGGCATGAGAAGCTCAGGAATCCACAGCAACGGCATAACCCTTGCAAGGAAAATCCTGTTCAAACAATGGGGAGGCAAATATGACCCCTATGACAAGCCGGAACCATTAAACCGTGAGCTTATCCTTGAGGTTCTCGAACCAACAAAAATATATGTTAAGCCCCTGCTAAGGGTGACCGAGGAAATTAAGGTTAAAGGCGCAGTGCACATTACAGGCGACGCCTACCTTAAATTTGAAAGGCTAGCCGTGTTCTCAAAGGGAATAGGCTTCAAATTCGACAATTTCAAGCCCCAACCCATATTTACGCTCATCCAGAAAACGGCTGAGGAAACACATGGCGGAATCACAGATCAAGAAATGTTTAAAACCTTCAACATGGGATGGGGATTCGCAATAATAACCAATAAAGCAGACAGGGACAAGGCCATAGACATACTCGAAAAAGAAGGCGTGCAAGCTGAGGAAATAGGCGCCATAACCGACACTAAGGGAATCATAATCCACTATAAAGGCAAGAAAATCATTTTAAAGCCCTAAAACCTCCAATTCATGAGTAAAGCTAAAAGATGGTATGAGAAGCCCATGAAGTTTAGATTAAAAATAGAGGTAAGCCTAAAACCAGGCCACACGGATCCAGAAGGCGAAACCACTGCCCGCCTCCTAAAGGAGCTAGGCTACCAGGTGGAACAGGTAAACGTCAGCAAAGTATACACTGTACTATTGAACGCGAAATCTCAAACTGAGGCTCTATCAAAAGCCGAAGAGATGTGTAAGCGGCTTCTAGCAAACCCAACAAAAGACAACTATACCATAACCATCGAGGCGACACCATGAGCCCGAGCTTATACATCCGCCGAAACGTGCCTTTCCCCCTATTCGAAATAAACATCCTGAAAGCCTCAGATCCGCAACTGTTGAGCATAAGCCGCGAACTCGGATTAGCCCTAAATCTACAGGAAATGAAAGCAATCCAACAATACTTCCAGAAAAAGGGCAGAAACCCGACAGACGTGGAACTTCAAACCATAGGCCAAACCTGGTCCGAGCACTGCTTCCACAAAACCTTTAAGGGCAAAATAAAACTCCAAGACCTTGAAATAGACAGTCTATTTAAAACGTATATTGCAAGGGCTACTGAAGAAATCAGGCCGAAATGGTGCTTCTCAGTCTTCGAAGACAATGCTGGCATAATAAGATTTACAAGGGATTATGGAATAGCTGTTAAAGTTGAAACCCACAATCACCCCTCAGCCATAGAGCCCTTCGGAGGTGCAGCCACGGGCGTGGGCGGAGTAATCCGCGACATTCTGGGCGTATGGGCTGACCCAATAGCTTGCACAGATGTTCTGGGCTTCGGGCCGCTTGACTATCCATACGAAAAGCTTCCCCCAGGGATTAAACATCCCAAATACATTTACATGGGCGTTGTAGCTGGGATCGGGCATTACGGAAATAATATGGGAATACCAACAGTAAATGGCGCAATATACTTCGACGAAAGCTATGTTGGAAACGTTGTGGTCTACTGCGGCTGCATAGGCCTCCTTCCCCTAAAAAAGTTCAGGAGAAACGCCAAACCAGGCCACATAATCCTCCTCGCCGGCGGAAGAACCGGAAGGGACGGCATTCACGGCGTAACCTTCGCTTCAACGGAACTTACAGAGGAGTCCGAAGAAATCTCAAGGCCAGCAGTGCAGATAGCCAACCCCATCGAGGAGGAGAAGCTTAAAAGGGCTATACTTAAAATTCGAGATCAGGAGTTAGCCTCAGCCATAACAGATCTCGGCGGCGGGGGGCTATCCTCAGCCGTCGGCGAAACAGCAAAGAGATTCAACTGCGGAGCCATCGTCGATCTTGACAGGGTTCCACTGAAATATCCAGGCTTAGCCCCATGGGAAATATACATATCCGAATCGCAGGAAAGAATGCTTCTAGCGGTTCCGCCTCAAAATTTAAACAAGGCCTTAGAAATCTTCGAGGAAGAGGACGTTGAAGCCACCGCCATAGGCAAATACACCGAAGACAAAATGCTAAGGCTATACTACTCCGGGGAAAAAGTCGCTGAGCTTGAAGTTTCATTCCTTTTCTCGCCGCCAAAAGTTATTCGAACCGCAGAGTATAACCCTCCGAAATTGGAAGAACCTGACTTTCCAATGCCAAAAAACCTTACAGAAGTACTTTTTAGGCTTTTAGCCTCACCCAACATCGCAAGCAAAGAAAGCGTCATAAGAACATACGACCACGAGGTGAAAGGAAACACCGTCATAAAACCGCTGCAGGGCGAAAACGGCGGACCTAACGATGCCGCAGTTCTAAAACCCCTCAAAAACTCATGGAAGGGCCTTGTAATATCCTGCGGGATGAACCCAAATTATGGAAAAATCGACACATACTGGATGGCAGCCTCCGCCATAGATGAAGCAATACGGAATAACATAGCCGTAGGCGGTCGCAGAATAGCCCTCCTCGACAACTTCACATGGGGAAACCCAGAAAAACCAGATAGG
>CAZZKO010000052.1:0-2668 GCA_964654925.1 uncultured Candidatus Bathyarchaeia archaeon
CTTTCAAAATACGTTTCGGTTTTTCACTTCACTGGTCACGGAAAATTTGTCAAAAATCAGCCTGAAGGAAAAAGGGGCAGACTGCTTCTTTATAACAATGAGGAGTTGACTGAAAATGACCTTCAAAAGTGTTTCAGGAAATCAAAAGGTACACCGTATCTTGTGTTTCTTAACGCATGTGAAAGTGCTAAGGAAATCTATAGCTCGCACTTAATAGATGCCTTCCTTGGGTGTGGCGCTGAAAATATTGTGGGGACTATATGGTCTGTATATGACAACCCGTCAAGAGAATTTGCAGTGAAATTCTATGATAAAGTTGTTGAAGGAGAAAAATTTGGTAGCGCTCTTCTTTCCGCGAGGCTTCATATGCTGGGTTCCAGAAAACAAGAAGAGGCTATTACATGGCCTGCATTTATCCTATACGGAGATCCCAGTAATGATCTTCAAAAGCCACGATGATACCATAACCATTATACCCTTACCAAAGCAAAGAGCAGAATTAACAAATGTTCCATCAATTTAATTTTAAGTCATAGCTAAACGACTTGAACGCCTTGTTTAAATTGTTGGTCGCGCTTTTCTAAATTTTTATAATTTTCTCTCTGTTTATCTTTAGATGACATGGTGTACTGAGGGGGAGTTTGTTTGATAGTTAAAGCTGTTCGTGTTCAAAATTTCCGTTGTGTCAAAGATGAGACGCTGTTCTGTAAAAATTTGACAGTGCTTGTTGGAGCTAACGGATCAGGAAAGTCTACGTTTCTGCATGCTCTTCGCATGTTTTATGAGCCAAATGCCGAATATACAGAAGAGGATTTTTACGCCCGGGACACCTCTAAAAGCATTTTAATAACCGTTACATTCACAAACCTTACTGAAGATGAAAAAAGGATTTTCAAAAGTTATGTCGAAAATGAAGAATTGACCGTTGAAAAAGAGTTTACTTGGCCTCCGACTAGAGGCAGCCAAAAATATTATGGAACAAGTCTCGTAAACCCCGATTTCCAGGCTTTTCGTATGGCCAAAGGTGAAAATCTTAGAAAGGAATATAGTAAATTGCGCTCTATGAGCAAATATTCAAGCTTACCTCCTTACACAAACAAAGAAGAAGCTGAAAAAGCCCTTAAAAATTGGGAACAACAACACCCAGGAGAATGCACACGACAGAGAGATGGAGGACAATTCTTTGGATTTAAAGAGGTCGGCGAAGCTCGTTTAGAGCGTTTCACCAGATTTATTCTTGTCCCCGCCGTTCGAGATGCATCACAAGATGCATATGAGAAAAGGGGATCTGTTATAACTGAGATAATGGACCTTGTTGTCCGAAAGACCTTAGCCCAAAGAAAGGAATTGATAGAATTCCAAGAAGAAGTCAACAAGCGTCATAGGGAAATATTTGACCCTTCCAAGATACCAGAGTTACAAGGTTTAGAAAAAACCCTGACGGAATTGCTTAAGCTATATGCTCCAGATACTAGTGTTAAATTGAACTGGAGGAAAGATATAGAAATTGACATTCCAATGCCGGAGGCTAATGTGAATCTTGTAGAAGATGATTATCCTTCCTCAGTTAGCCATGCAGGACATGGCACCCAGCGTTCATTCATACTTGCAATGTTGCAATATCTAGCTTTTGCAGAGAAATCTGCTGGGCAAGAAACTGGAAGCACGCCAGAAACCACACCTACTGAACTGCCCAATCTTATACTAGGTATTGAGGAACCAGAACTCTACCAGCACCCAGATAGACAGCGTTACTTAGCAAGAGCTTTATCAAGGTTAGCTCAACAAGGCATCCCAGGCGTAGCAAAACAAATACAATTTATATATAGCACTCATTCCCCACTTTTCGTAAGCTTGGAACATTTCGATGAAATCAGAGTTTTTAGAAAAGTAAAGGAGAATGAAAGTCTCCCAAAACAAACAAAGATATACTATACAACTTTAGATAAAGTTGCAGAAATGCTTGAGAAGATAGATAACAAACCTAGAGGCTCGTACTCTGGTGAAACATTAAGGCCTCGCCTTAGGGCGCTAATGAGCCCGTGGGTAAACGAGGGCTTTTTCGCAAAATTTGTCGTACTAGTTGAAGGAATCAAGGATAGAGCAGCAATACTTGGTGCTGCGCAGGCCATGGGATACGATTTAGAAAGCAAAGGCGTGACTGTAATTCCTTGCAAAAGTAAAACATGCTTGGACAGAGCCATAGTGATCTTTTCAAGTCTAAACATTCCAGTCTACGCTATATGGGATAGTGACTATCCAGAAAAGAATGAAAAGGAAGTTAATCACCGTCTACTCAGAATTTTCGGTCAACCAGAAGAGGACTGGCCAGAAAAGGTCTGCGAGAATTTTGCATGTTTTAAACAGAATCTCATGAAAACGTTAAATGCCGAGTTAGGAACAACTTTGAACGAGACCCTTCAAGAGTATTGCCAAATTCATGGCATAGATAAAACCGAATATGCAATTGAGGACCCGGCTGCATTTAAATATGTTTTTGAGGTAGCGAGAAAGAAAAACAAATCAAGCCCAACATTAGAGAAGGTGATTATCTACCTTTTCATTCTTCTCTGAATAGTCACTAACAAATATAGCGTAGAATGGAATGTTTAGACAAGAAAAGATCACAAGGGCTCTGTCCAAGCATGTTTTCCTTTTGCAAGGAATT
>CAZZKO010000053.1:0-10530 GCA_964654925.1 uncultured Candidatus Bathyarchaeia archaeon
CAGGCCTACCAGAAAATCCGGGGCAAATATTTTATCCTGCAAAAACAGCTGGAACTATTATGTTTTAAAAAAATCTCCAGGCCCTTACATATGGATTTGCAAGTTCCAGAATTGAATTTGAAGTGGTTTTTGGAACTTAAACCAGAGGAATAGGCTTAAGGTAAGCCCTTTGGCCAGAAAACACATAGCCAAAGTGGTTTTAAGCAAAGAACAACATGAAATCCTTAAACGGCTAGCCCAAAGGCTTGGTACCAGCGAAAGCGAGACCCTGCGTGTAGCTTTTATGGAATACGCCAAAAACCTAGGACTAATCGCTGAATATATCCAAGGTTATATGTTAAGGCCCTAGACCAAGGACCACATAAGGCCCTAGACCCCGGCCCTAAACCAAGGGCCTAGACCAAGGAAGGACCAAGGACCACATAATTTCTGTTTTTATGTTGTTGTTTTAACAGAAAAACAACAACAACATTAACAGTTTTTCAGCCTTACTAGGCCTAGAAATTAAATAGGCCCAAGATTATAGCTTATTTCTGAGGAGGAACCCATAAAATGCCCAAATTAAATGATTTAAGCCCAGATACAAAATGCCCATATTGTGGCCGGAAATGGGTCCGACGTTTAAGCCCCCATAATTGCCCAGGATGCAGCTTCCCATTAAACCCATTAGACCCAAGGAAGTGAATTGATGCCCGCCTTATTCTTCAAAAAGCCCCTTTTTCTTCTAATCTTGGAGGGCCGAAAAACACAAACCAGACGCTTAAGGCCCCTCTGGAAAGAAGGCTGCATTTACACAATTTTAGGAGGGCCGGGTCTCAGGGCCTATGTCCGCATAACAAAATATTACCGGCAACGTCTCGGTGATATAACCCCTGCCCAAGTTAAAGCAGAGGGATTCAATAACCTGGAAGAGTTTAAAACCACATGGATTAAACTGTTTGGTTCCTGGAATCCGGAAACTGAAGTTCACGCTTATGAATTTGAATTAATCCAGCCCCGGAAGATCCTAAGACCTGCCCCCTGAGAAATTCCACAGGGCCGAGAATAAAACTAAAACTCCAGGGAGGGCCCCAGGAGGAGGAACCCTAAAAATCCGGTTGGAGCCCTCCCAAAATTAAGTTTTTGTAATGTATAGATAAGTTTTAAATGCAAATGGATGTATCTAAAATTGGAGGAGGAATCCTTAAAGTGGAAAATGAGAAAGATGAAATTTTAAAGAAAGAGGGTAGCGAACAACAAGGCCCGGGTTCAAATCCCGGCCTCGGCCCCACAACCTCTAACTCTAGATAATTTCTATTTAATCAATTAAAGAAAAAAATTAACAATTGCCTAAACATGGATAGACAGATAGAATGATATTTTTATATTTTCGTTGGTGTTTTAATTTGTGGTACAGTCTATGAGGGTTTGCTTGTTTTTTAATGCGGCGGAAAGCGTAATTTTGCCCATACATTATAATCATCTGGTTCAGGCTATGATTTACAAAAACATTTCGGAGGATCTGGCGGGTTTCTTGCATGATAGGGGTTTTCTTGTTGGTAAGAGACAGTTTAAGCTTTTCACTTTTTCGAGGCTTAATGGGCGCTTTACCATCGACAGGGCTAAAGGGCGAATAACTTTTCATGGCGGTTTATCCCTGCAAATTTCGTCTCCCATTGAACGATTCGTTGCTGATATAGCCAACTCCATGGTGAGGAGGGGCTCGGTTCTTTTAGGCGGAAACATGCTCACGGTGAAGGAGATGGCCTTCCCAGCTGGCTTTGAAGCCAAAGATGGAAAATTTACGATCCGTATGCTGTCTCCGCTCACGGTTTATAGTACGCTCATCACATCCGATGGCCGGAAAAAGACGTATTACTACTCGCCGTATGAAGGGGAGTTCTCTGAGCTCGTCAGCGCCAACGCCAAGAAGAAGCATTTCCTGCTAACGGGCAGAGTTCTCAAGTCAGACATTAAGATAAGCCCTTTAAAGGTTAGAGAAGTTGTCGTTATGTATAAGGAAAATGTGGTGAAGGGGTGGATGGGCACTTTCAGCCTAAAAGGGCCAGCCTCGCTCATTAAAACAGTGTATGAGACGGGGTTGGGGGCGAAGAACCCGCAGGGCTTCGGAATGTTTGAGGTGGTTGAATGCTCGAGTCGATAAAGGAAATAGGCGAAGCGTTTCTCGGAGAAAAAGTCGAAATTCAAAAGCTGAAGGGCAGAGGAACCCTGCTGGTTAAAGTCATATTTGACGTGGACAGCCGCAAACTAGACTGCGAATTGCTGGAGTGCAGGCATAAGGGGGAAGCAGGGTACTTAGACCACGAAAACGTGCTAGCGGAATACCTCTGGGTCGGCAACGATATAGGAAGAAAACCGCAGAGGAGACTGACTACCGACCGGGCGGAATATTTACTTGATCCAGGCAGAGGAGAGAAATGGGCAATAAAAAAGGTGATCGACGAAATTGAAGCTGCAAAATGGGCAGATGGCGACGTGTTAAAGCTGAAGGATGCGCTGAGCGAGATAGTGAACCTCTTTTTCCATACCAAAAAAAGCCTCATCCCGGAACTTGAAAAAATACTCGCCCAAAAAGGCGTTGAAAAGCCCAACATAGCCCTATACACGGTTTCCATGAAGAAAAACGGTGTGTTAATGGACCTTGCAAAGGAGCCGGGTTATAAAAAATTTGTACGCCGAATACTTTATGAGCCGGAAAGCGAGAAATGGCCGATGTTTCAAGGCATATGCCACGTATGCGGTAAAACGGGGAAAGTCCTGTCAAACCCCGCCTACCCTGAAGGGTCCATGCTTTGCATGTACAACGTCGATAAACTGGGTTTTATGCCTGGACTCAGCGACGACCCTGAAATGGTGGTGCGCGCCCATGCAGTGTGTCCCGAGTGCAAAGAAAAGCTGAGGCTTGGACTGAACTTCATTGAAAGACATTTACAGGTTCAAATCGGCAAAGCTGGAAAACTTAATGCTTTCCTCATTCCGAAGGTGCTGGGCGTGGACTTGACTCAGAAACACCTCGAAAGGCTGGCTGATGCAATGAAGGGTGCATTCGACATTGTAAAGGCTTACAAAAGTTTGGAGGACTTTGATAGGCGGATGAAGGAGATTTCCGATATGTTCAGGGAGCAAGGGCTGCCGATGTCAGCCTACTCTATAAACATTCTTTTCGGGCGCAGGGAGTCGTCGCATTTCGCCTTCCAATATTTAATACAGGATGTCCCCGTAACAAGGTTAATTGAAATAGCCAGTAAAGCGGTAGAGATTTCAAACGAAGCCAAAGAGTTTATCATGGGCAACTGGGAAATAAGCCTCAACAGCGTTTACGACATTTTTCCACTGAGGGTCTCGCAAAGGGATGTTGAGTGGAAGCCCTTTGTCGAGTTCTTAAACGCGATGCTTAGCGGCACGCTGCTTCCTTGGGAAGACATTGTTGCAAGGGCTGTGCTTTTTGCGAGAATATGCAGGTATGGCGCCGAAGCCGGGTACACGGTTAAGGCACCCCTGAAAAATGCTGATGTGTTCATGTGTGAGGGAATTTTTAAGTATAATTTGCTGTTTATATTGTTGAGAGAAATAGGGGTTGTTGAGGCTATGCCCGGAACTGCAGATTTTTCCGTCCCAGATGCGAAGCTTGAACAGTTCCTTTCGAAAAAAGGCTACACGGAGCCGCAGCGCAGCCTTTTCCTTCTCGGCTTCCTTGTGGGAAAAATAGGCGCCGCCCAATATGACAAGGGCGATGAGAGGAAGTCTATTCTGAATAAGGTAAATTTTGAAGGAATGTCCGCAGAAAGAGTTAAACATCTGGCCAACTACGTAATTGAGGGATTGAGAAATTACAGGCTTTTAAACCATTATAATGAAGCAATATACTCTTGCATGAAGGCCATGCTGGACAGAAATATCGAGAAAATGCAGAACCCTGTGGACAATACATTCTACCTTCTTTCAGGCTACTCATACGCTACACTTCAAAAAATATCTGGAGGTGAAAAGGAAGATGAGTAAAGAGTTACCGAACAGTGAAATTTTACTGTTATACGAGGCTAAGCTTTGCAATCCGAATGGGGATCCGGACGCTGAGAACAGGCCTAGAATAGACCCAAAAACCGGCATTAACATAGTGTCAGACGTTAGGCTAAAGAGGTTTTTCCGCGACTACATAGCTGAAAAGTACGGAGAGAACTTCATTTATGTGACTAAAGTAGGCGGAGAGAGCACTACAGCCGAGGCGAGAATTGAAAGGCTCTTGAATCATCCCGTGTCGAAAAACGATGCGCCGGAAGTTCTCAGCAGATGTATTGACGCAAGGCTCTTCGGAGCCACAATACCCATTGGAAAAGGGGAAAAAGCAAAGGGCGAGTCGGTGTCCTACACTGGGCCACTGCAGTTTAGTTGGGGGTTTTCATTACACAAGGTTGAGCTAGTGGACTCGTCGGCGATAACCTCCGTGTTCTCAGGCAGGGAAGCCGCCGCCGGATATGGCACTATAGGAAGGGACTGGAGGGTGTGGTATTCGCTCATAGGCTTTTACGGCGTCATGAGCGGGAGAAGAGCAAGAGGAACCATGCTGTCAGAGGAGGATCTGAAGCTGTTTGATAACCTTTTGTGGATATCCCTTCAGGTGCAGCCTACAACGAGGAGCAAGATAGGCGAAATGCCCCACCTATACTTGAGAACAGAATACGCAGATGCGGACACTGTGCTGGGAGACATGAGGAAACACATCAAGGTTGAGGCGGCAGAAACAGTTAGAACCCTAAATGATCTTAAGATAAACTTCGACGGGCTCGTCGAGCACCTCAAACGAAACGTCGACAAAATCTCAAAACTATATGTTAGGACAAGCGACGAGATGAATTACGTGGCGGTTCGCCTGGAAGAAGCTTTCCCCGGAAAGGTTTTCAGGCTGCCGCATGAACTTCGGGATGCTAGGGCCATTCTGGAACGGTGCATGAAGGCTTGAAACTGACAGTCTTCGATGTCCGCGGCTTCTTCGCTCTTTTCAGGAAGCACCATTCCACAACCAGCACGCTGAGCTACTCTTTTCCGCCTAGAACCACGATCGCCGGAATGCTGGCGGCCATACTCGGCTATGAAAGGGACTCCTACTACAGCGTTTTCTCCAGCGGGAAGTGCAGGATAGCCCTGCAGGTTAAAGAGGCCGGCAGACACGCAACACACACCCTAAATTACCTGATGACTGACAGGCCATTAACCGTTAAAAAGCTACGCGGACTCGGCGGCCGAATGCCGGTTCACTTGGACGTTTTGCTGTCAGGCCAGCAGGGCCTCAGCCAGCTTTTCTACAGGGTTTTCTTCAACCATGAAGACGGCGAAGTGCAGAGCGAGCTTACAGAGCGCATAAGGCGGGGCAGGTTCGCGTATCCTCCATGCCTCGGCACTGCAAACTATCTCGCCGACGTCAGGTTCGTGGATTTCGTGGACGCCGAGGTTTACAGGCCTGAGGGGGAAATAGACGTGTGCACAGTTCTGCCCACATCAGTCATAACGGGGTTGCATCCACAAGAGGGAACTAAAATCTTTTTTGAAGAACTGGTTCCCGCCGACTTCTCGGAGGGAAGAAGGCCAGCGCGCATTGAAACGTATGTTTACGGTACCGGGGCGGTGAAGGCAAAGCTGAACTGCGAAGTTTTCAGCTGCGTTGTCGACGGCGAAAAGGTAGTTGGAGTATTCATGTGAAAATGTTCTATTCGCATCCGGGCGTTCCCCTGCGGGAGCACCTTTCCAGCGTTGGCAACCTCTGCAAAAGGTACGTTCAAGAAGTCGGAGTCAAAGATGCGAGAATCATTGAGGTGGCGGAGATAATTGGCAAATGCCACGACTTTGCAAAGTACACTTCATATTTCCAGAAGCATCTGTCAAACATAGGCGTTCCCAGAGAGCTTTCGGCGCATTCCAGGCTTTCGGCGCTTGCAACAGCCTGGCTGATTAAACGGAGAATTGAAGATGCAAAGCTTGTTGGCATCGGTTTCCTGTGCGTGGATTCGCATCACGGCTCCCTCAAGGGTCTCAGCGAGATAGACAGGTTTAACTGGAAAGATCCCGTACTGTTCAAACAGGCTGAGTCGATCATGAGAAACGCAGATGCTATTTCAGGCGAGCTGAGGGCCATCGGCGTTGATGACGTGTTAGCCGGCATACGTGCTTTCAGCGATTTTCTGCAGGAGAGTCGCGGGGCGCTTGAAAGAGCCTGCAGGCAGCTGCGATGGGAGAACGACGAAAAAGAACGGTGGAACAACTATTACAGCACGCTCATGCTATTCTCCGCCCTAGTGGACGCGGACAAGAAAGACGCGGGAAAAGTGCTTGAAAGCCAAAGTTCAGGGCTGACCGGCGACGGGCAGCTGGCCAGCGACATGGTTATCGCCTACCGCAACATGGCATTCTCAGAAGCCGCCCCATCAAAGATGAACACGATAAGAGAGCATATCTTCTCAGATGTTAATAGTGAGCTGTTGAAGCTCGGCGGAAGCCTGCCCGATGTTTTCACTATAACGGCTCCAACTGGCAGCGGCAAAACCCTGCTGGGGATGCATGTGGCCCTTAAACTAAGGGAACGACTGCCCGGCAGGCCTAGGATAATCTACTCGCTTCCTTACATCAACATAATTGAGCAGGTGCATTCAGTTTGGGAGGATGTTCTCAGCGCATTCTACAGGGGAAAGCCAAGCATCGACGTGCTTCTGAAACACCATCACCTGGCCATATCATCCTATTCCAACGCCGAAGAGGATTTGGATAAACAGTTAATGCTGGCTGATTCTTGGGAGTCCAAAATTGTGGTGACAACGTTCGAGCAGCTTCTGGGATCAATCATCGGCTGCAGAAACTCCATGCTGAAGAAGTTCCACAATATTGCGGATTCAATCCTGCTGCTCGACGAGGTTCAGGCCATACCCCTAGAGTACTGGAGACTCGTAAGAGACGCCCTACTGAACCTGACGAGGTTCAACGTGAAGATAGTATTGATGACCGCTACCATGCCTTCGTTGTTCCATGGAGTGGAGCTTGTCCCCGACTATGCACGATATTTCAGGCAACTTGACCGGGTTACGTTGATTCCCAAGCTGGAAAAGCCGATGACATCCGAGGAACTTGCAGACTTCTTCATTTCACAGTGGCGCAAGGGGCAGTCTGCCCTGCTGGTCCTGAACACCATCAAGTCGTCCAAAAGGGTTTACAAAGCCATAAAAGAGAGGCTTGAAGCTGCCTGTTTAGGCTCCGGCGAGCCCAACGGCGACGTGATCCTGGCCTACCTCTCAACAAGCATCCTTCCTAAGGAGCGGAAGAGGCGCATTGACCAGATCAAATCCCTGTTGAAAGCTAGGCGCAGCGTGATCCTCGTTTCGACGCAGGTCGTGGAGGCGGGGGTGGACTTGGACTTTGACATGGCGTTCAGAGATATAGGACCGTTAGACTCAATAGTTCAGGTGGCTGGCCGCTGCAACAGAGGCTGGCGAAGCTCCTCCGGTCAAGTTTACGTAATGAAGGTTATTGGCGATGACGGAAAACCCGACTCTCAGAAGATATACGGCCACATTCTCCCAGAAATAACCTATAATTTGATCTCAAGTGAAAATTGCATAAATGAATGCGCTTTCTTAGACATTATAAGAAAATACTACAATGAAGTTTCATACAGGCTGAATGCGGAGAGGCACCCGCACAGTTTGCATATACTAGAGGACTTGGAAACCCTTGATTTCAGGTTTCTAAAGCATTTTTCCCTAATTGAGGAACAGCCCAAAGTGCCCGTTTATATTGAATGGGACGAGAACGCTGCAAGTCTGCTGAAACAGTTCCAGGATATGCTGAGAAAGCTGCATGCATGCCAAAGCATGGATGAAATTTTCAGCCAAAAAGCCAAAATGAAAAAATTAAAAGCTGAAATGGAAAACTACATTGTCGAAGTATATTCATCCGTGGAGATTCTGAAAAGTTTAAAGCAAGCTTTTGAAGGATACAACATTTTAATAGTGCCTCGTGGCGAGATTGAAGCCTATTACAGCGCTGAAACAGGCTTCAGAGATGGGAACGGAAGCTTCATAATACTTTAGGATTTGTTAAAAATGTCGGAAGCTCAGGCATCACATTTCGTTCTGTCTTCGGGCAAAATCATCACGGGAACACTTGTGTGGTACTACTTTATTTGTAAACGTGAGGTCTGGCTTATGAGCCGTGAGATAACTCCTGACGAGGATCATGAGACTCTCGAGGTGGGCAGGGCTGTTCATGAGATTTTTTATGGCAGAATGATCAAGGAATTCTCAATGGAAGGAATGAAGATAGACATTCTGAAAAGGGGAGAGCGAACAATCTGCGAAATAAAAACTTCCTCGCGTTTTGTTAAAGCTGCATGTTTCCAGCTTTTGTACTATCTCTATAGGCTTAAAGAAGAGCTAGGTGAGGATTTTTCAGGATGGATTCTAGTGCCAAAGGAAAGAAAAAAGATAAGAGTTGTGCTGGATGAACCTGCCCAAAATAGCTTACTTCAGGTTTTGCATGAAATAAAAAAGATTGCGGATTCGGATAAGCCTCCACCTCCGGCAAGAAATCCCTTCTGCAGGAGATGTGCATATAGAGATTTTTGCTGGTGTTGAGATGAAAAAAACAATTTACTTTTTCAGCTCAGGCAATATAAAGCGTGAAGGAAACACTTTGTGCTTCATCGGAAAAAATGGAAAAAAGTTCTTTCCAATATCTGAAATTTCATCGTTAATGGTTTTTGGAGAGGTATCGTTCAACAAGAGACTTCTAGAGTTTCTTTCCTCTAAAGAGGTCTCAGTCCATTTCTACAACCATTATGGCTTTTATATTGGGAGTTTTTACCCTAGATCTCACTACAACTCAGGGTTTATGACTCTTAAACAGTGTGAACATTATCTTGATTACGATAAAAGGCTTTTATTAGCCCGAAAATTTGTTGAAGGAAACTTAAAGAACATGTTGAAAAACCTGACCTACTACAATAACCGGAAGGGTGGCTTGGACTTAGCGATAAAGTTTCTTGAGGAAACCTTGACAAGACTGAATGAAGCTAAATCTGTGGAAGAGCTAATGGCCCTTGAGGGTCAAGCTAAAGAGCAGTATTATCTTTCCTTTAACGTTATCCTTAATGCAGAGGAATATCGTTATGTGAAACGGGAGCGAAGGCCGCCTAAAACTCGGCTTAATACGCTTCTGAGCTTTGGAAACAGCGTCATGTATGTAACAGTGCTTGGCGAAATTTATAAAACACATTTAGATCCAAGAATAGGTTTTCTTCATAGTTCCAACGATAGAAAGTTCTCATTAAACTTGGACATAGCCGAAATCTTCAAACCAATAATCGTTGACAGAGTAATATTTACACTAGTCAATAAGAAAATGCTGGACTCAACATGCTTCATGGAGGAGTTTGGAGGACTGTACCTAAACGAGAAGGGAAGAAGAACATTCGTGCAACACTATGAAGAAAAACTTCAACAAACTATCACTGTAAAGAGGGTTAAGGCATCCTACAGGAGAATTATAAGACAGGAACTGTATAAACTCGAAAAACACCTTATGGGTGAGAAGGAATACGACCCCTTTGTTGCACAGTGGTAAATAATGTATGTTATAATGACATATGATGTTGGCCAAGAACGAATTTCCAAAGTACTAGGCATTGGAAGGAAATATCTCATATGGATTCAAAATTCGGTATTTGAAGGAGAAATCACGGACGCAAATTTTATGCGGCTTAAATACGAACTATCAAAAGTCATTGATGAAAAACACGATTCTATAACCTTTTTTATTCTGCGAACGACAGCATATATGCGAAAGGAAACATTGGGCATAACAAAGGGCGAAAACACAACAATAATATAAAACCGTCGATCCAACATTCCCTATACTGAATTCTAGATAGACAAATAAAAAAATAAAAAAGAGAATGTAAAAAGCTTAAAAAAGAAAAAGGAGAAAAATGCCTCTAGGTTCCTAGAATACCTATAAGGGCTTGAAACAAAAATATTGAACCTCTCGTTGTTGAAACGGTGGAAGTTCCTAGAATACCTATAAGGGCTTGAAACACAAAGCATGTAAAAGTCACCTGCTCACTTGGATCCAGTTCCTAGAATACCTATAAGGGCTTGAAACTGTCAATTAACTGATACGTGTTTAACACGATTCCAGGTTCCTAGAATACCTATAAGGGCTTGAAACTTACTTGGCGGCGAAGGGCTGCCCCTTTAGATGTAAGTTCCTAGAATACCTATAAGGGCTTGAAACCGAACCGGATTTCAGCATGGCTTCTGAAGAGTATGCGTTCCTAGAATACCTATAAGGGCTTGAAACCGGTCAAGAGCGATCATCCCTCAGGGAATTCGTTAGGTTCCTAGAATACCTATAAGGGCTTGAAACTCCTTGGCATCCCCTCAATTCCCGAGTTCATAAGTCGTTCCTAGAATACCTATAAGGGCTTGAAACTAATCAGTCATGCCTACATGTTCATCAGTTGTAACAGTTCCTAGAATACCTATAAGG
>CAZZKO010000054.1:0-3829 GCA_964654925.1 uncultured Candidatus Bathyarchaeia archaeon
ATTGTCCGGCCTGACTATAACGGCTTTAAGGTTCTTCCATCCTGGCTGAGGCCAAGCCGTCTGATCCGTTATTCCACCCACTATGTAGACCGTTTGACCCACACCCACTGGGTTAGGGGTTACAGATATTACACAAAAAGTCTCCTTATACACTGCAGCATGAACCTGAAGTATTGCGGGAAGTGCTGATGCTAAAAGCAGTAGAACTGCAACAGCCATTGACAAGCGTTTCAGTTGCATTTTGACATCTCTCCTCTTTTTGGATATAGATACATATTTAATTAAAATTAATAGTGCTTTTAAAATTTTGGGTTAACCAAGTACATGGTTTGGCTAGAGAGATATAGCAGGGAACCGTTATGTTGGTCTGACAGCTTATTTACCAGGCCAAACGCAAGAGTGCTAGTTAGCGAATTTGACTCGACCATTAAATTTCCGTTAGAACACCACGTTATTACATCGTGCTCGCCTAACAGAAGGATTTCCTAAGTTTTATTGGAGAAATCAACTTTTGTTATGAGTTTTTCAAAGTGTAATTATTCTTCAACCTCATTATGATTGCCGACTTAACTTTTTAAGCGCTATAGTTAATTGCATGTTTGTGTCCGCATTCTCTTTGGCATTTGTTCGGGCTACCCTTATTAGCGGCAGCACTTCCCCTTTAATTATTCTTTTTATGTGATGTGATCTGTCACCCTTTTTCATATAACTCTCTAATAGTCGGTGTAATTTCAAGGCTTCTGAGATAAGCTTAGATGAAACTTGCAATTATTAAGTCTAAGAAAGCGTTAATTACTTTCTTAGAAAAACATTAACTTGTACGTAGACGGTTGAGGAGGCGTGGAAAATTGACTGACACCCTCAAGGTCTTTAGAAGGGAAGGTATAGAGTCTCTGCGGCAACTCCTTAGCAAATATGATGAGGTTGTTTTAGCATATCTGTTCGGCTCCATAGCGGAGGAAGGTTTTAGCACTCACGACATCGACCTAGCCTTAAAATTGAAGACAAAAAGACAGTTTTGGCATCACGTCCATCTTAACTGAAGAGGTTGCGAGACTCCTAAAGGTTCCGGAGGATAGGGTGGACATTGTAAACATCGGCGAGGCTAGCCTGCCTTTAAAGCATAGAGTTTTAACTCACGGCATAAAACTCGTAGACAAAAATGATGCAGAAAGTGCGCTGATTATCGATATAGTAGAAAATTATCCCGTTTATAACATGGACCATGAATATCTGTGCGATTTATGGCTGAAAGAAGACCCGCGAATCGACAAAAAACTATTGCTAAAAAGGCTTGATGAACTGCTACGAAGCATAACTATGATGAAAGAAAAATACATAGGCAAGGATGCTTCATGGCTTTTAACGGACCTAGAAAGAGCCTACGCATTTGAAAGAGCCATGCATATGGCAATAGAGGCTATGTTAGACATATGCCGCCACATAGTTTCGGCCAAGAGGCTTGGATTAGCTGAATACTACTCGGATTATCCGCTTAGAATTGCTGAAGCGAACATGACGGGCGCCCAAATGGCCGTTAGCATCAGCAGGCTAGCCAGGTTAAGAAACATTTTAATCCATGAATAATACCGAACTAAATTACGAAAGGCTTCTCCATGAAGCAGGAAAACTTGTTAACGATCTCTCACCAAAATTCACAGAGTGGTTAAGAAATTTCCTGACTAAAGAAGAATGATTTTTCATTGAGTTAATCACCCTCTGCACACGCCATACTTAATTCTGCATTTGCTTTTAAGTGCAGATTAAAAACTCCTCAATATGCATTGGATTACAATTAAATATGGAGAGGTTAAAGAAAAATGAGGTGTCTATGGAGCGTTTAAGCTTTTCTTGGAATTACGCCGTACCAGTAGAAGACTTTCACTATTACTGGTATTATGATGCCGTATAGAACCCTCGGCGTCAGTGTTATGAACACTGTATAGGGATCCAGGGATTCTATTGTTCCAGGAATTGTTGATAGCAGCCCTGCTGCGACGTAGAAGGCCCACGCCACGATCGCTGCTATAATACCGGATATGACCATTCTCTTAAAGCTAAAGGAGCCCTTGCTTAATGCGCCTGCGATATAGCCAATCAACATAGCGCTCACTATATAACCCAGTAGGCTTACATCTGTTGGATCAACGCCGAAGCTTACGTACTGCACGGCCCAGTAAACCGCATAGAGACTTCCAAGTAGGAAACCAGCTGCGCCTCCAGCCCATTTATTCCAAAGCAGACCAAAGAACATGGGAATAGCTATGACCATGAGGGCCTCTAGAAAACCATCCACCAGGATGGCGTTTAATGTATAGGATGGATCGATGCCTAAAAGGGCTGAGGGCAGATAAACCTTCCAAGCCACTATCAACAGTCCAACAATTACTGGCACGACGAGACCGTAGATAAAATCGCTGGCACTGAATTTTTCACCTTCGCTCATCAATCTTCACCGAATCTCATTTGATGCCTATCCGCATTTATATTTTCCGGTTAAACAGGGGTTGTTGCATTGTCCTTTTTGGAGGTGGGGGATTTTGTTGTTTTCTCCTCTGGTTAAGGGGGCTCTTTTTGGGTCCGTGTTAATTCTGTAGAAGGCGTTCTGTGTCATCGCCTGAACAGTTTCCCCCTTCCATGCGTTTCGCGTTGTTTGATGTTTGGTTGGCTTCCGAGCTTGTAGGTGAGGCGGCAGTTCTCATCCGCATCGTAGGCTCTATCTGCATTTAGGAATTCGTTGAAAAACTCCCAAGCTAACCCTGTCCGCATCATCTGCTTCACCATCCTATAGGTCGGGGAATCCCGGGTTGTGCTGAATGACACCTGAACACGGCTACCATCATAGGGTCGAGGATGGCGATTATGTATAGGGTGACGTGCCTTTTCCTCTGCCTCCTCTTGCAGGTAACCACCGCCTTTTTCATACCTGTCCCTTTCAACACCGGCGGCGCTGTCGCAAGCCAGCAACCCCTCCTGCCTTTTCCAGCCTGATGCTCGGATGCAGAGCCTCACAGTTTCAGCCAAAAACCCTCTCCAAATATCAACTTATACAACGCATCCCCCAAATAGTCACCATCTTAATGTGATTAAACTCAAACCCTCAACCTCGGATATAAATAAGAGTAAACGGACCATGCGCCTCTAAAAATGAACTCCCACCTTATGGAAGATATAATACGTTAAGGAACTTTAATGTTTGCGCTGTTTATTTTAGGACGGCATTCCAGAAGAAAATGTTTTTATAGGCGCTAATTATCTCGGGCGCATCATCATATAGTATATCGAAGTTGCAACGGTACAGGTCCACAAGTTTAAGCGTCTCCCGCCATGTTTTCGTGGTTAGATTTGTGTTATGCCATATTCCCCAAACGGTATCGTTTTCTCCTCTAAATCCAAATCCGAAACTCCTTGGGAGGATATATGCAATATTTCCGCCACATAGACCGTGTCTGTTAGGGTACAGTTTAATGTATGTGCAGAACTTTTCAAGCGCCTCAAAATGCGCATCAGTCATTATATTGTATTCGAATATTATAATGTACTTTGCCCCGCAATGATAAGCCATGATAAGGTCGGCGTACAGTTGGTCGGGCGGGGCTAAATATGGTGCATGGTTGTATGTCCATGTAAGTATGACCCCCCACTCTTTTCCATGCGCCCTCGCAGCTCCTCTGCACTGTGCGATTTGAATCTCTCTAGTATGGTTCCACCCGAACTCTGCGAGAACTACATCATATCCTGCGACGTAGTCGAACCAGTAAAGGCCATAGTCGGCTGTAAATAGCCTAACTCCAGTCTTCTTATAGGACGCTATATGAACATAGAGATA
>CAZZKO010000055.1:0-5607 GCA_964654925.1 uncultured Candidatus Bathyarchaeia archaeon
ATCAAAGTGTGTGTCGAAATAGTTCTGATAGCAACGGACTTGGGCTATATCCAGCCAGGCGAAGAGGTTATAGCTGCAGCTGGGACAGGAATGCTTGGCTACGAGAAAGGCGGAGGACTGGACACAGCCATAGTTATGGAGGCCATCAAAAGCAGAGATTTCCTTCAGCTTGAAACAATATATGGAATGAAAGAGAAAAGGCGAAAAATAAGAGAAATCATATGCAAGCCAAGATAGGAATGCAACACTGCAGGTCTGATTAGGGCCTAACTTAATTTTAATTTGACCCTTTTATTTAAAGCCCCAAAGATTCCCCCAGGCATAGTTAATATTACAACAATTAATATGACTCCCATCACTATCAAGTCAACCTCTCCAACAAGAGTTACAAGCCATAAACTTAGGGCTGTGAATATGCCAGCGCCGATTATAGGGCCGATTATTGAGCCAACTCCTCCTATTATGCACATAAACACTGGCCCTATGCTCCACATCAGCTTAAACGTGCCATGCGGCTCTAAGAAAAGCATTTGATGTGCATAAATCCCGCCAGCCAATCCTGACAAGAATGAAGCCAACATCATCGCCAGAATCTTATACTTAAAGGGGTTAATGCCACATGACTCGGATGCATCCTCATCATCCCGTATTGCCTTAAAAACAAGCCCTATCCTTGAATTTGACATTTTAAATGCGAAAAGCACTGTTATGGAGGCCAAAATAAGGGCGGCGATATACCAGTGAGTTATATCCAGGGCGAATGTTAGGGGGAGGAAGAAGCCCTTCGCCCCTCCCGTTACCTCCAGATTCAAAATGATCACTTTAATTATATCGGGAAGGAAAAGCGTGCCTATCGCAAAATAGACTCCTCTCAGCCTAAATGTTGGAAATATTATCACTCCTAGAAGGGCTGCAGTACACCCTCCAATAAAAATACTTAACGGCGGCGGAAAACAGTTAAAGGAAAGCACTGCAGCAATGTATGCTCCTAAGCCGAAAAAGGCACCCATCCCAAGGCATACTTGGCCAGCGTACCCTCCAATTATGTTCCAGCTTTCAGCTAGCACTATATATAGAAAAACCATATAAAGCAGGTAAACGGCATACCCCTTAACAGCAAAAGGTAGTATGAGAAGGGCTATGAAAAGAATTAATGGCAAAGCTTGCTCTTTTCTCATATAAAACCCCTAGAATGCTCGATATTTTGCAAACAAGCCTGTTGGCCTAAAAAGCAGCACGAGAAGGAATATAACATATGCTACTCCCTCCCTTATAGCATCGCCAAGGAAAAACGAAGCCATATTCTCAGCCACTCCAAGAAATAGTCCACCTGCAAGTGTTCCAAGCACATGTCCAACGCCTCCTAAAACAATCACGCATAGAGCCCTACCTATATATAGGCCGCCACTTGCGGGATCAAATGAAAAGATTATAGCAACCAGCGAACCTGTCACACCAGCCAGAGCCGCGCCTAGGCCATAGGCTAAAGTGTTTATTCGGTCCGGGTTTATCCCCATCAAAGATGCTGTTGGGCGATCCATGCTGACGGCACGAAGAGCTTTACCTGGAAGGGTTTTTGTCAGGAAGGTATACAACAAACTTAAACCTAAAACAGCTGCTACAAAGGCCATTAGGCGCATAGGCGACACTGCAATCCCCCCGGGCAGAACCCAGGTTTCATATCTCATGAATACTCCGCGGGGCGTTGCTGACCATAATAGCCTCATGAAACCCTGCATAGTTATGGATATTCCAAAGGCAACGAGAAGTGGGGGGTCAACGCCAAATTTTAGGCTTCGGTTCATTAGAAACTTGCCTATTGGTAGACCTATGAGAAAAAGAATCAAGAAAGATATCGGGAGGGTTAGCAAAGGATTTACGGAGAAAATATAATTAAGCCAAAATGTAACGTAGGCGCCCAGCAGGATGAACTCCCCATGGCAAACATTTATAATTTTCATTATTCCAAAAATCAACGCAAGACCCATAGCCATTAATCCATATAACCCTCCCATGAGAATACCGTTCAACAAAACTTGGAGAATCGAAAGCGACCCGGTGAGTGTGACATAAGAAACCATAGCTAAAATGATTGTTAAAAATATAACTACTCCAATAATCGTCCTAGCATTCCTTATTTTCATAAGGATCAAACCAGTTTTATCCATTAAAGTATATAATAATTTTTGTTAATTTTGAAAATGAGTTTCCAAATATTATAGCGACGATCATTGGAAAATAAAAATGATAGAGGTCCATTTTATTTTGTTATGGTATGGGATATTCAAAATTTGCAGTGGCAAGTTCTGGCGGCCAAACGATTTCTTGTACTCCATTTTGCCATTGCATTATCTTGGGTTTTATTTTTGCCCATAGCGGGCCGTTAAATTCAACAGGACCTATGGTCGTGTCAACTTTTAGTGTACATAATGCTTCTCTAACTTTCTCTGTGTCGATTGAGCCTGCCTTTTCTATGGCGGCCACTAGAACCTGTACCATTGCATACGCTTCTGAGAGGGTTGTCCCTGGCATCTTTCCAGTTGCAGCTTTATAACGGTCCGTTAACTCCATGGTTTTCGCTATTGGTAATCTAGGATGCCCCGTGACTGTCTGAGCTACACCCTCAGCATCTTCGCCGAGCATTTCCCAGAATTGGTAGGGTTCTGGTGCACGCTGGAACCACCAAAGCTTAGGTTTGAAGCCTAGTTCCTTACTTTGCCTGATCAATGTCACGGCATCCGATGGTGTCGGAACCCCAAATACCACGTCAGGGTTGGCATCTTTAGTTTTTAATATCATGCTTGAATAGTCTGTTGCTCCAGGTGGATAGACTTCGTGTAAGACCACTTCATATCCTGGGTATTTCTTTAAGTTCTCTAGTAGGTATTGATACATGCTTTTTCCAACTTCGCTGTCTTCCTGCCAAAATGCTAACCTCTTTGGTCTTATGTTTGCTGGCAGAGTTTCAGCCCATTCAAGAAAAGTTCCAGTTTCGTCAAAGCGGTTATGGAATGAGAAGAAAGCATACTGAAATCCTCTCTCCTCCCAGAAAACGGCAGTTGTGCCTATTCCAATCATTATCCGTTTGTATTTCTCGCATACGGTTCCAATGGGAATGTTTTGGGTAGAGCTGAAAGCTGAAAACATGAAGTCAACATTGTCTACAGTTATAAGTTTCTCCGCGTTTGCAGAAGCCTTCGTAGGATCGCTCTCATCGTTGTACACTATAATTCTCAGTGGTAGCTTACGGCCCAACTCCTTTACATATACGCCTCCTTCAGCATTAATATCTTCGATAGCGCAATCAAATCCAAACTTCATCTGCTCGCCATAAAATGCAAACTTTCCGCTGAGCGATAGGGATGCTCCTATAAGAATTTCATTTTTTGCGGGTGCCTGAGTTGAGTAATAGTAGTAGGCGCCTGCTGCTATGGCTGCCACAATTATCACAGCGGTGATAATCGCAGCTTGAACTTTTGTTAAGGCTTTCCCATAATAACTCAATTTGAACACCAAAAGTTAAATAACTATATCCATTTAAAAAATTTTGGGTACCTATTAATGCTTGAGGGGCACAACGTTTCTAAAAGGTTTGGAGGTTTAGAGGCACTTAAATCCGTTGACTTTTATGTTGATGAGAAAGAAATTGTAGGTCTCATAGGACCGAATGGTTCGGGAAAAACAACACTGTTCAACATTATCAGTGGAGTATACCGTCCAGATTCAGGAACAATAAAGTTCAAGGGCAGGGATATCGTGGGTTCAAAGCCTTTTTACGTACGCAAAATTGGCATAAGCAGGACTTTCCAGTTGACGAGGCCGTTCTTAAACATGACAGCCCTTGAAAACGTCCTTATCGCTTCATTATACAGTAGAGAAAAATCGGTTAGCATAAGCGACGCCAGGAATGAAGCTCTGAGTTTGCTTGAACTAGTCGGCTTGCTTGAAAAAAAGGATTCCTTGGCGAGGAATCTTACATTGGCTGAGAGAAGACTGTTGGAGATAGCTAGAGCTTTAGCCGGCGAGCCAAGTGTTGTTCTCCTCGATGAGGTTGTGGCTGGTTTAAACCCTGTTGAAACCTTAAGAGCTGTGGATGTGATTAAAAGCATCCATGAGAAGGGCATTACAGTATTCTGGGTTGAACATGTCATGAAGGTTATTATGAATGTTTGCCATCGCATCCTAGTGCTCCACCACGGAAAAAAGATAGCTGAAGGTACTCCAAAAGAAGTTGCAGCCGAGGACGCTGTAATTAAAGCTTACCTGGGGGAGGCCTACGTAGATGCTTGAAGTGCAGGGAATAAGCGTTTTCTATGGATCTCTCCAAGCCCTGCACAATGTATCTCTTAAGATTGGAAAAGGAGACATTACTGCCCTAATAGGATCTAACGGTGCTGGTAAATCTACAACTTTAAACACCATTTCTGGGCTCTTGCATCCAGCATCCGGTAAAATCGCGTTCCAGGGAATTGAAATAACCCGCTTGCCTTCCCATGAGATTGTTAAAATGGGCATATCCCAGGTTCCTGAGGGGCGACGTCTCTTCCCCTTCCTAACGGTTCAGGAAAACCTTGAGATTGGTGCCTACACTAAAGAGGCTAGGAAAAAACTGGAGGATACAATGGAATGGGTTTTTCAAATTTTCCCAATATTAAAGGAACGAAGGAAACAGTTGGCATACACTCTAAGCGGTGGAGAACAGCAGATGCTAGCGATTGGAAGGGCGCTCATGTCCAGACCTCAACTTCTAACGTTGGATGAACCATCAATCGGTTTGGCTCCGATGATTGTACAAAAAATATTCAAAATTTTAGAGGAGCTTAACAACCAAGGAATAACCCTAATGATTGTTGAACAAAATGTTTCATTAGCTTTAAGACTTGCGGATAGAGCTTATGTACTTGAAAACGGTAAAATAACCTTAGAAGGATCTGGAGAGGAGCTTCTAAGGAACGAATATGTTAAAAAAGCCTACATTGGCCTTTAATTGTCACCATTTCTTAATTCTGAGCTTACTAAACTCTTAAAGGTCTTAAATAGGACAGGAAAAAGGATTAAACCTTATGATGAAAAGGTGCGGATCCAAGCGCTTTTGAAACTTTAAAGTTGGTAGTTTACTACAACAGTTGAGCATGCCATGTAATTATTAGTCGGCTGCTGGAGGCTAAATATGAGAGCCGCATTACAAACTATGCTTCATTGCCCAAGGGCCATAGAATGGGCGTGTAATCTGTTAAAAAGTCAAAAGGGAATATGCGATCCGTACAAGCGATGTTGAAACTCCTTTAGAAATTCCAATTCCAAGGTTATAGGCTAGGCCGTGCCTTTTTCGGCTTAGTACCCACATACGTTTATGCAGCCGAGGAGGTAGCAAAGTGAATAATGGGCTTAATGAAGCATCCTCTGTTTTACAGTTTATGGAGGTAAGTTTGTTAATGTTTATACAACTTTTTTATTCCGATTCGGAATTGTAAATATTATATGATTTAGAATCTAAATTGCAATTTTTACAAATACTGATTTCGGCTTCACATAATTTAAATGCAAACTTTGAATCCATATACCGAATAACGAATAATTCTAACCGGGATGATTTAAATGTCAAAC
>CAZZKO010000056.1:0-12241 GCA_964654925.1 uncultured Candidatus Bathyarchaeia archaeon
TCCATGAATAGCTCAATTTGCCCATTTAAGTTAGCGTGCCCAACATCTAGAACCAGGCCTAAATTATAATCCGCCTTGAAATCCTCATAGAATTTTTGGAAATGCTCAACACTCTTCATTAAGAAAGGATATGGTTCAGGAAGGTTCTCGATGGCAACATTCACACCATAATCCTTTGCAGCTTTGCATAACAACTCGACCGTTTTAATATTTTGAGTCCAACAAAAATTTGGATAGAACATGCTCACGCCCGTCTCAATTCCAGGATGTAAAATCCATAGCCTGGCTTCTAGGAAGTGTGCATTAACCAGCGATGCCAACAGCCTTTTAACCATGGCCCTCAAAATGGATTTGGAAGGTGAAGCTATGTTTATGTCAGCATATGGAGCATGCACAGAGAATTTTAAATCGTAGGATTTGGACAGGTCTAAGAGTTTTGAGACTCTACGCTTGTTCAAAGCATGAAGGCCCTCATCTACAACCTCGATAAATTTTATGTCCCTTTTCAAAACGTCTTTTATACCTTCATCGAAAGGGTCGCCTAGCCTGTGAAGCATGGAAAGGCCTATTGTAGGCTGAATCATGCTTAATTCGCCTAGAAAGTAGAGTAGAGCTTTTAAAGCTATAATTAACTTTAGCTATGCCATTTTGAAAAAAGGTATGTTTAAAAGGCTATTTTTTCAAATTAATTGTAGTAAGTTGGATTGGAATGTTTATGGTTGAGGAAAGGGAGATAGTGGCTTTTCTCGAAAAACGTGGAGGAGAGGCTTCCCTAAACGATATTGCGGAAGGTTTGGGCATACCGAAGTATGGGCCAAACTCCGCCTATGCCTTCCTGCAATCCTTAAAGAACAAGGGTATTGTTGAACGTCGCGGCGAGTTATGGACCCTCACGGAAGAGGCCAGGCTTAAACCCCTAGAAAAGCCGCCAGTGGTGGAGCAGATACCAGCAAAGCCTGCAGAAGAAGCCCAGATTTCTCCCAGGGAGTCGGAGCAAAAAAGGGAGGTCGTTACCTCGGGGGATGTTGAAAACCTTGTGAAGGCTATGGCGCAGGTCCTCGCTGAGGCCTTGAGAAGTGCAAAGATGCCTACTGACGAGTGGGAGTTAGCCACAAGGCCGATGACAACAAGAATTGAAAAGGAGGGCGAGGAAAAATTGAAGGGGCTTGTGCAAAAGCCTGATGAGGCCTTTGAGGCTAAAAAGCCGCTTATAGGGTTCCCGACAGGCACTTTTCTCGATCATCTTTTCTTGACCCCGGATGGAAAAAGTTTAGGCGGCATTCCAATGTGCGCACAACTAGCCATAGTGGGCTTGCCCGGTGCCGGAAAATCCATTCTTGTAGAGGAAATAGCGGTTAGGGTTGCCTCATCCGGGCGAAAAGTGCTTTACGCTACATCTGAGGATACATGGAAAAACGCTACGCCCAGATTTGACCTTCAATCAAGACTTAAACAGAAAGCCGACATCCTGGGCTTGGATTGGAATAAAATACGTGAAAACCTCTTCGTGCTGGATACCGTAGCTTATCCTGAACTGCGCGACTGGAATACCTTCGCTGAAACTTATCGATATGTTGCAGAGAAAGAAAAAATTGAACTTGCCATAATAGACTCCGTAACCGTGCTTGAATCATACCGCGGAGCCCTTAAATATAGAGTTATGGAGCTTGCCAGATACAATCAAGTGCATGGCATAACAGCCCTATTCGTCAACCAGAGAAGCGCCGAGGTTTGGGACAGTTATGACATGGCAGGAGGCATAGGACTAGCCCACAACCTAGACGGAACAATAATTGTAGATTATGGACGTGTTTACTGGTATGATCAGCAAGTGGATTTAGGCGCCGAAAGGGGCGAATTTGTCAGAATAGCAAGGGTTCTAGACTGTAGGATGTGCAACTTCGAACGGAGGAGGGTGAGGGTGGACATAACCCATGATGGTTTCTTAAGGCCCATCGAGACCATTCCAAAAGCTGAGCAAACAAAAATGTGAAGTAGATTATGTCCATCGTTAAGCCTCCAACTCTAAAAGATCTGATGGAAACTTATGGTTCCCGAAAAGAGGCAATTTTACGACTCATAGAGGCAGGCTTTTCTCCAGAGCAGATATCATGGAAAACAGGGATCCCGTATTACCTTATACGCCTTTACATGGAGGGGAAAGAGCCGAAAAAGGATATGCCCTTCTCTAAGATTATTGAAATTTATGAGCGCCTAGCAGTTTTGAGGGGAAAGAAGGGCAAAGAAACAGAGCTTGCCAAATTCTTTAAAACTTTGGAGCTCCCCCTCGAAGTGAAGACGCGTTTCGCCCTGGGAATATTAACTGATGAAAGTCTAAAGATCGGCCCAGGTCTTATAGAGAGAAGTATATGTCTTGCTACAGGGGCCTCGAAGGAGGAGGTTAAAAGACTTTTTATAGACTATGGAGAATATGGCGAAGTTGTTTACCTCCTTAAAGGTCCTTCCGAGCCAAGGCTTACAGTAAATGAGGTTTACGAAGCCATAGGACTTCTGCCTAAGCTTAGAAGCACAAGGGAAAGAGAGCTCTATGTTTCAAGCCTTTTAAATTTAAGCACACCCTTGGAAGCCAAATACATCGTTAGGCTTCTCCTCGGCGATCTAAAACTTGGCTATAATGCAAGCACGGTTATTAGAGCAGTTGCAAAGTCCTATGGGGTCCCAACTGAACTCGTAAAGAACGCCTGCGCGATTATGGGAATAGTTGAGGGCATAAGCATGGCACAAGGAGGAACGTTGAAGCTTGCAGAGGTAAAAATGCGCCCTGGCCAATTTATAAAACCCCAATTAGCACACATTTACGATCCTGACAAGCTTGTTTTTCCGGTTAGAGCCGAATACAAGCTTGACGGAAGCCGCCTTCAAATTCATAAGTGGGGCACCCAAATATGGCTGTTCTCAAGACGGGGTTTAGAAAAATCTAAAACCCTTCCAGAAATTGTGGAGATAGCCAGCAAATTTAATGCTCATAGCTGTATCGTTGATAGCGAGGTAATCGCTGTAGATCCAGCTGGCAACCCGTTGCCCTTTCAAGTTATGCTTGAAAGAACTGTGCCAAGGGAGTTATCCCTCGAGGAGCTTGAAGAGAGGAAAAAAAGGGTTGGCATAACAATAAAGGCGTTTGACATCCTATTCCTTAACGGGAGAGACTTAACAAATTTACCACTTTCTGAAAGGCGCAAGTATCTTCTAGAAGTCGTTCCACATGAATACATCGTCGAGGGGGTGGATTGTAAAAACGAGGTTGAGCTTATGCGCTTCTATGAGGAAGCCCTTAAAAAGAAGTGCGAGGGAATCGTCGTTAAAAACCTCAATTCCGTCTATGAGATTGGACAACGTACTTATACTTGGCTTAAGCTTAAACCCGAAAGGGACACAATAGACTGCACCATAGTTAAAGCCCTTTATGGGAAGGGCAGACGGGCAGGCCTATACTCGTCTTTTCTCTTAGCAATAAGGGATCCTGTGGAAAAGAAGCTTTACACCATTGGGAAGGTTTCGAACCTGCCAGAGGAAACCATGAACGCGCTGGCAACAATAATTGAGGAAAATAGGAGAGGTGAGGATGAGGAAGGCATTTTTGTGAAACCCGCTGTGGTGGTTGAGGTTACCTATCAGGAAATCCAGGAAACAGACGAGTATACTAGCGGATATGCTTTAAGGGTGCCAAAAATAGTTCGTTTCAGAACAGACAAGAGCGTGGAAGATATAGATACCCTTGATAAGATAAAGAAACTCTATGAATTGCAATATGAACGCTATCCCACCAAAATAATATGAGCATTTTGCCCTGTCATGTACTTTTCATATAGCTTTCATAATTACTCTTTTGAAATTTAGAGCTTTTACAGTCTAAATCTTTTAATGATGTCGAAGGGTTCTGAAAGCCTTATAGGTTGGACTAAGCCTATATTTGCGGTGGTCTTATGTTGCTCTTTGCGGGCGCCTATGGCTATTTCTACGAATTCCTTTAGCGTTTGAGTGGCAAATTCCCATGTAGGCCTACCATATATCAGACCTTGACAGTTAGAATCCGCGTAAATGTAGAGATTTTTCCCACCGAACCAATATAGCGCTTTGTGCGCATGCCCATACTTTGGTGTTGTCAATATCTTGAAAGGCCATAACTTGCAAGCGATGGGCTTCATATACTGTAAGCCGCAGAGGTTCATTCCAGAAAGGTTATATAAAAATACACATGAACCGTCGCTTTTCTTTCTAAGATAAAGCTTGCCAAGTCCTGAAAATGTTGTTTCGATTCCATAATTTTTAACGATGTTCAGCCACTCTTGAAAGTTCAGAACGACAGTATAGGCTTTGCAACATAAACCACATGCTAAACATTTCCAGTCAGCGATATACTGCCATGGAACAAACTGCATGCTTTCCGCCTGCCCTGGTTCCCTTTCCCAAGCTGTTAAAAGACGCAAAATAAAGTTTACTCATCATAAGTTGCCGGATTTTTTGTAGAGATAGATGGTGTGGGTCGGATAGCCCAATTTTGGGTTTTCGCAGAAGTTCTCAACCTTTACTGGGGTCCAGCCAACGATTTCATAATCATGTGAAACAACCCTTGCCCCCGGCTTTAGCTCCGCCTCAAGCTTTGGCTTAATCTTCTCATTAGCGCTGGTGGTTAAATATAGAAAAACAACATCAGCTGGTGATAGGTCAACATTAAACATGTCCCCGTTAATTATGGTAACTTTGTCCTGAAGCCCCTCCTCATACACGGCGCTTAAGGCTTTCTCAGCTAAGTCCTCTCTCAGCTCAACGCCAACAGCTCTTGCCTTAAACTCCTTTGCAGCCATAATTACGGTCCTCCCATCTCCAGCTCCAAGATCAAAGAAAACCTCGCCTGGTTTCAGTTCAGCTAAAACTAGCATATGTTTCACAACAGGAAGTGGTGTTGGGACAAATGGAGCTATGAACAGTTAAGGGCCCCCTTTCAGGTTTTATCAGTCGCTTAATCCTTCTTAAAAATTTTCCCAAAATTCTAGGCAACATATGTTGCCTTTTTTGGCATAGGTCTCCTGGCTTCACCGCATTTCATGGTGCTTTGAGCGCAGAGCTCCAAATATTTCTCTTCATTTCCAGCTCCAGCAGCCTCAGCTGCCCTGCGACATAGCTCACTCGGCTCTTCGCATCCTTCTTCCCTGCAGAGTTTTGATATGGAAAGACAGATTTCCTCAACATCTTTTGGCTCTAATACAGCTCTGTTCGTCCGCACCAGGAGACAAAGTTCTCTAGCCAAGACGCAATTTTTAATGTACCTTATTCTATTAAGCACCTCTTCACGCATCTTTCTGCGGCTTATTTCCAATGTTATTTTCTCTCCAGCTTGGATTTGCTTACCAAGATTAAGGGAACCTATAATTTAAAAGTTGTTATTGAACATAACTTCTAAAAGAATCTCTTGCTTATAGCCTTCCGTTCAACCTCAAGCACAAGCTTATAAAAATTGTCACTGAGGGAAGACTCTTTTTCAAGCACCTCCTTGACATCAGAGGGTTGAACCTTTCTTGCACATAACGCCACAGCAGCAGCCTTACCATATTTTGCAATTAAACGCGCCGTTTGAATGGCTTGTTTCCGCAGTTTTTCCTCGCTCTTACTAAGCTTTTCGACCTTCTTTTCAATAAGGGGTAAAACTTTTTCTTCTTCCTCCTTTAGAAGCCCCAAGGCATTGGAGCCGCATTTGGGGCATTTTGGTTTTTCAGGGAGATCCTTAACCCGGATCATGTCAATGTATTCCCAGCAGTCTGTGCATAAGAAGATGCATGTCTCATTCAGAAGCCTAGCCTTAGCAGACTCTATGAGTACTGCCTGCATTCTTTCCGGAGGAATTAAATCAGTTTTCATGCTGACTCGCTCGATTCCCACACGGGCTATTGGCGTAGCTCGCCCCTGATTTTTAATAACACTTATTTGTATTTCTCCCTCACGAACTTTCCTTAAAATATATACAAGCCTTTCAACGTCCAGATCCTTCAGGAAAACCTCTTTTAGAGCTTCTTCAAATATTGGTGTTCCCTCAAAGCTCCTCAGCAGCCTTTGAAGACTAACACTGCTGAAGTCAGCCCACTTTTCTAAAGCTCCGAAGCGTCTAGCCACATGAATCATTCTCCGTTTAAAGATGCCAGTTTTTATAACAGCCCTTGTAAGCGAGCTCCTCACTGTTTGTTCGTCCATCATCCCCAACTCCCTTAATAGTTCAGCCAATTGCTCGGAATTGACGGCGCCTAATGTTTGGACAAATATGCGGTATGGATCGTGCTGAACCACAATGCCATAGCCCACCCTTTCCGAAAGTATTTGGCCGATAAGCTGGGCTAACGCTCTATTCGTTAGAGAGCCAAAGTGGGCATGAAGAATGATAAATTCCTCCCAATCTTCAACGGTTATTCGCCTATCCGTTGGAACCGGAACCCCGGAGGTTGCCTGTTCAATGGTTTCCATCAAGGCCTTCAATATTGTTTCCTTATCCGAGGGATACTCCTTGCTCAGCTCAGCCGCTATCTCCTCCGGAGGCACGCCGCCTTTCACTTTTTCCTCGACGAAACCTCTTATGAAGCCAACCTCCTGCGCCACTTCAAAGGGAACTGGAATTTCCTCGCCAACCCAGCTAGGTATGGCTCCAGAAGGATCGTCAACAGGCTTTACATACACCTTATCGCCGGACACCTGAACAATCCGCCATGGGCTTCCCCTAATTATGAACTTGATTCCTGGTCTACCGTACTCCGCCATAAAAGCTTCATCTAAAATTCCGACGGCGGAGTCGTTTGTTTCGTCAACAACAAGGTATTGCTTCTCCTCCGGTATCATGGATAGGTTGTCAAAGTAGTATTCGAACAGGGCTTTTGTCCTTCGAGGTTTCAGAACAACTTTGTCCTCAAAAGAAACCCATGCCAATCGTGGGAAACGATCATGCATATACCTTAGGACCTTTTCAATATCGTCCATTGTCAAGTCGGAATATAAGTAGGCCCTTCTAAACATTTCTAGAATTTCATCAAACTCAAGTCTCTTATGCTTTAGGAGCAAACCAGCGATTTGATGTGTAAGAACATCATATGACTTCATCGGCATCTCAACAGTCTCCAGTTCCTCCTTCAATGCACGTCTAGCTATAACTAATGATTCTAAAGTGTCGTCAGAATCCATTGTTACGATTATGCCTTCAGCTATGTGTCCAATCCTGTGGCCACTCCTGCCCACTCGCTGTATGAGCCTAGTCACCTGTCTAGGGCTCATGTACTGTATAACCAAGTCTATCCTGCCAATATCTATGCCAAGTTCCAAACTGCTTGTGCAAACAAGTCCTTTTAATTCTCCGTTTTTTAATCCCCTTTCAGCAGCTATGCGGGATGGTTTCGCAAGCGATCCATGATGTATTGAGATTGGGAAATCTATATCCCAGACTTTGAATCTGCTCGCCAAAACTTCCGATATGGCTCGCGTGTTTGTGAACAGTAGAACGGATCTATGTTTGCTTATATAATCGCGGATCACCCTAAGCCTTGCAGCCACCTCTGGATGCGTGTAAAGTCTCTCGGCAAGCTCGAAATCCTCAGCTTGTGGGTGTGGGTAAACAATCTTAAGGCGCATCATTCTAGCAACTGGAACCCTAACAATTTCAACATCTCTACCGTTTCCAACGAGAAACTGGGCAACCTTTTCTGGACTTCCTATGGTAGCGGACAAGCCTATTACCTGAAAGTCTCTTCCAATAATAGCCCTAAGCCTTTCCAGGGCCAAAGAGAGCTGACTCCCCCGCTTGCTATCGGCCAACTCATGAACCTCGTCGATGATAACCCAGCGCACACGCTTTAGATGCTGCCTTATAACCCGCCCAGACAAAATTGACTGAAGGGTTTCAGGGGTTGTTATTAAAATATCGGGAGGGCTTCTAGCCTGCCTTGCCCTCTCGCTTGTTTCGGTATCACCGTGCCTAACAGCCAACTTTATGTCAAGATTGTTGCACCACCACTCAAGCCTCTCAAGCATATCACGGTTTAACGCCCTTAAGGGGGTGATATACAAAACTTTGATTCCAGGGATTTTCGGCTCCTGTAAAAGCATGCTCAAAACCGGAAGAAAAGCCGCTTCAGTTTTTCCTGTGGCTGTTGGTGATATAAGAAGAACATTTTTACCCTCAAGGATTTTAGGAATCGTTTTCTCCTGAGGTTCTGTGGGCTTAGAAAATCCCCTCTGCTCAATAAGCCTCCGAATGGGCCTTACAAGCATGTCAAAAGCATTCTCAGGACAAACTTCCAACGCTAAACCTCGACGTGCCAAAAAGATAAACATAAAGCCATTGTAAAAGCATTTTGGAAGCCCAGCAAGAAAAACGGAATGTCCGCTCAATTATGCTCAAGTACACTCATCGTTTTTGTAATTATTACTTTTTTACTCCACAAAAGAGAATGTTTTTGAAAAATGAAGAGGATTTAACATATAAAATTTATAAACAAGCAGCCTTTTAGAAAAGGAGCAGAACCAAGTAATAATGTTAAATCACAAGGTAAAGTTTAAAGCCATCTGGGATCCAACAAAGAGGAGTCCTTTGCTAAAAATACGTAAGTAGACAAATAGGAGTCAGCTCAAAAATGAGCGAGTATCTGGAAGCCTTACGCCCAAAATTAAGCAAAGAGGACTACTGTAAGCTATGCGCCATAAAAATCCCCAGCGTTCATAAATTTATAGCTGAGTCAGCAGAACTATGTAACCCAGATAGAATCTTCGTATCAAACGATTCTCCAGAAGATAGAGACTACATTAGACGGCAAGCAATAGCCACTGGTGAGGAAAAGCCGCTGGCCACACCAGGGCATACAGTCCACTTTGACGGCCCTTACGATCAAGGTAGGGATCGTGAAGCCACCAAATACCTTGTACCTAAGGGAGACTACCTCAGCAAAGCCCTCAACCAGATTGATAGGGATGAGGGATTGGCCGAAATCAGAAATCTACTTAAAAATTCAATGAAATGACGCACAATGATTGTTATGTTCGTCTCTCTTGGACCCAGAAACTCTATATTTACAGTCCTAGGCATGCAGTGCACAGACTCATGGTACGTAGCTCATTCTGAATGCCTTCTATTTAATCCTGGATACGAAGCCTTTACGAAGGCAGATCCGCAAACGCACTTTTTAAGAGTGCTACACTCATCTGGAAGATTAAACGAGAACATGGTCAGCATAGATTATGATAAAAAGAGGATTTACATCGACTATACCGATGATATAATTTACAGCGTCAACACGCAGTATGCAGGCAACTCTGTGGGCTTTAAGAAACTAGCCTTCCGCCTTGCTATAAGAAAGGCTAACAAGGAAGGCTGGCTTGCAGAGCATATGATGATAATGGGCGTGTATGGTCCGGGAGGCAGGAAAACCTACTTTGCAGGGGCCTTTCCAAGCGCATGTGGCAAAACTTCAACAGCCATGCTTCCCGGCGAAACAATATTGGGTGATGATATTGCATACATCCGAAACATAGACTCCGTTGCCCGTGCAGTAAATGTTGAATGCGGGATCTTCGGAATCCTTCAAGGCATAAACCCAAGGGATGACCCAGTCATATACAAAGCGCTCACAAGCCCTGGAGAGGTAATATTCTCCAACGTATTAGTCAAGGATGGGAAGCCTTATTGGCTTGGAATGGGCGTTGAACTTCCAAAAGATGGGATAAACTATACCGGATACTGGTGGGAGGGCAAAACGGACGAGCATGGAAATCCGATTCCCCCAGCCCATAAAAACGCTCGTTACACAATATCTTTAAGGGTGCTGGAAAACTGTGACCCAGAGCTAGAAAATCCGATGGGCGTCGAGTTAGGTGGAATAATGTATGGGGGACGAGACTCTAAGGCATACGTGCCAGTCCAACAGAGCTTTAACTGGGAGCATGGAATAATCTGCTACGGGGCAGCTTTGGAAACAGAAACAACATTTGCAACAGTAGGGAAGGCGGGCATACCAGAAATAAATATGATGAGCATACAGGACTTCATCTCCATCCCCATGGGCCAGAACATTCGAAACAATCTTAACTTTGGAAGGAAACTCAAAAAGCAGCCGGTAATTTTCGGGGTTAACTACTTTCTAAGGGACCTAAGAACTGGCGAGTACCTGAATGCCCCCGAAGATAAGCATGTTTGGGTAAAGTGGATGGAGCTGCGTGTACACCGCGATGTGGAAGCCCGGGTTGCACCAACAGGCTTAATTCCGAAGTACGAAGATCTTTACACGCTGTTTAAACAGGTGCTGAACAAGGAGTATCGCAAGGAAGATTACATTAAACAATTCACCATTAGAGTTCCAGAAAATCTTGCCAAGATTGAGCGTGTAGAGAATTTTTACAGGGAGAAAGTTGCAGACGCCCCGGAGGAGCTCTTTGTAATACTAGGCCAGCAGCGCGAGCGCTTGCTGAAGGCTAGAGAAAAATTTGGAGATTATATCTCTCCTGAATGCTTCGAAGAAGCTATTTAAAATTTCAAGTATTTAATAGAAACAATTTAAAGGTTTTGGCGCAAAAGTATGACTTTGGGTGTTTTGGTGAATAGAGTTATTTTTAAGCGTTAAACTGTAGAATAATTTGCTTTTAGGCTTATCCTATGCTTAATCTGAACGTTTTGTATGCAGGAAGTGTTTACAATTTTCATCCAAAACATGGGTGCTGTTAAACGTTTGTTCAAAGACTTAATTCAGAAGCGGCCAGAAAACAGGTCGCCTTAAACCAAAAAAACGTTTTTACAGCCAAAAACAGCCCACCACAGCCTTCTCTAAACAAACAAAGGAAAATAAAAATTCTGCGCCAAAACCGAAGCAACATCATAAATAATTTTGATTTCCTTTTTTGATTTCTTTGGTATGCAGGTCTTAGGGGAAACTTCTTCATGTTGAAGCTGAGACAGCAAGTTTAGGATTGAATAAAAAGGGGGTTGTGGTAATGGCTATTATCCTGTTAGCTCCTCAACTTCTTTTTCGCCCTTCTTCAGCTCTTCAACCTGTTCCTTGTCTATTTTTAGCAGCAGCGCCTGAAACTCGCCTACATGAGTTTTCTCTTCCCTTGCAACTTCAAGCAGAACTTTTTTCAGCTCTTGATTTTTTGTTGATTCAGCTAGCTGCTCGTAAAGGTTTATGGCGTCCAACTCTGCAATTATTGCGGCTCTGAGGATCTCCATGTCTAATTTTTCCGCGGAAACCTTCTCAATTTTTATCGGGATCTCAGACAGCATTATACATCCAAACCTAATTTTTAGCGGTATTATCGGAAAAGGCTGAATAAAAGCGTAATGCGCCATAGGCCTGGACATTAATACGGGTTCTAAGCTACGTAGTCTTTGATAGACTAACATAGCTCTTGGGATTCACCAGCTTAGGGCTCCTCTCGGGTTCATTGGAGCCTTCATCGGCCTCGTCCCCTGTCAGGGTGAACCCTCTCCAACCCATAATCAGCTCATCAAAGAGCTTTGGGGTTGGAGAAAGTCCCCTCCATTTGAAGGTATAGGTTTATAGCCGCGTTGAGTTGCCTGTTTGTCCTCAATCCGCATCTGCATTCATATATTGCTTCTTTCGGGGCATTATCCATCCCACGTCTGGAGCATCTCCTCGTGGAGTTCTTTGGGTTGAGGAGCATGACCTTTGATTTGTAGCTTTTAAGGCTTACAGCGCAAGAGACGCCACTAACGAGAGGGGTAAATCGGATCCGGATGCTGATGTTGGAAGGGCTGGAAGAACGCACATTTTAGGCTACAGGGTTCATTTAGCCTGTGTTGAAGGAGATGTTCCATTAGCATTTACTGTCCAGCCCATAAGCAGAAACGACAAACAGTTCTACAAGCAGTTGCTGGAGGGTTCATGGGAAAAAGGCGTAAGGTTTAGGGTTGTGGCTGGAGACAGGCAATACGATTCGGCAGAGCTGCGCAAATGGACAAAAGAGGCCTTCAAAGCTGAAACAGCCATACATAGGAAAGGCGATAAGAAGGCATTAGGGTTGACTCGAAGTTTAGGGTTACAGGTCCAAAACGCCTGGTTAAGGCTTACCATGGAGGGCTTTGGCCGAACGCGTATTCAAGAAGCTTAAACGCCAGCTCAGCCTGGAAAACTACCATTATAGGGGCTTGGCAAACGTGACAATCCACGCCTGCATCACGCTTATGTGCGTTCTAGCCGTCATAATAGCCCCCTACAAGGCTGGAAAACCCAAAAAGGCC
>CAZZKO010000057.1:0-7699 GCA_964654925.1 uncultured Candidatus Bathyarchaeia archaeon
ATACTCTAAGCTTTGGAGCTATTCTTGCATCATCATGAAATTGTGCGAATTCTGTTGCTGAGCCCCATGATTCAACATTTATGAATACAAGGTCCACATCAGCATGTTTGAAAATAAATTCTTCAGTCAAGCTCGGGGCAAGTTATCAAAATGTTCATGCAAGTTCATTTCACAAATCAAACCTAAAAAAGATGTTAACTATTTAAAGTTTGAATGCTAATGATATTTGAAGTTTCGGAAAACTTCATGCCTGTAGTGGGCATGTGGTACAAGGGTTTGCAAGAAGCTTTCAGAGGTCACACAAAATACTTGCAAACAAGCGTGGAAATCCTAGGCTTCTACAAATAAGCTTCCACACATTTAGACATTGGAAGGCAGCAATGGAATACGCCAAAACAAAAGATATGCTATATGTTATGAAACTCTTGGGCCACAAGAACGTAAAGAACACGCTGGTCTACACCCAACTAATAAACTCCAAAGAAGATGAATGGATTTGTAAGGTTGCTAAAACAGTTGAGGAGGCAAAACAACTTATTGAAGCCGGATTTGAGTACGTTGACACGATAGACGGAATTCACCTTTACCGCAAACGTAAGTAGCGGCTGTCTGTGGGTGGGTCCATAAAGCCGGGGGTGGGAGTTGAACCCACGTATAGCTGCTCTGCAGGCAGCCGCCTGAACCGCTCGGCCACCCCGGCGCACTAGGATTGAATAGCGCTTTAGTAAATAAAGGGTTTACGGGCTTAAGTCATATTGTTTATGGTTTTAGGCTATGCCTCCGAGTATAAGCGATGCTATGGTGGCTATTGCAAATATCACTAGGGTTTCAAGTAGGATTATCTTCCAGTTCACCCTTGCCTTTTTTGAGCGGTATCGCACGAGGAAAACGCCTACTATTGTGCCTACTATTCCGAGGGCAATTATGACGTTAATGGGCTCTGGCAACCACAGGTATGCCGCTATAGGCATGCTTCCGGCCATGAAGGTAGTTATGCTGCATATTACCGCAGCGTAAAGGTTGGCCCGGCTTGCCTCCCTATGGAGTATTGCAAAAAGGCTCATCAAAAGCTTGAGGGACTTCTCCCGCTCATCCTTGTCTGGGATGTCGCTTAGGCTGAACCCCATCAACGTTTGAAGGGTCTGCATGTCAGCCAGATCCTCGGTGACTCCGCCGAGGAAGAAGCTTGAAAAATTTGTTATAGCCACCGCTGTTAGGGTTAGGAGCGCCGCAAAAGCTGCAGCTTTAAAAGCCAGGCCTGCTATTAAGGCGGAGAGGACCACCACGAGCCCCGTTATTGAACCGTCGACGAGACCGGCTACAACCTCGATTATGGGGTCCTTCTTGAGGAGGAGATTTTCCCACTCCTTAGCCAACCTTTGCCCTTGAGGGGTAAGCTGAACGGCATCACCAGCATAAGTGATAAGGCCCTCGCTTGCCATTTCATTCAAGGCCTCTTCAAGATCCGCCATCTCAATACAGATTTGATGGGCGCAGATTCTGTTAATGCGCTTTCTAAGCTGGCCTTTCCGAATTTTCGCCCTTTTAACTAGGCTTAGTAGTGTTACCACCTTTATAACATCCGGCAGCTCCTGAATCTCGAAGGACAACTAATACGCCACCGTTCACATAGAAGGGTTGAATGTCCATTAATAAACAGTTCCCTTGATTATCTTGTAAACTTTGATAGAAAGGCCCTAACCTCAACCCTAGAGAGAACAATTTCCACGATTGCTCCTGAAATTAGAATTTCAATAAAGGCTTTCATAATTATGAAGGATATCACTTGGGGCGGAACGCTGTAGAGGTTGCAGGCAAACCATATGTAGGGCGCATAGGGCGCTATGGCGATGGCCCCACATACTGGAGGGGAAAACTTGAACTTCTTTGCCAGCAACCCAGCTATGCCTGCCAACAAAGCGTTTCCGAAGGGAGTAAAAATATTTCCTATCCGTAAAGTTGCCATCATTAAACTTAACAGGCCAGTTACGGCTCCCTCAAGGGGACCAACTGCCACAGCAACCAATAGGGATGGCAGGGCTGACAAATGGAACTCTACGGTTGTCCCAGGAGCGGATGGCAATCTTATTCCCAAGAAGCCTAGGGCATTTCCAAGGGCGCTCATGGACGCAACTAATGCCAGCATCTTTGTGGAATATTTCATGGTGCAATCAATTCGCGGGCAGAATATTTAAGCTTTTTGCAAATTTAAATTGTTTAATTTATAAGATTATTTTACTTTTTTTGCAAAATTATTTTTGCTAATTCAGTCATATGCCTTATCATTTCAGGATTCTTAGCGTAAAGAACCCGAGATCTTCCCACCTCATATATGCCCAGCAGCCCACTTTTTTCTAGAACCTTTACGTGGCGGTAGACCGCCGCGTAATCCATCTTCAGCATCTTCCCTATAGCCTTAATATGTAGGGGTCTCTCAGTCTCCATCACAAGCATGAGCATCTTGAAGCGTATAGGATTTCCAACAGCATTAAATACCTCTGAAACTTTGCAGATCTCATCATCATTCAGCATAATAACACAATATAATGTTGAATATCCAACTAATTTATGACATTTTCGCAAAACTTAATTGGCAGCCTACTTCCATATCTCTCGAAGTAAACAAACTCTTTAAGCTCCTTTCTACTCGGCCCCTTCGGAGTTTCCGCAGGATACCCTAATGGCATAAGCTCCACTACGCTTACACCATACGGAACGCCTAGAATTTCAGCAGCCTTTTTATGGTCAAAAACGCCCAACATGAACCGTTCCAAGGCCGAGGCTGTGGGCTGCGAGGGTTAAGTTCTGCAGGGCTAACGCGACATCAAACATGTAAAAGTCGCCCTTATCCGTAACCGGTTTTCCATCCTTAAAGCCGGAAATCCCAAGCCTGGCGCAGGCAACAATGACGATGGGCGCTTTTCAGCAGCATCCCTTGCTGGATTCCCCGAAGTAAGTGTTTCCGCAAGCTTATTCTTAACATCAGAGTTTTTACGATAATAAACTCCCAACACTGGGTGTTAGCCCAGGATGAAGCCCACCTAGCAGCCTCCAAAACAGTCCAAAGTTTCTCCTCTTCAACAGGGTCTTTCTTATTGTCCTTCGAGTTTTTATGACCCAAAGAACATCCATAATCGTCGCCCCGCATGTAATTGCATGATTGCATGTAAAAGAAAAAAGGTATTTCTGAGGGTTTTATGCCCTATTTTGCGAAGGCTTAGACGCGTTTAATGGCTTTTTCTGCACGTGCCTATATCCACAATCGCATCTAAACCCTACAATTTTTCCTCCCTTGCAGATTTCTCTCCAAGCATTTAATGGACAGTTAGCTGACTGTTTATGGATCTTCCAAAGAATTTTCGCCTCCTCTAATGTGAGGGGGTGCATATTGCTTGGCTATGGCGAAAATCATATTAAACAGACAATAACGCCAGCAAATAAAAAGGCCATTAATAGTGTTTCAACCATGCTTTCACCTGTTTCAGCGTTTTATGGTATTCGCATTCTAGAGCGTCGCTCATATTATGTCTCAAGATAATATAAGCATTGTGATGCGCTAAAACTGCTTAAGTACGTCACTTCTCTCCATGATGTAACCACAATAGTGACATTTTATTATTAGGGGTTCCTCGCGTTTCACATAAAATTTCGGTTTCACCGGTTCTGCCGAGTTGCTTATGCAGGCAGGGTTAGCGCACTTAATTATATTTTCAATGATCTTTGGAAGCTTAACCCTCTGCTTTTCTACAACATTGTAGTTCCTGATGATGTTTATAGTTGCATGGGGCGCAATTAATGCGATTTTATGCACTTCTTGGGGGTTCAGCTCCCGACCTTCGATTTTAACGATATCCTTAACCTTAAACCTTTTACTTGGCACGTTGATGGCGATTGTTATAACCCTATTCTCCTTCCCCGTCACTCCCAGAATCTTAATAACATCCAAGGCGTAACCGCCAGTTATGTGATCTATAACCGTGCCATCCTTAATTTTGGAAACATAAAGCATGGTTCCACTCATGTGGGAAAGTCCTCCCGAGAAGGGCTATGCCCAAGCTAAAATAAAAAGTTTCTACGCCCCGGCGGAAACTTTGAAAAGTGTTATTTAGAAGGGCGACAATGCTTTTTTTGGTGTTCCTTTGCAGTTTGAGGGTAGAGACATAATATCCATCAGGGACTTCACCCGCAAGGAGATCGACTATATACTTGAAATTGCAAGCACCATGGAGCCCGTAGCCTCCAGGGGCTCGGACATGCTTAGGGGGAAAATTCTTGCAACCCTATTTTTCGAGCCCAGCACAAGGACAAGGTTGAGTTTCGAGGCTGCCATGCATAAGCTTGGTGGATCCACGATAGGCTTTGCAGAAGCGGAGATAGCCTCTGTCAAGAAGGGAGAAAATCTTGCAGACACCATTCGCACCGTTGAGAATTACGCGGACGTCATAGCCCTGAGACATCCCCTTGAAGGGGCAGCGAGGCTTGCGGCGGAATTCTCGAAGGTGCCCATCATTAACGGTGGAAGCGGGGCTGAGGAGCATCCAACTCAAGCGCTTCTGGATTTATATACAATAAAGAAGGAGAAGGGAAGAATTGACGGTTTAAGAATAGCGTTACTTGGCGATTTAAGGTATGGACGTACAGTTCATTCTCTGGCTTACGCTCTCTCCTATTATGATGTGGAGCTTTATCTGGTTTCTCCTGAGTCCTTAAGGATGCGAAGGGAAGTCCTTGATGAAATCAGAGAAAAAATTCCGGTAATGGAGGAATCGAATCTCGAGAAGGTCATGCCCATCATAGATGTGCTTTATGTTACCCGAATCCAGAAGGAGCGTTTCCCAGATCCAGCTGAATATATGAAGGTTAAGGGGTCTTACAAGGTTAATCTTGAAAGTCTCGCTAAGGCTAAAAAGAATCTTATAATTCTGCATCCTCTACCACGGACAGACGAAATCCCACCTGAAGTGGATGGAACACCCCATGCTCGCTATTTCCAGCAGGTTTGGAATGGCATAGTAACAAGGATGGCTATTCTGGCTTTAATACTGGGTGCAGTGAAGTAGAATACAACCTGTCAAGGGTATCGTTTAAAGTGGGTTAGGACATTAACAGCCCCGCAGGATGGGCATTTATGTAGTAGACCCTTCCAAGTTTTATTGCAGATCATACAATACGTCAAACCTTGGTCATAAGTGAAGAACCTTATGCCACACTCTTTAATGAGCTTCTTGCTTATGTCTAAAAGCCTAAGGGGCTCATAGGAATCTGGGCCAAGTTCCAAAACTGCAAGGCTTCCGCCGCTAAGAAGCTTATCCGCTTCCCTTTCTAAAGCAAAAATTTTAGAAAGACTTTCAACCTCCTGTACAGACATCCTTCTATATGTTGAGTACCAAGGCATTTCGCGGGTCCCGAGGAATCGAACCCTTGAAACTCCATATCTCTCAATATCAAACTTCGCGAGTCTCTGGGCAGCTTCGGGAGATGGTAAGGCTGAAAGGAGAAGTCGTTCTTCGTTTCTTTTAACCATTTTAATTGCAAAGTCTGATGCGGCTTTTAGAGTTTCAAACGTAGACTTTAAAGTGCTTTCATCATCATGTATGCTTCCAACAAGAGTTTGCGAGGCCTCCTTCAAACCAGCGAAGTTTATCAACACCGGTGAACTCTCAAGTCTAAAGTAGATGTCACCGTTGATTTTCTGAAAGAGGAATGGCAGTAGGTTTTGACTCCAAACTCTAAGGGCTTTACGCTTTATCTGCAAAGCCTTCGCAGCCATTTCAAGTCTATTTTTGAGAATTTCAAAATATTTTGCCTGATTTCCCTCACTCTCATAGGCTATCCTGGGCACATTAATGGTGACACAGCCTAAGACGCCCGTTCTTATAGTGTCTATTTCCCAATCGCCACTCCAATCCGCGTCTATTTTGCATCCTAAAACTGAAAAAGTTGAATTTTTACCATTACACCCACATGGATTAGCAAAGTAAATGGCACCGCCCTCCGATGCTAAACGGTGGGCTTGAATAAGTATTTCCTCTGCTCCATTATCATTGAAGACTTCTGGCCGCACTTTAAATATAATTTTTGGGTGTTGAACAGGCTTGTGTAGGCTTTCCTCAGCTAAAATTTCAAGAATCAAACTGGCCAAAATCTGACTTTCCTCAGCAAAACTTCCATAAAGTTCACCTTCCTTGGAGGAACCTACAGCCGGCGTCTCAGCTAAAAATTCGGGAATAGTGGGTTCTATGCTAAGGGATACATCTCCGTGATGACTTAAGTTTAGAATAAACAGTTTTAAAGCTTCCTTCGCCCGACCCTCTTCAACCCCTTTAAAGAAAGGGGCTAAGAAAATGTTAAAGTACTCAAAATTTTGAGCTCCATCAACTTCCCTTCTAGAATGCAGAAAAACATTAAAAGCTAGGAGTAGAGCAGCCTCAAAGTTTTTGGGAGGCGGGTAGGACAGGCTGAGGACATTTAGACCTTCAAAACATAAACCCCTTTTGAGGAACAGCCTTAAATCATGAATCACCTCGCTTGGCCTTAAAATCCAGTTTCCAAGTCCATGAATGTGAAGCGCGCCTGAAAGATAGGCATCTGAAATGTCCCTTGGGAAAACATTTAAGAGGGTATATTCCTCGAAAACGCTTCTTCCAGCTTCCTCGCAAGGTGATGACAAACTATTTCTGATTTTGGTGAGAAGCGCTGAAACATCGTGAACGGGAAGGCCTAAACGGGTAAGTTTGTGACGGTACTCCTCCAAACCTTTCTCGATGAGGATTGCATTGACCACTTCTCTTATAAGTGGCGCTGTTAAGTAGCTGGCCTTAGCCTTTAATAAGCGCTTCTCAGCCTCCTTCGCCACCTTCTGGGCCATTTCCGCGGGCATTCCAGCCTCCTTTATAAGGGACTCTGCAATTTTGTTGACATCGAACTCCTCTAATGCGTAGCGGGATGTACGGACAAGAAGCCTCTGGGGTTTTAAACCTCTCTTTTCAATTTCCTCGGCAATATTGACTACAATCTTGCCAAGCTCGGTTAACTTGTACTTCTTTGACTCGGCATCCACCTCGATCAAGTCCGCCTTAAGAAGAAATTTTAAATGGTAGGCGAATCTCCCGGCGTCCCTGCTGGGGTTCATCTTCAACCTATTCATAAGCTCAGTATAGGACATAGCGCCTTTATCAAAGAGCAGGCTTAAAATGTTGAATCTAACCGCTGAAGAAACAGCCTTCAACACCGTTATTCCTTTTGATCGCTGGGAAGACAAACGCTGGCACCGCAGACAAGTGTATAGTAAACTTAGGAAAATAACCCTTATTATTACGCCCGTATTATTACGCCAAAAAATCTTTCAGAAATGAATAAATTCATTCATCTAAGCAATTGACTAAACATCCATAGGTTGCGGCGGCAACCACTTTCAAGCCACAAGCCTATCTTAGATAATAAGGTTTTTAATGATGAAGGCAAGTTTCTTTTGCGGAGCTTAGATCCCTAAATGGGGCTGTCGGCTAGCTTGGTCTAGGCTTGGAGCCTCGGGCGCTCTAGACCCCGGTTCAAATCCGGGCAGCCCCACTATATTTTATCTCGTAACTTTAAAACTACGGTTTACAATTCTGTGGTATACAGCATGCAAAGTGCACATATTTATCATGGGCAATGGTGGATAACCTAATCTCAAAGCTGACAAAAAACTTCATTTTAA
>CAZZKO010000058.1:0-7708 GCA_964654925.1 uncultured Candidatus Bathyarchaeia archaeon
TTAAAATGAAGTTTTTTGTCAGCTTTGAGATTAGGTTATCCACCATTGCCCATGATAAATATGTGCACTTTGCATGCTGTATACCACAGAATTGTAAACCGTAGTTTTAAAGTTACGAGATAAAATATAGTGGGGCTGCCCACCACCGCCACTTCGGGTCCAAATTATTTCCTTTTCTTTTGGTTTGTTCGTTTTTGCGGCGGTTTTCATCTTTACCACAGAATTTGATTATGCAAGTTTTTGTTATAGAGTTTGTGGTTTGAGATGGCGTTTGTCTGTTGGCTTTGGTGGAGGTGCATGCTTGGTGTTTTAAGGTTTTCAGGATTAGGTTATTGGGTTATCCCTTTGGCATGTTCGGAAAACTCTGATGTGGCTGGATTTCTTTCCACTTGAAGTCTGGAACTCGTAACGTTTACGGAAGAGGCTTGAAGGCTTTTCAACAATTTTACGAAAGCCAGGGCTCTGTTCGAGATTTTTGGATCGCGTTGGCGGGACAGGTTTTTACCTAGGCGTGAGAGGCAACGTGTAGCCATTGAAACCCTTAACGGGTTTGTGGTTTGGCTTCAGGATCATGACTATGCGCCGAAAACCGTTAGAGTCTATGTTGGGGCTGTTCAAAGTCTGGCAAATTTTTATGAAGTTCCCATAAGCCTACGTTATGTACGTCTTCCGCCAGCCCAACCTATCTATAAAAAGCACACATGGACCTTAGCTGAGGTAGGCTTGTTTATAGCATCCATGGATAAGCCCATGTACAGGACTATTGCAGCTCCAATTCTTCAAAGCCTAAGCATATCAGATGTGTTAGCCCTAACCTATGCTGACATTAAAGAAGAGTTTGAGAAGGGCATAACTCCTCTTTGCCTGAATCTGACGCGAAGGAAAACAGGCGTACCTTTCATAACGTTTCTTGGCGGTTGGGCTGTAAGCCTGCTTAAAGAACATTTAGCCAGTCAAAGATTGTGTGATGAAATGCCAATTTATGATGTGTCAGCGCGGACCGTGCACGCCTACTTCCATAAAACAGCCCGGAAATTCGCAAGTGCGTTCGAGGGCAGAAACCCATACAGCCCACACTCGTTAAGGGCAGCCTTCCGCACATTCCTAAGCGACCACAAAGTGGATCCACTCTACATAGAGTACTGATGGGACACAAACTCCCAGAACAACTACGCGCATACATAAACAAAAGCCGAGAAAGCTGGCGCCAAACATACAAAGAACAAGCAGAACCACACCTAACACCACCACAAAACGAGAACAGCCTCATTTAGCAGCAACTAACAGAAAATCTGTTTCGAAAACAGATTTGAACGGATGGTTAAAAGAGTCGCAAACAAGCTAGCATCGAAAGGTGAAAAGACAAAAATGTATACACAAATAACATTTTTCCCACATAAAGCAACCTCTCTGAGAAATTTAGGAAAAATAAATTCTAGAAATGTTTAGGCTTCTAGGCTTGCCGGAGGATAGGATAAAACGCGTTGAAGAAGCCCTAGCAAAATACGCAACAGTAGACGAGGCCATAAACGAGATTCGAAAGCTAAGCCTAAACGGATACAAGCTTAAAGAAGAAGCAAGTGCCGACCCTAAGAAAATAATTAGTGAAAAAGAGCTTGAACGCCATTTAGCTAACGGCTAGGATGTCCGAACGGTTCTCCCTTCAGGCAGAATACTCATAAGGAAATAGCTTACAAGTCAAATCCTATATCCACAGAATAAACACTGAAAGCCAACACAATGAAATATGGAAGGACATTAGGGTCTATTAATAAATCGACTCGCGCACGTTTTCATTTTGCAAGTAATAAGTCATGATTTAGTGTTGGTGGACCATATAGAACGTATGCCGGCCAACTCAAGATTGCGTTTGATCCTCGCCTCTTCGCTTCGATTCTGGCATCATGCATAGCTTTGGCTAAACTTTTGTTCTTGAATCCTAGAAATTTAGTATAAAAACTTTTGGCGAATTGTAGCGCTTCTTCTTCATAAACGCTCCAAAGCGTGCCTATAAACACACTACCATCTTGGTTGGCTAATGCAAAGGCCCAGCTGTATGGCGCCCACGTAACCTTGCCTTTTCTATGGATGTCAACCGATGTTTCGCATGCGTTAATAAAAGACAAGCTTGGGGCCGGAGAATTTGAGTATTCCAAAGACCTTTCCAAGTCTTTTGCCCATAAATCCTTGTCCCATAAACATATCTTGCTTTTATTCCAGCTTGTGCCTCCATGCCCTGTAAAATGAAAGATGTCAACTCCCTGCCTAAGTTCCTTTAAAACCGATCTAGACGTGGCTTTAGGGCCTAGTAGCTTAGTGACGCGCATGTCGTGATGCGATAGAATTTCGGTGACCTCTTCAGCCTCTTCCTCCGCATGTTCTAACTCGCGTAACCCGCGTCTAGAATCTTTCTTAGAGCGATTGTAATTGATTCCAACAACTAAGGCTCTTCCAGATTTCCTTTTCTTTGGAGATGGTTTCCAAGAATCGCTCTTAACTACTCGTAATCTTCCGATACAAGCTATATCACACAGAAACTTCCTATCCTTTTCTCCGGTAAAACTCTTCGGAAGCAAACCGAGTTCCCAAGGTATCTTAACCATTTCATCATCTAAAGCCAAAGCGAGGCTACAATCCTTTCTGATTTCAAAAGCTAAATTCTCTAAAATAACCCTCAAAATATCGCCTATTTCCCTCCCAAGCGTTTTCAATCCCTTCATAAAATCTTTTATATTGGGCTGTTCTAGGCCACCTACCATCCTAAGTATCTCCATATAGTGACAATGTATTTTCTTCGCTTTTTGTTGCCATGGTTTAACCTCGATCCCGGGTATCTGCATTGAAGTTGGATTTGTTAGTTCACATTCAAGTTTACTACCCACTTGCCTAATACGAAGAATGGGATAATCCTGCACCAAATCAGCCACTCTCAATTTCAGCATTATTTCTCTTCTTCTGTTTCAGTGACTTTTTTGAATGTTAATTTTAGTTCGGTGTATTTTTTGTCGACTTCTCCTGCTTTGTTATACGCGTTTTTTATGTGGTTGTAGAGGGTGTTCCATGTGTCTTCCAGTTCGTCTAAGGGTTTTTCGAGTCTTTTGAGGTTTTTCTGTATTTGTTCTGCTTTTTCTGAAATTTCTGCCGCTTTCAAACCTATGGACAATAGGTTCAGGTTAACCGCCAGAGTTGCGGGAGAGACCAGTAGCACTCCTTTTTTGGCTGCGTTTGCTACAAGTTCCATTTCGCACTCTGTTAGGTATTGGTATACGGCTTCTGACGGGATGAAGCCGAAGGCGAATGGCGTTGTGCCTTCTCCAGGCCTAACATAGTCTGTTTTAATTTTCTCTATTTGTATCTGGACGTCGTTTCTGAAGGCGGTCTTATAGTTTTCTTTCTCCTTTGGGTCAGCCGTCTCTATCATTCTTCGATAATTTTCTAGCGGAAACTTTGAATCAATGCATAAAATACCCTGCGGTGTTTGGATATAGGCGTCTGGAATTTTGCCTATTTTGGGGATGCGTTCTCTAATGTGAACATATTGTGATGGCAGCAAGTCCTTTAGTATTTGCTCAAGCTGAAACTCGCCGTAGACACCCCTCCCTCTGGCAACTTTAAAAATATCTTGCAGGCTTTGTGCAGCGTTCTTAATGTCATCTGCCCTCTGCTTTATAGCGCCAATATCCTGGTCGATTCCAAGCTCTCTCCAGCAGGTAGCAACAGCGCCCTTAATGGCGTCTTGACTTACCGACATTTCTTCAATTTTCGTGGAAAACCGTATGACTAAAAGGAGGATTATTACGACAAGGATTAACAATAATGCAATCAAAAGCTCTATCATTTTGGCTGCTCACCATGCCCTTGAAAATATTTTTATGATAAAACGGTTAAGCATTATGCATTTTGCATTTTAATTCTGTATTAAGAGGTTCCAATTTTCTTTGCTGGTTTAATTCTTTTAAAACTATTTTCTTGGCTAGACTCATGTAGCCGCCTCGTCTCAGTTCTCTCATTTCTGGCTGTTTTTCTGGTTGAGGATGGTCTTTAACGTATAGTTGTATGGCTTTTTCAATCATGAGATGGCGAACGATGGGCCAGAAGGTTCCCCTTTGTTGGTTTTGTCTTTGTGCATTCTGATTTTTTGATGGTTTTATAGTCGTCTGTTTTGCTCCGCTTAGGATTGCGAGTGCGTCTAAGGCTTTTATGCCTCTGCCTAAGGGTTCGCCCAGCCCCATGGGTGCCAACACGAATAATCCTAAAGCCATCAATATGAGAAGTGTATTCGCCAGCCTCGTAAAAGAAATATATTCCACTTCTGGGCAAGGTGACTGCCAGCTCCCTCCATACGGGGAGGCTTTCAAGAAGCATATGAACCCTCCTACAAGCTTCTGCTAAATCCATGACAACCATTAAACCTCAGCTCACAAATTTTGCCTTAAGCTTTTTGACATAGATCATTTTCTAATGGAATCTTGCTTGTCCTCCACCATTATGTTATTTTTATTGAAATCGAATTTCTATGTTGACGCGCGTATAACATTACTTCCAGCTGTTTTGAAAGAGTTTTTAACTTTATTGAGGTATAATTCGTTTCCGACGCATATCACTGTCCTAAAGCGTCTTAGCAGGACTCCCCATCTTGTCTGGTATAACACCTGCCTACATAAAGTTTCATCTGATATTGGGCCTGTCGCCTCATCGCTGAAGGTTACGCTGTAGTTGCATATTGGATGCCACGGTTCTATGTAGCCGTATTTGGCGCTCAGAATAAGCCATCTAAACCCCTTCTGCTCCAAACCGCTTTCTTCGACCCACTTCAGGAACTTTTTGAAATCATCACCTTGATAAGCCATCCTTGCAGGGACGAACTCGGGGGCGCTTTCGTTAATATCCCATATCTTCGTTTTAGAGCATGCCACGACAAATAATGTTGTCTGCTGGTCATATTCATTGAGGTTTATTTCGCTCAGTTTAATCATCGAGGAAACTGAGGGAGGTGTAAGCTTTGCTCCTTTAATCTTCTCTTTATTTCTTTGAATTTTCTCCCTTATTCTGGAGATAGCAGACTTCGCCATTTCCTTATAGCGAGCGAGGGGAAAGAGCGTCTCAGCCTTTTCAAAATACTGAAGGGCTTCCTCCATATTACCGCAAGCTTCGAGCTCTTCACCAAGGGCAAAAGCAACCATCCCGTCCTGCGTCCTCTCAAACAACTCCTTTAAACACCTAATCCTCTCACCAACATCCGACATGCTCCTACATCGCTTAATTTCTAAATTTATCACATCCCACCCCATATTCCGCGCCTCGTCCATTGCTGATCAATTGTCGGGAACTTTACACTTAAGAGATAGATTAAACCTTTCTACCTCCAAACTTACCTTAACCTAATAGTGCCCACGTAAAGAGTGGAAGAAGGACCCTTTACGATACTCAAAACATGGAAAGTGGTGCGTGGTTATCCAAGACGGTGAGCCTAGGATTAGGATGCTTATAAAGAAAACCAACGAGCTTATTATATAATAATAGAGGGAGGGTTTCCGACGCGATACCCTCAAAGATAGGGTCTCGAAAAGATTACTGGGCAGAGATAGCGGATGAAAAAATCACGTTTTATACGAGTGATTATTTGGAAAAGCTTGGTATTTTAAGCGAGTTAAATAAGAAAAGAATACAATACTGGCGTTATATGAAAAAAGTTCAGCTTTCCGAAACGATAGTAAGGATTTTAGAAACTTATGGAATTGAGGTTTTAACTCCCCAGTTCTTTGCAATTGAGGGTCGTTGGCACTGGTTTACCGGACACGGTCATAAGGACGCGTTTCGCTTATGGCCGACTGCTGCTCAAATTTTAAGTGATCGAGGATCGTTAGCGGTAAATTTTAAACTCACAAAGGTGATCCCTCCATCCGAGTTTAAGGCGGCTCAACTTTTGGAAAAAATAAAAAGAAACAGCAAATTAGGAGAAGCCATTCTTCACATCAAAGAATATCCAAAAAAAGACGCAAGTTATGCAAGCAAAGGTTTGCCTCTAATGGATGAGATTGCTGTGAGTCTAAAAAGACAAGGAATAAAATTGTATGAACATCAAGCCGAAGCCATAGAGTGCGCTTTAAAAGGAAAAAACGTGGTCATAGCAACGCCCACGGCCAGCGGAAAGACGGTATGTTTCAACGTCCCAGTATTGGATGCCATAATTCGAGATACAAGCTCTTGTGCCCTTTACGTTTATCCGACCAAGGCTCTTGCCCAAGATCAAATCCGTAAAATAGCAAGTTTTAGGGATGACAATAAAGGAGATGACGTTACCGACAAACAGTATAGTTCGGGATACTATTTCACCATGAAACTTGGGGGCAAGCAAATTGCTTTTGGAAAATATGAGGGGCCAACTCCTCAAGATATTAGAAAAGTGATTAGAGAAAGATGCAATATTGTCCTTACAAACCCTGATGAACTGCATTTTGGCATTTTACGCTTTAACCAGCTATGGACACGCTTCTTAAAGAACCTTAAATACGTGGTTTTGGACGAAATCCATATCTATAAAGGGATTTTCGGCTCTCACATGGCGTTAATTATTAGGCGTTTAAGAAAAGTTTGTGAAGCTCTTGGCGCTAGGCCTGTCTTCATACTATGCAGTGCAACGATAGGAAATCCGATTGAACATGCTAAGAATCTTACCGGATGCGACGATTTCGTTTTGATTGATAAAGACAGTTCTCCAAAGAAGAAAAGGTTACTGGTCTTGTGGAACCCTCCGCTAAAAGAAGATGGCAAGCGAGTAGAGGCTCTAACAAACCTAGTTGATCTCTTAACAGAAGAACTCATTACTTCTAATCAGATAGTTAAAACCATAGCATTTGGTAGATCTAGGCTGTCGGTCAAGCTTGCCTACAAGCTACTTGAAGATCGTTACAGACAAAAAGGAATTAGAAATTTTGCAAGCTTTGTAAGAGAATATACTGCAACGCTGCCACCCGAAAGGAGGGAAGAAATTTTTTCAGCATTAGCTGGCGGCAAAATTCATGGAATTATAGGAACCAACGCATTAGAGCTTGGAGTAGACATACCAGACATGAGCTGTTACCTTAGCATAGGATACCCAGGATCTATCACAAGTGTTCACCAACAGTTTGGCAGGGTTGGACGTGTCGGAGAAGGATTGGGTATTGTGATTTTGCACGATGATCCACTAGAACAGTATTTTGCAAGGTTTCCAAAGGAATTTTTTGACAAAAAACCTGAAGATATAACAATAAACCCCAAGAACCCGGTGCTTCTAAGAATGCATCTAGCTTGCTACATCCACGAAATGTCAGCATATGGAGGAATAAGCGAAGATGACATTAAAACAATCTTCGGCGAAGAAGCAATTGAATGTTTGAGGAAATTGGAACGTGAACAAAAAATCCTACGATATGAAGACAAGTCTAGAGTTTACTGGAAATTTAACTACTCTTCAAATGACTTCAGCCAAGAATACCTGCCCATACGTAACCCTATTTCAAACGTTAATTTTACTATCAACTGTGACGGCGAAAAGATAGGCATAATAGACGGCGCGTCTGTTCTAAGGGATTTGCATCCTGGTGCAATATGGATAGATAATGATAGACAATATGAGGTTGTAAATGTTGACTTCATGAACAAAGTTGTTAATGTAAGGGAGGTAGACTTTGAATATTATACGGTGGCTGCTCCGAAAGACAAA
>CAZZKO010000059.1:0-10000 GCA_964654925.1 uncultured Candidatus Bathyarchaeia archaeon
TTTCCTCTTAGTACTTTTATTATGTCTCTGAAAACGCACCTGTGAGTTTTTGGAGGTTTTGGCTTTATAGGCTCCATATCTTTATCGGTATAATAAAAAACAATAGGTAAATTGGCCCGACCAAAATATTTATCCCATTTGCTCAAGAATTGCTTCTTTATTTCCCTATCCATATCATTTCCTTGGTTGCATTTTACAACCCATTCCGGTTTTATAACAAAAAGAAACCTTAAGGTAAAACTTGGCTTTTTAGGAACTTTGACAATCGGAAGGTTATACAAGCTAACCTGCCTTTTCTTCCTTGAAATGTCTTTGTTTATTTTCTTTGCCTTTTTAGCTTTTTCGACTGTTTTTTGAACCTAATTTCACTATATTTGTCAAATCGCGAAATTTTCGTTATTCAATTTCGGCCTTCCTCTCCATGCACCTTGCGGATCTTGCCTTTTTGTGAAAGATTCTTATAATAATAAACAAATAATAAGGAGGTACAAATGTTACAAGGCTTAAATGAATTTTCCGGTTCTATAATCACAGATCCTTCGGTTTTAAAAGAATATTCCTCTGATTTTAGTTTTATTCCACCCGTTCTACCTGCTTTGGTCGTAAGACCCAAAAATAGAGAGGAAATCGTGGAAACGGTTAGATGGGCAGCTCGTACAAAGACGCCCCTTGTGCCTCTCAGTTCTGGCCCTCCTCGTTTTCGAGGTGACACAATTCCTTCTCGCGGTGGAAGTGTCGTGGTAGATCTAAGTGGCATGAAAAAAATAGTTAAAGTTACAAGAAAAAACCGGGTGGCTTTGATAGAACCCGGTGTGACCTTCGGTGAACTTATAGACGCATTGAAAAAAGAAGGATTGCGTCCCAACATGCCATTTCTTCCGCGAAGTACAAAGAGTGTTGTGGCAAGCTTATTGGAAAGGGAACCTGTACTTATGCCGAAGTATCATTGGGACATTTCGGATCCCCTAGCTTGTGTTGAAATAGTCTTCGGAAACGGTGAAGTATTTAGAACAGGAGAAGCCGCAGGTCCAGGAGACTTGGAAGAACAATGGGCAGCAGGGAATTTCCAGAAGGCGCCTTATGGACCTGGTCCTATGCATTGGCACCGATTGATACAGGGTGCCCAGGGAACAATGGGGATTGTAACCTGGGCCTCACTAAGATGTGAGCTTCTACCAAACCTTGAAGAACCTTTTTTTGTGCCTTCAAGGGAACTTAGTAAGCTCCTTGAGCTTTCTCACTGGCTCGTGAGGATGAGGCTTGTAAATGAGTGCTTCATTGTAAATGCAACTATCCTTGCTACTTGCGCTTCTAGGAGATGGCCCGATGATTACGAAACCTTAATCTTTGATCTTCCTCCGTTTGTATTGTTCTTCAACCTTGCTGCCTATGAATACTTTCCTGAAGAAAGGATAGATTCTTATTTAAAAGGAGTAAGGGAAATACTAAAGAATATAGGTTTAGAAGCTAAAAAAGCCTTATGTGGCATTTCTGCTATGGATTTTTTAAAAATGATCCAGAGACCATCTCCTGATCCCTACTGGAAACTCCGTATGAAGGGGGCATGCCATGATATTTTCTTTATCACCATAACACAAAAGGTAGAAAAACAAGTTTTTGTCATGTATGAAGTACTTCGCTCCTTCAACTATCCATCCACTGAACTCGGCATCTATATACAGCCCATAGTGCAAGGCGTAAACCTCCATTGCGAATTTAACCTCTTCTATGATCCAAATAATAAAAAAGAAGTTGAAAAAATGAAGTCTTTGAGCTGGGAGGCTGTCAAGGTGCTTTTAGAAAAGGGCGCATTCTTTTCAAGGCCATATGACCACACAGCGAGGATCATCATGAACAGAGATGCTGCCCATGTAGCGGCCCTGAGGAAAATAAAAGCCATCTTTGACCCGGAAGGGATCATGAATCCCGGAAAACTCTGCTTTTGAAGGAGGAACAAATGGCAATAGAAGATTATGAAGGCGACATGAAAATGTGCTGTAGGTGCTCGGCCTGCAAATATATACCACTTCAGATGATAAGGCACTCTAAGTTTTCTGATGTGTGTCCAAGTATAGCAAGGTACAACTTCCATGCGTATTCAGGCGGAGGCAAACTGCTCATAGGAAGGGAGATGCTTGCGAAGGGTTTTGAATACACCGATAGGTTTTTACACATCGTCTTCAATTGTCTATTATGTGGAGCCTGTGACGTTTCTTGTAAATATGCGATGGACATGGAAGTCCTTTTACCCATATCAGAACTGCGTATGAAGTGTGTAGAAAATGGAAATACCCATCCCACCTTTGAAAAGGTAATAAACCTACTTAGAAGCAAGGGCAAGATGGTTGAAGGTGAAGGAAAACGATCTGAATGGGCTGAGGGACTTAACATAAAGGATGTGAGAAGGGAGAAAGTAGAAGTTTACTACCATGCGGGTTGTCTCTCTAGCTATAACAAGGAGTACCACCATATCCCAAGAACTGTAGCGAAGATGCTAAAAGAAGCGGGGGTGAACTTCGGGATAGCTTACGAAGGTGAAATCTGCTGCGGTGGTAGGGCGCATGAGATGGGTTACAGAGAAGATTTCTTTAATCAAGCAATGAAGAACGTTGAAATTGTTAAAAGATCCGGCGCAAGAGTCATTGTTACAAGCTGTGCTCATTGTTACCATGCTTTTAAGGTTCTTTACGACAGATACGGTTTTAAGGAATTTGAGGTTTTACATATAACCGAATTACTCGAAAAGCTTATAAAGGAAGGAAGAATAAAAATAAGGAACTCTCTCGCCCTTAATGTTACTTATCACGATCCGTGCTATCTTGGGAGGCTCGGAGAAGCATGGATCCATTTTAAAGGGAAGAAGCTCCCAGGCATAAAGTTCGTCTTTGACCCCCCAAAAACCTATAGGCGTGGTGCGCACGGAGTCTACAACCCTCCAAGGGAGGTTCTTAGGATGATTCCGGGTTTGAAGATCTATGAGATGGAAAGGAAGAAAGAGTACGCTTGGTGTTGCGGTGCAGGTGGCGGAGTTAGCGAATCCAATCCTGATTTTGCCCTTTGGACAGCAGAAAGGCGCTTAGAGGAAGCAATGGAAACCGGTGCCACAGTAATAGTTACTGCCTGTCCTTGGTGCGAGCAGATGCTTAAGAAAGCGGTTGCAAGTAGAGGGGTTGACCTTCAAGTTTGGGATGTTGTGGAAGTAGTGGAGAGAACAATATGAATGGAGGAAACCATGCTACCAAGAAGTATGTATAAAGAGATTGAACTTGTAGTAGGTCCTGAAAATGTTTCTGATGATATCTCCATCAAATATGCCTATCGTTCTCCTTATGTGACTGTGGTACTTCCTGGAAGTACGGAAGAGGTTCAGGCCGTTGTAAAGATTTGCAATAAGTATAAAGTTCCTTTCAAGGCCCAAAGTACTGGTTGGTCCTTCTATCCTCCGGAGTATGATTTTGTATTGCTAGACTTAAGAAGAATGGACAGAATCATAGAAATAGATGAAAAAAATATGTATGCTGTCTGTGAGCCGGGCGTAATTGCCGCGGAGCTACAAGCAGAACTCTTCAAGAGAGGACTTACTTGTAATATTAAAGGCGCGGGTTCCAACTGCACCGCCCTTGCCCTTTCAGGTCATGGGCACATGGGTATAACGACAAGCACGGGTGACAGAAACGATTTGGCCACTGAATGGGTAACGGATGAAGGAGAGATAATAAGACTGGGCAGTCTCTCTTCCTCAGGTGAATGGTTCTGCGGTGATGGACCAGGTCCATCGCTTAGGGCTATTATAAGAAGTGGTGGGGTAATTACCAAGCAGGCCACAAAGGTCTACCATTGGCCTGGTCCCACTTATTATGATCTTAAGGGCTCCTCACCTCAGTATATACTTTTGGAAAAGCCAGCCAACTTCATGGTGAGGTATTTCTCCTTCCCCTCCATAGAAAAGATGTTGGAGGCAGAACTAAAGATAGGGGAAAGTGAGATTGCCTTTGAACTTATGGGTTTCTGTCCTTCCATGGTTTCCTCCAACATAACGACAAGTAATGAAGAGGACTTCACTACCCTCCAGGAGTTGTTAAAAGAAGTACAGGGACCTGGTTTTATGGTAATAATAGCGGGTAATTATCCTGAGGATTTTGAATATAAGAAAAAAGTATTGGAACAAATAATTAAAGAAACCTCAGGAAAGTCTTTAAAAATAGTGGAGGATCCTAAGGTAGAAACAACTCTACTAATCCAGTGCACGAGAATCTCTGCCTCCATAAGGGAAACATTTAGGGCAGGTGGGGCTTTCGCTTCCATGATGGTCCAAGGTCAAAGATACGATTTGCATGTGAGATGGCTCGAGGAGGCAGCGGAGATGAAAAGAGAACTCATAAGGAAGGGACTTGTTATAGCCGACGAGGGCTATCAATTCGGATGGGCTGAAGAGAATGCCCATCTGGGGCATACGGAAATCTTTTGCCGATACAACCCATACGATGAGGCTTCCTTAAAAGCAGTTCAGGAGTGGGTGAGAAAAGTTGCTGAAAGGGCTTTAGAGGGCTGTTTCGCCCTTCCAAGGCCTGGGATATTACCTGTGGAAATGGTAGGTCCTCGTATGTCGAACTATCATTTGTGGTTTGAGAAAATTAAGGAAGCCTTCGACCCAAATTATATAGGAGGCCTTACAGGCTTCAGTTATGTTGGAGTTGACTCAGCAAGTGACCATACCTCCCTTTATAAAAGAAAAGGTCCTGCCCCTTAGCACATGATTTTTGTAGTATATTAAACTACTACCCTCAGTTATCCAAATTCTCTCTTACCCCTTTTCTTTTTTCTTAAGAACGTTCCGCCCAATTTCTTAAAGATTTCACCGTTCGCGGCAATACTAACACCAAAATCCACCACCAAGTCCTTAATTATGGGAAACCCCTTCATAGGTTCCACTATAACAATCTCACCGGACCTCAAAATTTTAAACATGCTTGCGATCCCTTACCATTTACCATCATCAAACACGACATACACCAGGCGTAGCCACAACAATAATCACGAAAAGCAAAGCTATTATCTAAGTTATCTCGAATATATTGAAGTGCTTGAATTAACAAAAGCCCTTCTCTCCATGGTAATTCATAATTTTCATACCTACGCGCGTAATCGATGTCTGGATTAAATCTAAAAATCTTAATTGTAACTTTCCTTTCGCTCATAATAAGACCTCATAAAAAAGAGGACTAACCTTTGTGATGATTACAGGCTTTGTCATTCCTCTCATTTCCTCTCATTTCCTCTCCGTCTTTTTTCACACATGTATGTCTCAGCCATTCTTTATTGGTTTAAGGATAATCTTCTCTATAATGAGCACCTCTGCTCTCAGTCCGGAAAAGTGCAGATCTTATCATCATCTCTGCCACATCAAGCATGTAAGGAACCTCTATCGCTTCTATCCATAAACCGTTAAAACGTCTAATTTTGGGAACACACAATCTCTTTGTTTCTGGTTTCAAATTACAAATGACCGTTAGGGCCATTTCCATCCCGCTTTTCGTTCTTTCAACATTCATATATTGGTCCATAGTATGCCTAAGTTGAAGTTTTATTTCCTTTGGAGAAACACCTTTTTTTTCACGGAAGAACTCCTCAAGCCTGCGTATTTCTTCACGCACAGCCTTTTCTCCTACAAAGTCTAATTTTGATTTTATAGCATATTTAGCGGCAGATGCTCCTGCTCTTTCACCAAAAACCAATATTTCAGAAAGTGCCTTCCCACCCATTTTATTTGCACCATGAACTCCTCCTGTAACCTCTCCTGCCGCAAAAAGTCCCTCGATATTAGTCTCACAGTTCTCGTTTATTCTTACTCCTCCCATGCAAAAATGAGCTCCGCCAGGAGTAAACTCTACCTTCCATTTTTGGATCTGGATTTTCATTGCTCATTTCTTTAATAAGACGCCATCTGCCCTTTACAAATTCTCCACCAAGAGAGATCCTCAACTGTCTCTCAATTTCTTCGCTACTGAGCGCAGAAAGGGAAAGTTCAATAAACACCACACCTCTTGGAGTACCTCTCCCTTCTTTTATTTCTTTTTATAAGCTAGTTTCTGAATCATATCTCTAGACATTAGGTAATTTTAGAAATTCCTGACCTAGCGCGTTTACATATTTCCCTCCGCACAAAGAACTTAACAAGGCAAGATTTCCCAATGGCCATGGAGGATACAGTTGATGACCCGTGAATTGTACCATTTCCATATCTATTAGTTCTGCCCCAGTGTGATAAGCCAAAGCATAACCAGTTCCCGCCGCATATCCACGCAACCCAAAAGGAGAATTAGTTGTGTGTAAAAATTTCCCCTAACCCCCCTGTCGCTAAAATAGTCGCTTTGGATAAAATTAGAAAGAAATCACCAGTTCGTATATTTGATCGCTGTAGCACCTACAACTTTTCCTCTGCGTGTCAAAAGGCGCGTCGCAAAGAAATCCTCAAATATTAGAACATTTTTGTGCTTTTCCACTTGTTTCCGCAAAGTCCTCATAAACGTTACTCCCGGTATATAATGTCCTCTCGGGAAGAATAACCACTTCCTCTCGGATCCGTCAACAGATATTTGTCTCCGTCCATCAAAATTTTTGCTCCCCACCTAACAAGTTCTTCTCATCTGAGGGGCGCTTCCGTTACCAAAACTTCAACGAGATTCTGGTCATTAAGGTAATATCGCATGCGCACAATATCTTGGAAGTGAGCTTTAAAACTATCATGAGGGTGCGATACCCAGTGAATACCTCCGTTCGCCATAGAAGTAAGAGCACTTCTCCCGATTGGCCCCTGAGTGAGGAGTGTTATAGAAAGAGAAGGGTTTTTAGTAGCGGCCTCTATTGCCGCTCTGGTACCTGCTCCTTCTCCACCAATAATTAATATGTCAGTTTTGATTGTATTATAGTGACCCTTTACGCCCATAATTACCCCTAAGGCTTTAACGCTATGCTCTTTAATAAAATCTCTTTGCTCCCAAGAGGCCGTAAAACAGAATTATCAACCTTTACTTCCAAAAACCTATCATACAAAGAAAAGGAATTTTTGCCCATCAAGAAGCTGAAATACGCACTACTTGGCCAACAATGTAAGAACAAATATCGGAAGCAAGAAAGGCTACAACAGGAGCTATGTCCTCAGGAGTGCAAAGCCTTCTGAGTGCAGAACCTTTCTTATAGGCCTCCAAGAATTCAGACGGTGCATCGCGTGTTAGTCCAGTCTGTGCTAATCCTGGTGCAACAACGTTTACAATTACTCCAAACTGGGCCACCTCTTTTGCCAGTGCCTGTGAAAAAGCCACCACTCCTGCTTTGGCAGCACCATATGCGGACAAAGAAGGTATTCCTTATCCTCCTGAAAAATTAATAATCCTTCCGTAACCTCGAGAGATCATATGGGGAAGCACAGCCCTCACCATATTCATCTGTCAGTATAGATTCACCTCAATATCAAATTTCACTTCCTCAGGGGATTTCTCAAAAAGGGTTTCATTGGACTGCTAGCTCCAGCATTATTAACGAGAATGTCGATTTTACCTAAGACTTCAAGTTTCTTTGCTATCATTTTTTTCAACATCAGATTTGTCAGTAACATCAACTTGAATGGCTAGCGCACGACATCCAATCGCTTCTATTTCCTTTGCAGTCTGTGCGGCATTATCGAAATTAATATCAGCAACAATAATGTCACAGCCTTCCTTAGCAAGGTAGCAGGCAATCGCTTTACCAAAACCTATTGGACTGCCGGCCCCCGTTATAAGAGCCACTTTTCCTTCAAGCCCAAGATCCATCCCTACAAACCTCCTTTTTGTTATTTTATTCCCTCAATTTCTTAACTGCCTCCCAGAAAAGTGGCCATATCTTTAGCTACTTCTGGCAACCCTAATTCTATGAGCTTTTGTGGACTTGGGACACCGTCTTGAGTCCAACTTCGAGTTTATAATATTCGTCTAAGAATCTTTCCAATCCTTTAATTATTTCTCCTTCACCAGGCCCCCCTTTTGTGTGCAAAGGTTCGACCATTATTCTAGGTGGTAAAGTGTCGTATTTCCGGTCGAAGCCCTCTCTATTATTAAATGCGCGATCCAGATTCCAGATACGTTCACTAACCTGATGCAGGTAATCCCAATCTTCAAATTCTTTTATTCCCGTCGCTGCGACGAGCATCTGATTGAAGAGGCGCTTATACCAATCTCCCCAGCTAACAGCGAAAGCGCAAACTATCCCTACTTTTCTCAAAGCCGCTTGGTTTTGGTTGTATATAACAATATCAGCTTTCCCATCCTCTGCTAACCGGTCTAACGCGCGAGGGATCGGTATCCCCAATTCTTGCAAAGCCAATGCGCCGTTATTATGGCTTCCTCCAATTGTATTGGTGGCATAACCAAAACCAGTTGCCTTTAGTCCTCGTGGCTCATATCCGGCCATTTCTAATCCTTTAACATGCATTGCAAAATACTCCGTACCCTCTCCAACCTTTTGGCTACATCTAAGAACGCCTTCTGCTAGTAGATCTCCTATACCTTCTCTCATAGCTATTTTGCGAATCAAGGCTATCATGGCTTGGTGATTGCCATATACTAACTCCAATCCAACAATGTCATTCTTCGTGAGAATGCCTTTTTCATAGAGTTCGAAAGCAAACCCAATAACTCCCCCTGTGCTGATAGTGTCCAAACCGAGATCATCACATAATTGATCTGCAGCTACTGTAGCTTCAATACACGTTTGATCTACAGGTCCCGTGAAAGACCAACAGCTCTCATATTCGGGCCCCTCACTTTCTGCACCCGCATAGGGACCATATTTAACAACATGAACCTTACCGCAGCGTGCAGCACAATTATAACAGCCGGTATTTTTGACTCGCATCTTCTCCAAGTTTTCAGGTGAAAGTCCCTCATAGTCTTCGAGTCTCCCGTAACGAAAATTCCTCACGGGATATACAGCAAGTTCGTTCCTTGAAACAGCTCCTTCGGTGGTACCCCATTCCTTATGAAGCTGAAATTAGGGACTGCTTTTTATAATTCTGGTTTGTTCTCTACTAAGTTGCACGAAACGCTCGGGATCATTAAGGTTAAGACTCCTTTCCGCCTTCACCACAATCGCTTTTAGGCCTTTTGAACCCATTACCGTTCCCACCCCGCATCGCCTGACTATCCGTCTACCTGTAACGATAGCTGCATACTTCACCAGTTTCTCACCTGCAGGACCGATACATGCCACTCGACTATTCTTACCATAGCGCCCATAAAGCTCTTCCTGGGTAACCTTTGTATCTTTACCCCAAAGTTCAGAGGCATCTTTTATCTCGATTCTTTCTGGCATAACATGAAGATACACTGGTTTCTTCGCCTTTCCTTCAATAAGTAAGACATCATATCCGGCAAATTTTAACCAGACACCGAAATCTCCACCTGCACAGGATCGAGCATAGCAACCGGTCAAAGGGCTTTTAGTCATCGCGATCCATCTTGATACTGCCTGGGCAGGTGTACCGGTCAGTACTCCCGTAAGAAAAGTAGTTTGTTTTTCCCAAGTGGATCGACTCCTGGACGCAGCTCAAAATACAGGTACCTTATACCAAGTCCTCGCCCTCCCACAAACTTCTTTATATCCGCCGTGTCAAGTGTTTCTATTGCAAAATTACCCATTGAAATGTTTACTTTGAGTAACTTGCCATAACCTTTCATCCTATCCCTCCTACTTTATTATTGCTCCATTTCTCTACTATTTGGAAAGATAGCTCTTGTTTTTAGTTCTGAGAACACGGTTTAGAGAGGGATCCTACTACAAAGGGGAAAATCTCAAGAATTAGAGATTCGACTATCTGAGATTTATAACTAGGTAAGGGGTAAAGAGATCGGTACCAGTTTTGAGGTGGAAGGGGAAGGTGAGGAGCCTTGGATCAACCTTTCTCAATAGGGCCTCGAGAAGCACTACCGGAAATTTCAGGATGTGGCTGTTCAGAAGCCCCCCT
>CAZZKO010000060.1:0-5061 GCA_964654925.1 uncultured Candidatus Bathyarchaeia archaeon
TTTTAAGCGGCATAATTGCAGTTCTACTTGTCTAGGACGCTATTCCTCCTTTAATGGGCGTTTCCTAACTTCGAATAGTGCTTCACCATATTTTGCATAGAGCTCTTTCCTCAAAGCCTCAAGCATCTCAATCTTCCTTCCCGCAAACTCCGCCGCAGTAATAACTTTTACATTTCGTTCCTCAGCCTTTATATAAACTGGTTTTAACCGATTTTTATAATTCAAGTCGCGGAGGAGATGATGGTCCAAAACAAGGGTGTGCAACCCTGTTTCTTCTATTGCCATAATCAGGTTATTAATGGAGTTTTCAAGGCTTCTAAAGGAGTAACGGTACCCAAGCATATAAGTCATCGGCCCATCCACGAAAAGTATGCTCGGCTTTTCCTTCAAGATGAATTTTATCTGTTCCTCCAGGGAGGGACCCTCAACATCTGAGGTGTAAAGAAACTTTTCACCGTTGCTGTGGATGCTCGCTTCTATGACATATCCTAGACGGGGATTAGTCCCATGACAGACTGCCTGCGAAAAGTTTATGGTATCTCCGCTTAACTGAAACTTCCTGCCGTCAGCTACTTCCAACTTCCTCGGCAGACCCTTCACGGCCGCAAAAAACGCTGCGGCCCTTTCTTTCTGGCTGAAATTTATGTTTTGTGTTGGGTGTTTTATGAGGGTTATTTTTCCACGGTAGAGCTCAGGGTAGCTTGGGTCATGGTGATCGTAGTGGTAATGGGTTACAATAAGCACATCAGCTTCCCTTGCGTATTGCTTTATGTTTTCCCAAGTTTCATCAAGCCTTCGCCACTCAAGGGGATGGGGCTCCAAGCCATAACGCAGAGGAGCTAGGGAAACTCCAGGGTCTATAAGGATTTTTTGATTGTCTGTTTCAACGAATGTGGCCATGGAACGTACGCCGAAACTGTCGAAGGCTAATGGAACAACCCGTCTAATCATTGGGAACCCTGCTTGAAAAATGCTTCAAGCTTAATTGTCTCGAATCTATTCAGAACCTCAGCACACTTCTTTGGGTCTAATGGCTTGAACTCCAGGTTAAGGGTTTCAAGGAGTCTCTGCACGTCTTTAGCTATGCTAGGCGCTGCAAGGATCCCCCTGGTTTCGCGGCTCACCCTGCCTTTAATAAACTCCAAATACTTCGCAAGCTGGAGGACTGCTTCCTTTCCTGCGGTTCTACGTTTAATCTCCACAACTACAAATTTGCCATTTTTATCCAAACCGTAAACATCTACAAATCCAGGCTCTACCCTCTTTTCGTAACTTATAGGCTTAAAGCCCTCTTCGAGAAGGCTTGGCTCAAAAAGAATAGCCTTTTGCATATCTTCTTCACTTGCATACAATGCGAATTCGCCAGGGTCTTTTAGACTTAAAGATGAAATCATATAAACTCTGTCAAAGAAAACGCTTACAGATTCCCTTGGTTTCCGCCTTATAGCCTTAAGCTCCAAAACACCGTTCTTCAAACACGTTTGAAATATGCAACCTGGCGGCTGCCAGTTGACAGGCTCGTATCCGGTGGAACGATGGACAAGGAGGGAACCATCCTCCTTGACAATTAATATTCGCTCCCCTGGATCGAGTTTAGACCTCGCCCTCCCAACGTAGTGCACCCAACAGTTACCGGCAATTAAAAGCATTTTATGCTGGGAGATTGCTTCCTTAGCAATCTTCTCAGCATCAGCTAAATCAGGATCTACGAAAACTGATACCGGATTGTAATTCAAACACATGCTCGCCAAATAGTTTTAGAAGCTCCTAAACTAGATAAGATTTCTGAAAGAGCTATGGGCCATTGGGAGCAGAAGCGTACTACAATGCGAAACTACGATTTAACAGCTCATTTATATGATATGCGTTATGCCGAGGAGCAAGCAGCGAAAATAATGGCCGCCCTTGAAAAGGTGGAGCTTGGGGGACAAAGCTATGTCTTAGATTTCGGATGTGGAACTGGACTGCTGTTCGAATATATCGCCGAAAAGGCTTGGATGGTTATTGGCCTGGATTTCTCCAGAAAAGCATTGAGTGAAGCTAAAAAGCGTTCAAAGAAGTTTGGAAATGTGCATTTAGTTTTGGCTGATGCTGATTATGCGCCTTTCAGAAGTGGGGTTTTCACCCATGTCTTCGCCATCACTCTCCTCCAAAATATGCCGAATCCCTGGAAAACCTTGAATGAGGCAAAAAGGGTTGCAATTAAAAATGCTACTCTTGTAGTCACGGGGTTAAAGAAAAAGTTCTCTTTAGAAGAGTTTAAAGGCATTTTATGTGAAAATGGCCTAAGCATAGCGGACATTAGGGATTTTGATAACCTTAAATGTTATGTTGCAATCTGTTTTAATCAACATTCCTAGCAACTTCAAATTATCTTAAACTATATATGAGAGGGAGAAACTAAGTCAATACTCTTCTCTTAAAATCGCCCAAATATTTCAAATGGGGTTAAAACATGCCCCTAAAAACTTTAAAAAAGGAGACCCCCGAAACCCTAACCTTAGAATGGATTTTACATGTAAAGCATTATAGGCTCACTCTAGATAGAAACCTCTGCGTTGGCTGTGAAATCTGCAGTCTTGCGTGTCCCAAAGAAGCCATAAAACTTCAAAAGCAACCTAAAACAATTGATGGCAAAGCTCAGCATGCAAAAGTTGACATAAGCCTAGAGAAATGCAACTTCTGCGGGATATGCGATCTGCTCTGCCCCTTCGGCGCCATAACTGTGGCTGTGGATGGTCGCCCTGTATTGTCGGTTGTTGAGAAAGAAAGTTTTCCTCAGCTAATTCGCGACATCAAAGTGGACTCAAGTAAGTGCCCTACGGAGTGTGTAGACTGTGAGAAGGCATGCCCGCTAGGCCTCATCAAAGTGAGGTATTTGACATCCGATGGAAAAGTCTTGGAAGATACAAGTTCATTGAGTCCATTTCGGAGGGAATGGCTTAGGGTTAATGTTGAAATCAATCAAGACCGTTGCCCATGCTGCAGAATATGCGAGTTTAAATGCCCTAAGGGTGTTATCCACGTGAGAAAGGTTTTCAATGGAAAAATTGGGATAATTTTGGAAAAGTGTCCCGATGGCTGTAGAGATTGCCTTGACGTATGTCCTATAACAGGAGCGCTTTATCTGTCTGAGGCTGATAATAAGGTTCACGTGAACGAGCTTTTCTGTGTTTATTGTGGTGCCTGTAAGGTTGTCTGTCCTGTGGATGGAGCCCTAGAACTTAAGAGAACAAAAATACTCCACACGCCAGTTCGTTCGGGAACTTGGAACAAGGCCCTAGAAAGAATAGCTTCGCCTCTTGAAACTAGTAAGGAATTGAAGGCTAAAGGCTCCCAGAAAGCTATAGAATCCGTTGAAAGGAGACTTAAGTATAAGGAGGTGATCATTTAATGTCCCAAACTCAAGGTAGTCCTGAAGAGCTTAGAATTGGAGTTTTCATATGCCACTGTGGTCTAAACATAGCGGGTGTAATCGACATAAAAGAACTTGTAGAGTACGCGAAAACACTTCCAGACGTCGTTTATGTTAAAGATAACCGTTATACATGCTCCGATCCAGGTCAAGAGGAAATTAGGAAAGCCATAAAAGAACATAAGCTTAACCGTGTTGTGGTGGCTGCATGTTCACCTAGAATGCATGAGGTTACTTTTCGTCGAACAGTTTCAGATGCCGGATTAAATCCATACCTTTTCGAGATGGCGAACATCCGTGAATTTTCATCATGGTGTCATTCGAGCACCCCAAAAGAGGCTACAGAGAAGGCCAAGGACCTTATAAGAATGGCTGTGGCGAAGGCTAGGCTGCTTATGCCGCTTCAAACGATAGAAGTGCCTGTGACCAATAAGGCGCTGGTCATAGGTGGCGGGATAGCTGGGATTAACGCTGCATTAGACCTGGCGGAAATGGGCTTTAAGGTTTACCTCCTTGAGAAAAGTGAGAGCATAGGCGGTCACATGGCTCAGCTGGACAAAACTTTCCCAACGCTGGACTGCTCCATATGCATCGAGGGACCAAAAATGGTTGATGTAGGCCGCCACCCGAATATTGAGATAATCTCCTATGCTGATCTGCTTAGCGTCAGCGGTTACATAGGCAATTTTAAAGTGAAGATACGCAAAAATCCGCGTTATGTTATCGAGGACAACTGCACAGGTTGCGGGGAATGCAAGGACGTATGTCCAATCGAATATCCCAACGAGTGGGACATGGGTTTAGGCGTCAGGAAGGCCATCTCAGTGCCCTTTGACCAAGCTGTTCCACTGGTATACAGAATAAACAGGGACTATTGTATCGAATGCTATAAGTGTGTGGAAGCTTGTGGAGAGAGGCAGGCTATAGATTTTGACCAAAAACCTGAAGAGGTTGAACTTGAAGTAGGCGCCATAATTGTTGCTACTGGCTATGATATATACTTGCCCTATGACAACCAGCTTTATGGCTATGGCAAATATGCAAACGTTATAACATCCCTTGAGTTTGAAAGGCTAATATTGGCAGCTGGGCCTACAGGTGGAAAAGTTGTAAGGGCATCCGATGGGCAGAAACCTCACAGTGTAGCTTTCATTCAATGTGTCGGGTCAAGGGATGTTAACAAATATCCATACTGTTCCAATTTCTGTTGTATGTACACTCTTAAGCATGTTGTTCAGCTCAAAGAGAAATACAAGGAGGACATTGAAGTTTACGTTTTCTACATGGACATGAGAACAAACTTCAAGGGATTTGAAGAATTCTACCAGAGGGCGAGGGAGCTTGGAGTAAACTTTATCCGCGGAAGGGTAAGCCGCATTGTGGAGGTTCCAGAAACCAAAAACCTGATAATTCGCGCGGAAGACGCTAACCTTGGCATGCCAATAGAAATAGAGGCTGAAATGGTTGTTCTGGCGACAGCAGCCATACCTAAGAAGGGCTCAGAGGAGATTTCCAGAATTCTAAACCTTACAAGGGGCGCTGACGGCTTCTTTATGGAAAGTCATCCTAAGCTTAAACCCTTAGACTCTCCCACGGATGGAATATTCTTGGCTGGTGCCTGCCAGGGGCCAAAGGATATTCCCTAC
>CAZZKO010000061.1:0-2223 GCA_964654925.1 uncultured Candidatus Bathyarchaeia archaeon
CCCTTTCCCTAACAAGGAAGGCTCTACGCCTAACTTTTTCGCGTAAAGCCGCTATCTCTGGAGGAGGCATATAGCTCTTAGGCAAAGCATCAAGCCTCACAAGCTCAGCAATGGCCTTGCTGTCAACCCTATCGCTTTTAACCCTCGCCTCAGCAATATAACGTGTCTTCCGAGGATGAGAAACCTCAACCCTGTAGCCCTCCCTCACCAAGGCCCTGTACAACGGGACTACATGGGTTGAAGCCTCCAAACCTATCTTTTCAACTTTAAAATTTCCAACGAAACTTGGAACATGCTCATTCGGCAGACGCTTCTGAACAACAACCCGACCAGTCTGGTCGAGGACGATGGCGAAAGTCCAGTCCTTATGAACGTCTAAACCAATATAGGCGCTCATAGAATGGCATAAGCACCCCAAAAATTTAACCATTCTCACACCATTCGCGCGCGAAGAAAATCAAGGAACTTTCGAAGGAGAAAAAGAGCTGTTAAAGTTTATAACAAAGCTGACACGCCGATTAACAAATCCTTTATGTCCATTATGTCATTCCCTTCCTTTTAGAGACTCAATTACTTTTTGAACTTGTTGAGCCAATGCTTTATTGTCACATAGAGCTAGTTCCTTTTCATCTAGTGCTTCGGCGTGTACTAAAAACATATCGTAATTTTCAGGTTGTATTTTATACCCAATCCCATTTATGAACGTAGTCTTGAATTTGCTTTTTTTATTGCCGCATAAAGGACATCTTACATCGCCTAACCAACTTACATTTGCACATTTTTTACATAAAATTTTTCCACAAAACGGGCAAACAAAACCTTTAATAACCTTGTCCTCGCGGTAACGTGAGTCGTCGAATTTGCAATCAGAGTCATAATCATTGGATAGAACTCCTGTAAAGGTGCTACCGCATTTCTCACAACTAAATCTCTCTTGAATAAATCTTACCTCGTTAATTTTTGGCAACCTCAATGTGAGCCACCAGACTCCTATGGGAGGGGTTTTTAAAATCATCCTATTGGTGTCCAAAAAGCCTTTTTGTTCAACTATCTCCTTAACATCTTCTAGAGGAATACTAATAAATTGAAGAGTTGGACGCCCGTATTGGACGGTAACCGTTGAGATGCCTTCTAAACTAACTACTTGCAACACATGATAGAATATAAGCCTTTTATTGGTGACAATAAGATTGATGTTCCTAGCATTACTGAAAACTTTTTCTCGAAAATCTTCTGGCAGATATGGCAGAAACCGATGGCCACTTTTATAAACCAGTTTCTCGTCTTCAGGAAGGATTATAAGAGGTCTCATAATTGGAAGAACTTTTTTTATATCTTCTGCGAGTTCAGTCACAGAAGAACCTTTAAATTTTAGCTCACGGCCGTCTTTAAAAGTTAATCTGAGTGTATCTCCAAGCCACGTAGACTTCTTTAAACTAATGTCATTAATATCTTCAAGTTCTATAATTTTATAATATGTGTCAATAATTTTGAGAGCATGGGCTGTCGCTACACCGCCACTGGGTGGTAATGCAATAATACGTTTATTTGTCAGCATCAATCTACAGTTATCCCAGAAGTCAGAGATAGCGATATTCTCATAGGTTTTGATTGGAATTTCTCCATTTTCTACATCAAACATAAACATATATTTTCACTCCATCTACTTTTATTAGGTAAAAAATTCTTTTTATTTCTTTTGTGACGCTTAACTCATCTTCTGTAAGAGGAGATTTGATAATTATTTTTGCTTTTTTGATGGTCAAATGTTGGGAAAAACCACGAGGAAACCTCTTTTTTGTTGGAGTTTCACTTTTACCGATTTATCCCCTCGCTCGAATACAGCGGTTTGAACCTCCCGGGTTTACCGTCCCCGCGCGCTGCCCGTTCTGCTGCTACCATGGACCGAGCAAAACGTCAGGCGTGAATACGGTCCGCACACTGAACTGACTTAAACCCTTTCAAGGCGAATTGCTTCTTCGGCGAACAGGAAAAGCTTTGTCCAGTTTTCCATTCCATTGAGTAAGCGATAGGATCAGGGTGGCGAAGAACATGTCGCAAGATTTGAGAGAGTGCCACGCGCGTGGCAAAATATCGGTGGCCCATGCAAGGGACGTTTTTGGAGGACTTTCTGTTCACGATAGGTGTCAATTAGTTCGTAAATTTACGAACTAATTGACACCTATCGTGAACAGAAAGTCCTCCAAAAACGTCCCTTGCATG
>CAZZKO010000062.1:0-3815 GCA_964654925.1 uncultured Candidatus Bathyarchaeia archaeon
TCCTTAACGGGGCATAGCGCTCCCTCTGTCCCCTCACAGCGTGAACAACAACGCCGTTAAGAACATCTATAACCGGAATTATCTTCAACCTTAGTCCCTAAATATCATGTTAGAGGTGCAGACATGAAAATTTTGGTTTACGAGCACGTTTCCGGCGGCGGCTTCGCGGGGACAAACATACCCGCAGATATTCTATGCGAGGGCTTCGCCATGCTAAAAACGCTTATCCACGGCCTAAAAGTAGCCGGCCACAGCATAACAACCCTATTGGATGCGAGGATAATGGCGTTAAATCCGCCCATAGAGGCGGACAGCATAACCCGCATATCCAGCCCAGGGGAAGCTGAAGAGGAAGTTTGGAGCCTGTTAGGCATTGTTGACGCCGCCTACATCATCGCCCCAGAGTCAGACGGAACCCTTGTAGAGCTCGTTTCACTCGTAGAGAAAAGCGGCAGGGCATCCTTAAACTGCAGTTCTGAAGCCATAAAAAGGGCTTCAAACAAGGCGGAAGCTTGCAGGGAACTGAAAAGGCGGGGGCTGCCCATTCCGGAAACTGTCGAAGCCAACGTCAAACAGGGTATAAGCGAAATCAGAAGCAAGGTGAAAGACATAGGAGTTCCCGTCGTCTTCAAGCCTATAAACGGCGTCGGCTGCGCTGGGCTAAGCCTTGTTAGAAGCCTAAACCAGATTCCAAGGGCCGTTGAGAGGATAAAACATGAATCATCGGAAGAAAGGTTCCTTATCCAGAAGTACATCAGAGGCACAAGCGCCAGCGTAAGCCTAATCGCCTCAGGCCAAAGAGCTGTACCGATCACTCTGAACAGACAGAGAACCAAACTGGCCGCGCCGAACGGCCGATCCGCCTATCTGGGCGGCTCAACCCCCATGATTCACACACAAGGGGAGCAAGCCGTAAAAATGGCAAGAAGGGCTGTTGAGTGCTTTGAAGGCCTCAGGGGGTATGTAGGCGTCGACCTGGTGCTGACGGGGGATAAAGCCATAATATTGGAGGTTAATCCAAGGCTGACCACATCATTCATAGGCATAGAGAAGATTATAAACTTCAATTTAGCCCAAGCCATAATAGACGCTGTCCTGCTGGGGAGACTTCCAGAAAAAATACAGACATTAGGCTTTGCAGCCTTCCAGAAGGTCGAAACTCCAATTCCAAAACAGGAAAAGCTGCGGAGCCTTTACCGCCTGGGCTTTGTGGCCTCGCCCACCTTTCCCATAAGCCAAAACGATAAAGCCTACGCGCTTATAGAGGCCCATGCAGCCACATTAAAGGCTGCAATGTCAAAGTTCTATAGGGTTAAAAGGCTCCTCTTAAAAATGGCATCATAGAGGGCGCAGCCTTGGCGAACATACTTGGCTTTGACATTGGAGGGGCCAACACTAAGGCAGCCTTCATTAGAACCCATAATTTCCAAGTCATGGAGCTCAAAACGGGGATGGAGTACTTCCCCATATGGAAGAGGGGAAAAGCAGAGCTTCCAGCCCTCCTTAAAAAGTTTGCTGGGCAATTGGCTTCCCATGGAGGCATTGACGCCATAGGCGTCACCATGACCGCGGAGCTTTCGGACGTTTACCAGACTAAAAGGGAAGGCGTCAACCATGTACTGGACTGTGTGGTTCAATGCTTTCCATCAACACCCATACATGTTTTAAACGTGGAGGCTGAAATGATCCCCGTGGAGGAGGCTAGAAAACACTATTTAACGGTGGCTTCAGCCAACTGGGCTGCAACAGGCTGGATGGTTTCGCGTCTTATAGGCAACTGTATAGTCGTGGACACGGGAAGCACGAGCACAAGCATAATTCCAATTGTTGAAGGCAGAATAGCTGCTGAGGGAAAAACGGACCTTGAAAAGCTTGCAAACGGAGAGCTTGTGTACACGGGAGCATTGAGAACAAATATTGCAGCCATAGTGGGGCATGTACCATTACGGGGGCGCATGGTAAGGGTTTCCTCCGAGCTATTCGCCCAATCAGGGGATGTGCATCTACTGTTGGGGAATATCAGCGAGGAGGATTACCGTGTGGACACGGCTGACGGACGGGGCAAAAGCAAGGCCGAGGCCATGGCAAGGCTGGCTCGGGTGGTCTGCGCAGACATTGAAATGCTAAGCCAAGAGGAAATCATGGAAATAGCCCGCTTCATTTACGAGAGGCAAGTGGATCAGATAGCCCAAGGGCTAATGCAGGTTTATACCCGAATACAGCCCAGAGTTAATGGAAAACTGCCCGTGGCCATAACCGGGATTGGAGGGAAGTTCCTCGGCGGAAAAGCCGCTGAAAGGGTTGGCATAAAGGACATCATAGACCTCAGCGAAAAGCTGGGCGCCAATGCTGCCGCCATTACGCCCTGTATAGGCGTGGCGCTGATGACCGCTGAAAAGATTGAGGGGAAAACACATTGGAAGCTGTTATAAAGGTTGGCGGAAGCCTTGCAGAATACCCATCAGCATTGAGGACTCTATGCCAAGCGCTAAGCAGCATGGCGCAGAACCATCGAATCATGATTATACCAGGAGGCGGCAAATTCGCGGACACTGTTAGGGAGGCCTATTCAACCTTCAGCCTAGATGACACGTTAGCCCATAGAATGGCCATTCTAGCCATGGACCAGTATGGGCTACTGCTGCATGGCATAACTCCAAACTCGGCTACAACCTACTCCATAGAAGAGGCGAAGAAAATGGCTAAGACGGTTCTACCCATCTTCCTACCATCAAAGTTCATGTTCTCAAGGAGCCCCCTTGAAAGCTCTTGGAATGTAACCTCAGACTCCATAGCTGCCTACATAGCCGGAATAATCCACGCTGAAAAGCTGATTCTGGCCAAGGATGTCGACGGAATGTTCACCCTCGACCCGAAAAGGCACAGGGATGCCGCCTTAATTGGAAGGGTTTCCGTGGAGGAGCTTCAAACCCTAAGCCAAGCCACCTGCGTGGATAAAACCTTGCCCCGTATTCTTTTAGAAATGAGAACTGAATGTTATATCGTAAACGGGATGTATCCCGAAAGGGTTAGGGCGATCTTGGAGGGTAAGCAGGCAATTTCAACCCGGATTATCGCATAGTTTGTATTTTGATTTCCTTCACAAATTTGGCTACAGCACTGCTTTCAACCCTTCCTCTCAGCCTGTCCCCGCCGATGCAGACGCCCCTTCGAACGCCAATTATGTCGGCTCCTAGACGGTGAACTCGCCCTATATCACCTAAGCCCAGCGAACCGGCAAGCGCAACTATCTGGTTTAGGCTATGGGCCTCGCGTACAAACTTCCGGAGTTCCTCATCCCCTAGATAATCGAATAATTTCCGTGGAGGATTCTTCCCCTTAACATCTATCATAACACCGTCAGCGCCGGATTTATAGGCGACAAGCGGGAGACTCAGCGGGTTGAGGCAACCATAACTTTCAAAGTCAGCGTAGCCCGCAGCAATAACCTTCACATCGCTGTTATATTCCTTTACGGCCCTGCATATCTCACGCATCATTGCTTCCGCTTCGCCAATGGTTCTAACACCAAAAAGCCCAGCTTTGACATAGCGCGCCCCTGAAACAGCTGCACCCAAAGCTGCAAGGGAAGCTGTCCCGGGAAGATTTGGCAGATCGCCAATTGTGGCGCTCACCTCAACCGCCCCTGAAACAGCCTCTTTAACCTGGCGGATAACCCTTGGGAAATGAGCCCCCAATGAGCCTTCCTCAGGATTTTTCACATCAACAATATGGGCGCCTCCCTTAACAGCTTCCAGGGCCTCATCCACATCCCTAACGCTGACAAGGAGCCTCATGGCAGCCCTAATCCTTCC
>CAZZKO010000063.1:0-6860 GCA_964654925.1 uncultured Candidatus Bathyarchaeia archaeon
CAACGGGACTACATGGGTTGAAGCCTCCAAACCTATCTTTTCAACTTTAAAATTTCCAACGAAACTTGGAACATGCTCATTCGGCAGACGCTTCTGAACAACAACCCGACCAGTCTGGTCGAGGACGGTGGCGAAAGTCCAATCCCTATGCACATCCAAACCTATATAGGCGCTCATAGAATGGCATGAGCGCCCAAACATTTATCCTTTCTCATACCATTCGCGCGCGAATAGAGAATGGAAACTTGTCTGATGTGATAAGAGAGCGGGTTCTCGGAAGAGCCCAAAAACCGATCTCAACGAAGCAATTCTTGATGTTTACTCAGAACTCTTAAAATGTTTGAGGGAGAATGAGCTCTTCTTCTAGGGGAATATCACATGGAATGTGAAAGGCAGAAAATTTTCTTCAAAATATGTAGTGAGTGTAAAATCCACTGTTGCCAAAATGCTAGACCCCCACTAACCCTAATCCGGATGAATATTATAACAGATTATCTGAGAAGCCAAAAAATCCAAGTAGACAATCCGTTCAACCATTTAGAGTACCCTTTCCCAAGGTAGGACGAGGAAGGCTACTGTATATTTTATGATAAATTTACTAAAAGGTGCGTGGTGCATCCTGTGAAACCCGAAACCTGCGTGGCTGGGCCAATAACTTTCGATATAAATAAGAAGACTGGAAAAATTGAATGGTATCTAAAATTGGAGAAAATATGCCCATTGGCTGGAATCATGAACAGGGATAAGGAAGCTCTGAAGGAGCATCTTAAAGTGGCTAAAAGGGAGATTTTGCAACTTGTAAGGGAACTCCCGCCGAAAGACCTGCAGGCTATACTGCGGATAGAAGAGCCTGACACTTTCAAGATAGACGAGGATGAGTTGAGCGAGGACATATTACGCAAGCTTTAAATGCTCGAATAAATGGGCCTTCAAGCAAATGTTCTACAGTAGCACAAGCGAGAAAGATTACGGTTTAAACCATGAAATGAATTGCCTGTTAAGAGTTAAATAGACGTTCCAGTTAACTATTTTGAGCACGCAGCCAATGAAAGCTGGGGAAAATGTTAAAGCTAAGATTTTTGAGTCAAAGAAGGGCTGTGGATTATATGCTTATGGCAGGGGCTTGTTTGACGCTGCTGGGAACCAAATGTTATAGTGAAATCCATGAAGGGTTTCAAGTAAATGTATTTGGGTTTAAAATGGCGGGATGGCTATGAGCCTGTCTCCAATAAATGATTCCATAAGAAGGACGTATGATGTTCTGAGGCATGAGGCCACCATGCAAGTTTTAGAGTATGAGCGACGTTTTTCCTATTTAAGGAACATTTACGATGCGCTTCTCTCAAACTTAATAAAGATGGAATTCGATTTTAAGGAGGTCTGTAGAACAGCCGAGGAGTTTTTCGGCTCCAGAAGTGTGCGTTTTGCCGGAATAGATGGAACTATGTACTCGCGGCCCCTCTTTGATATGGTTGTATTCTTCGGAGGAGCATATGCCTCAACGGGTAGCATAATTTTCAATGATAACGAAAAACCCACAGTGGTATATGATGAGCGGTTAGGCAGGAATGCGGCAGGAATTTCCAGCGTTGTGCCAATATATGTCAACGAGATCCCTGATGTAGATCAGACGTTTTTTGAGGTTTCGCAGCCGGGCGAGTTGAATTTGGCAAAGCCTCTCACCGAGGAGTCCATAATCAGTAATGCTACGGTGGCAAATTGGATAATGACTTTTGCAGAGTATTATTTGGCTTATAAGTTCGCAACAGATCCTGAGCAGAACACGCGTGTAATTATAATGGATAGAAGTCTCTCCGTTGAAAGGGCCAGTCTCCTCTATGATACTTCTAAAAGGGCTTTATGGGATTATAAAAGCAGCCTTTTGGGGTTTGTTGTTGACAGCGAGCCCATAGATGCCAATGACCTAAGCATCGGAAGGCATTGCATCTGCAATGAAGCGTTAGGCCTACCCCCTCCAAGAGCAGATTATCTGCGCTATGCTGTAATAGATCTCCTTAAACGAAAAGGAATGCTGGCGGAGAAGCAGATCCTTGAAGAATTTGGAATAAAGGACGAGAAGAGGATTAAAAGGGTTAAAAAGAGTATAAGATCCCTTTTGAATAGGGGAATTTTAATTGAGGAAAACGGGTTTTACGCTCTAAAGCCAAAATACCAGAAATCGTGGGAACGAATCAAAAAGCTTGTGCAGATGATGGGTGAAAGGTTTTTCTACTCGGAAAAAACTGAAGCGGAAAGCTTAATGAAGATAAATAAAAATGGAAAGGAGCATTGGATAACCACTCTAGATCTGGCCTTTCTAACCCTTTTCACCTTGCATATGCTTATGGAGGAATGCTGGCGGAGAAGAATCCTACTAATAGGCGTTACAAAGGACACGGCTGCAAGGGACTTCAAGCGTCAATTAATTCCAATAATGCATAACGAGGGCCTTTTAAGGGCGAGAATTTCCAAGGAGGAGCTTGAAGAGCTTCCGAACACCGACCGCATGATACTTCAGTCAGCAAGCATCCTTAACATGGAAAAGATAACGCCGCCATGGTGTCTCATAGAGTATGACTCCGCATTTCGAACTATGGTTCCAGATAGGGCTGCTCGGGTGGGGTATGTTTCAGGAGCCATAAGGAACAAGATAAGCCTAGAAAGAACCTTCTTGAAAACCTATGTGCAGCTAAGCCAGGCTAAAACCGATCCGATGCTCCGAAGCAACGTTCTTCTCGTGGATCGTTTGGTGTATCCCAGCTATGATTATAGGCCTGAAACTGTTGTAGAGTTTTTGAATGAGTTAAGCGATGGCACAAAAGAGCCCCTTGAGGTGATTCTATTCATAGACAAGAATGTTCCTAACAGGCTTCAGGACTTGAGTATGAGCATTCTAATAGCCATGGCTCCGTCGAATATTCCTGAAGCCTTCGGCCATAACGCGCCGCTATTTATAGCTGACAAGATTGCCAAGTGGAATTACAGCCAATTCAAACGTATAGTGGATACGACTGCCGAGTGGATACTCAATAACCATAAATTGAGAAACTTCGTATTTTACATGAGCACTTTCAGGGAGAGGCGGGCATCAATTGAGGCCGCAAGGAGAGAACAGGTTTAACAGTTTTTGCTTCACAGACCTTGACGGTAGATTTAATGCGAGACTAGCTGCTGTTATCCCAAGGTTCTTTACAAGCGGCGATGAGTCCAAGGTGGCCGGAACAGGCGCCCGTTATCAGTGTCGAATAAAAGTTGAATACCATAAAGACTTGATGGGCCTCCTGGAGGAGGGCATGCTCCTAGCCGTTAAAAACTTTAAGCAGGCGCTTTTAGGCGGGGAAAGGTATACGCTTATGGAGATAAGCCGGGTTTGGCCTGAGCATTTTGGGCTCAGAGGGCTTTCCGATCATGGTTATTATCCCATGCAGTTCGAGATTATAGAACAGTCTGAAGCAGACTGGCTTACAGACGACAAGTCCACCATGATGATCCAGATAGACGCCATACCCATAAACTATGACCTGGTAGTGAAGGGTAATTGTGAATACGAGTTTGTTAAGGGCTTCTCCTACCCCATTGTCGGAAGCCCCGTATACATTCTGAATGGTGAAATGATAAACCGGATGTATAACCAGAAAATTGCCAAAGCCTTCGGCTTAGACCCGTCAAAAACGGTTGAGGATGCAAGGCTCGATCCGAGACTAGGCGTAATTAAAATGTTTCAGACGAGCAATACCGTGATCCCAATATACGTGGACTTCGAAAAGCTAGTTAGATATCATTTCGGCGTTTTCGCCTTCACAGGCGGGGGTAAAAGCAACCTAATGTCAAACATCCTTCGGCGTATTATATTGCATACAGGAGACGTTAAAGTTGTGGTTTTTGATATAAGCTGTGAGTATGTTTTCCTATTGTTAGACCTGCTGGCGGACAGCGATATTCCATCGAAGGTTATCCTTGAGCATAGAATAGATTCCCTTGAACAGTTCTTCAACTCTGTTGTGAAGCCAAGGGAGTATGAGGCTGACGAGCGGATAAAAATTGGGCTGAAGCGTATAATGGATCAGGGCAAGGTGGCCTTCTACACTAGGCCGAAGCAGAAAATTCCAACATACGCCCAATTCTTGGACGAGCTGAACGAGCAGAGGAAAACCAGCACTGATAAGCCCCACTACATGAATGCCATAGATAAAATCCATGACGCAATCTTAGATTATATGGAAGCGCATGGCTTAAGCGAAAACCAGGAGGTTGACGAGGCTTTCATCAACTATATCGATCAGATATGCATAGAAACCATAGATGAGTTTAAGGTTCATGAGAAGAGCGGCTTGTTTGCTTGGGCTACAACGAGAAAAACCGTTATTGACCAGATTAGAAGAAAGCGGGAGGAAGAGAAGAAGGAAACAGGCGGGCTGACTGCTGAAAAGATAAGGGAACTCCTCGAAGGAGAGACCAGGCTTATCTGCATTTCCATATCAGATCCCGTAACCATAAAGGATCTTGTGGTGACCCTGACGCAGGATCTTCTTACAAGGAGAAAGAGAAGGTTTCAAGTGAAGCCCTATATCCTCCTAGTTTTCGACGAGGCTCAGGAGTTTATCCCAGAACTCTCAGGAGCAACTGGAATAGACAAGAAATGTAGCAAACAGGTGGAAACAATCCTCAGGCAGGGTCGCAAATATGGCCTTGGCGTTTGCATAGCCACTCAACGTATAGCATATCTAAACACCAACGCGCTTCAGCAACTCCACACGTACTTTGTGGGCACGTTGCCTAGACCTTATGACCGTGCACTGATAAGCGACACCTTTATGATTGACAAGGGGATTCTTGAAAAAACTCTGGAATTTGCGCCCGGCGAGTGGCTGCTTTCAAGCTATATTGCCACGGGCATAGAAAACGTGCCCATATTCATAAAAGCCGACAACGCGGAAAAGGAAATAGAAAGATTCTTGAGGGAAAATGCAGAAGCAGGCTTTTAATATTTCAAGGCTATTTTCTTGGGCCCAATCCCAATTTTTCAGCTTCCATGTCAACGCGGCTCTGGATCTTCTTTATCATGTCCTCCGTTAAATGTCCGAATCTCCCCTGAAGTTTTAAGTACTCCTCAACATTTTTCCTCTGTGGAACCTTAACGGTAACGTTTAATGAGCCGTTTTCTATCTCGTAAAGCGGGTAAATCCCCGTCTGCACAGCTAATCTTGCAACCTTAATTGAGTGTTCAGGCCTGATCCTCCATCCCGGCACGCATGGGCATAGAACCTGTATGTATGCTGGTCCATCAACTTCAGCGCCTTTTCTCGCCTTATTCATCAAATCAAGAGGATATGCAACAGAGGCTGTAGCCACATAGGGTATATCATGGGCGGCGGCTATCTTGGCTCCATCTTTTTTCCACTGGATTTTTCCAGGCATTACCTTCCCAACGGCTGTTGTCGTTGTCCATGCACCGTAAGGCGTTGAGCCTGACCTTTGAATTCCCGTGTTCATGTAGGCCTCGTTGTCAAGGCAAACATATAGCATGTCATGTCCCCTTTCAAGGGCTCCTGAAAGGGACTGTAGCCCTATATCGATGGTTCCACCGTCTCCAGCGAAAACAACAACGTGTATCTTTTTGTCTGGAAGTTTTCCCTTCCGCTTGAAAACCCTAAGGGCTGCCTCGACTCCTGAAGCTACCGCGCCAGCATTTTCGAAGGCTACGTGGCACCAGGGAACAGCCCATGATGTGTATGGATATGGTGTTGAAAAGACTTCTAGGCACCCGGTGGGAGATACGACTATGCAGTCCTTTCCGATGGCTTTAAGGACAAGCCTTACGGCTATTGGCTCGGTGCATCCTGCACATGCACGGTGTCCATGGATAAAGTATTCTTCACCCGGAATTTCTTTCAAGTTTTTAAAATATGCGGTCATATTTCATTCCCTCACCTGCAAGAACATGAAGTCATTTTCTATTTTCTTCTCTCCTGAAAGGACGCTTTTGATTTCATGGTATGCCCTAATGAAATCATCCACTTTAATGTCTCTGCCGCCTATGCCTTGAATAAATCCTAGAACCTCTGGTCTCTTTTCTAGGCTATATAGGGCGGAGCGCACCTCGCCAAATAGGGGCCCCCCAACACCGCCAATGCTGATGGCTTCATCAAACACTCCTATCGCCTTAAGGTTTTTTGAAGCAGCAGCCAAATCGTCGAAGGGGAAGGGTCTGAAGATCCTGAGCTTGATCATTCCTACCTTTTCGCCTTTCTCCCTAAGGGCGTCAACGGCGACCCTGCATGTTCCACAGGCATATCCCATGAGAAGTAGTCCCACCTCAGCGTCCTCCATTCTGTAGGTTTCTATGATGTCGTAATTTCTGCCGAATAGACTGCCGTATTCCCTAAACACTTCACGGATAACTTTTATTGAATTCCTTAATGCATCATCCCATTGCTTTTTGATCTCGGTTTGAACGTCTGGAAAGGCTACGCAACCCCATGTTGTGGGGTTATCCGGGTTTAATGCGTACTTTGGAATCTTTTTCGGCGGCAGGAACTTCTCCACCTCCTCCTGATCCAGTATTATCAGGGGCTCAATAACGTGGGTGCAATAGAAACCCTTGGCGTTTACCATTACTGGAAGCTGCACCCTCTCATCTTCGGCTATTCTGAAAGCCATTATCACTAGATCGAATAGTTCTTGAGCGTTCTCTGCGAAAAACTGAATCCAACCGCAGTCCCTAGAGGCCATCGAGTCGCTTTGGTCTCCCCATATGTTCAGATTCGGCGACAGTGAACGGTTAGTGTTAACCATGACTATTGGGAGTCTCCAACCTGCGGCTATGGGAAGCAGCTCATGCATTAAGGCTAGCCCTTGCC